>JADJCV010000001.1 GCA_016703025.1 Candidatus Avedoeria danica
GTTCCACGAGTCACTGCGATCCGCGATACCGGGTGGGGGAACGCCCGCGAAATCACAACCAGCCCAGGACCGAAAGTGATGATCCAGGCAAAGCACCTGGCTCGTTACTACGGTCCGAGCCCCGCTCTGCGCATCACGTTCGACGCCTACCGCGGCGAAATCGTCGGCTTCCTCGGACCGAACAGCGCCGGAAGACGACGACGATGCGCTCCTGACCGGCTATCTGCCGCCGACGAGCGGCCGCGCCCCTCGATCGCGGGCTTCGACATCATCGAGCAGTCGATGGAGGTGCGCCGGCACATCGGCTATCTGCCCGAGACGACCCCGCTCTACACGGACATGACGGTCTGGAGCTACTTGACTTCATGGCGCGCCTGCATGGCGTCGCCAACCGCAACTCGATGCGGTCAGGCGCGCCATGAGCCGGGTGAACCTCGACGACCGCGCCGACCAGGTGATCGGCCAGCTCGAAGGGCTGCGCCAGCGCGTCGGCATCGCTCAGGCGGTGCTGCATGATCCGCCCGTCGTCATCCTCGACGAGCCGACGATCGGCCTCGACCCGCGCCAGATCCAGGATGTCCGCAGCCTCATCCATGAGCTGAAGGCAACCACACCGTGATCATCTCGACGCACATCCTCTCGAGGCCGAGCAGCTGTGCGACCGCGTCCTGGTGATCAGCCGGGGCGAGATCGTGGCGGCGGCGTCGCCCGAGGAGCTGCAGAGCCAGCTGGCAGGGCGCAGGCGGTGCGGGTCGTCGTGGCGCCGAGCGTGGCGGCGCGCGAGGTCGAGAAGGCGCTGGCCGACGTCGAAGGCGTTGCCGGCGTGGCGCACGAAGGCGACGGGCGCTACCTCGTCAAGGCGACGGCCAAGGGCAACCCCGGGCCGGCATCGCCCAGACGATCGTCGGGCGCAGCTGGCCGCTGCTGGAGCTGACGCCGATGGGCATGTCGCTCGAGCGGATCTTCCTCGAGCTGACGGCCGATGCGGACGGGTCGACGAAACCGAAATCGCGAGACGGACACGGATGTGGAGAGAGGAGGACGGCGATGCGTAACCTCTGGACGATCGCGCGCGCGAGATCGCGTCGTACTTCACGTCGCCGGTCTTCTGGGTCGTCGCGACTGGTCTTCATGGTCTTCAGCGGCTTCCTGTTCGGCTTCATCCTGAACAGCCCGGGCCCAGCAAGCCGAGATGATGCAGCTCTTGGGCTTATACAGCACCGTGATGCTCTTCGCGGCGCCGGTGCTGTCGATGAAGCTTCTGGCCGAGGAGCAGCGGACGGGCACGCTCGAGGTGCTGATGACGGCGCCGGTGAACGACTGGCAGGTCGTCTGGGGGAAGTGTCGGCGCGATCTGCATGCCGTCGGGTTGACGTCGCTGACGCTGGCGCACGTCGCCATCCTGCTGCGCGTTACGCCGAGAAGGGCATGGACTGGGGGCCGCTGCTCGCCAGCTACCTGGGCATGTTCCTCCTGGGCGCGATGCTCCTTTCGCTCGGCGTGCTCACGTCGTCCTGACGCAGAAACCAGGCGATCGCCGCGTTCGTCGGGATCATGCTCAGCACGATCCTCTGGTTTCTCCCGCTCGTGAACCAGATCTTCCCAGCGGCGGATGGTTGGTGAAGTCGATCAGCGCATCGGCCTCTCCGATCACTTCAACAACTTCGGCCAGGGGTCATCGACCCGCGCGACGTCATCCACATGGTCACGTTCACGATCGGGTGCCTCTTCCTGGCCACCCGAATCCTCGAGTCCCGGAGGTGGCGCTAGATGCGTGAAGCTAAGCGCGGTCGCACCTGTCGCGGCCGTCGGCCTCGTCCTGATCGTCGGCGCGCTCGGCATGCGGCAGACGAACACCGGCCCCGATTGGCTGCCGCTGGCGATCGGCGCCGCCGGTATCGTCCTCTTGTTGGCGTATCCCCTCGGCCGAGCCGATGAGATGCGCACGGCGTTCGGGTCGCGCCAGGCGCGGTTCGGCGGCAACGCGCTCGTGCTGCTGGTGTCGGTCATCGGCATCCTCGTCGTGATCAACATTCTCGGCACGCAGCGATTCGTCAAGCTCGACACGACGACGAACCAGCGGTTCGCGATCTCGGGCCAGTCCAAGACGATCCTTGATGACCTGCGCGACCAGGGCCAGCAGATCAAGGTCACGGCGGTCATGGCGGCGGGCAGCCCGACGCTGGCCGACCTACGGCGGCTCATGGACAACTACGTCGCCTACGGCAACGCCGTCACCTTCGCGACCATCGACGCCGGGGCCGAACCGGAGCGGGCGCTCGCGCTGCAGGAGGCGATCCACCAGCCCCTGACCAACAACGAGGTTGTCGTCCGGATGGGCGACCGGCACGAGGTCGTGTACGCGTTCGACGAGAAGTCGATCACGGGGGCGATCATCAAGGTCACCCGTCCGCGGGAGAAGGTCGTGGCGTTCACGTCCGGCCCATGAGTAGCCCGACGGGATCCGACCAGCGTTCCTACGCCGGGATCGCCCAATCCCTCGAGCGCGACGGCTGCAAGGTCGTCACCGTGCAGCTGGCGACGAGCGACACGCTCAGCGCCGACGTCATCGTCGTCGCGGGCGCACAGGAGCCGTTCAACAGCACCGAGCTCGAGCGCCTGGCCAGCTTCAGCGCCGGCGGCGGCGGCGTGCTCGCCCTCGCCGACCCGCAGGACAAGGCCGATCTCTCGCCGCTGCTGAACCGCTACGGCATGAGCCTCCGCAACGACCTCGTGCTCGATCCCGAGTGCCCTGCAGAGCCCCCGCCGTCCCGGTCATCTCGAAGGAAGGTTTCCAGTTCCACGAGATCACGAGCGACATGTCGAACCCGGAGCCCCTCCTCACCGTCCTCCCCGGCGCCCGGTCGATCGTCCTCCCGTCGACCGCTCCGTCCGGCACGACGACGTCGGCGTTGCTCCAAGACGAGCGACGCGGCGTGGGGCGAGACGGATCTGGCGGCCCTCGAGGTCGAGAATGCGCAGCCGACGAAGGACGACGTGGACGCCGCCGGCCCGCTCGACCTCGCCGTGGCCGGTGAGCCGGCGGCCGGTGCGGACGCGCCGCGGATGCAGGAACCCGGCGAATCGTCGTCATCGGCAGCGCCAGCTTGGTCGCGGATGCGATCCTCCAGCAGATCCAAGCCAGCGGCAACATCGTCCTCGTGCTGAACTCCATCAACTGGCTGGCGCAGGACGAGGAGTTGATGGGCATCCGGGCGACCGAGCCGGACGACCGTCCGCTCCGTGCGCCGCAGAGCCCGATCCTGATCTTCCTGGTCACCACGCTGCTGCTCCCGGCGATCGTCGCCGCGATCGGCTTCTACGTCTGGTGGCAGCGCCGCTAAAGGACGAGGACGATGAACCGACGACTGACGCTCATCCTGTTCCTGATCTTCGCCGCGATGGTCATCCTGGCCTACAGCCTGCGCAACGAGACCGGCAAGCAGGTTGGCCCGAACGCGCCGACGCCGACTCCGGGGCCGATCTGGGCGCTCGACGCCAAGGCGGTCTCGAAGGTCGAGGTGTCGGGCGCCGGCAACGCGTACACGCTGGCGCTGGTCGACGGCAAGTGGCAGGTCGACAACCTGCCGACGAACGACGAGGTCGCCGGCGTCGTCGAGCGGACGGCCAGTCCGTCCGTGCAGCGCACCCTGCCCGGCGGCCGCGACGCGACGAACTACGGCTTCGCCTCGCCGACCCTGACCGTGACGTTCACGGTGTCGGAAACGGCGCACACGCTCATCGTCGGCGATCCGCCGCTGACGAGCGAGAGCGACCGATACGTGATGGGCCAGGACGGCACGACGATCTATATCGTCAGCGGCTTCGATCTCGGCCAGCTCGAGGATTGGCTGACGACCCCGCCCCTCGCCCCGACGCCGACGGCCGCTGCCCCGACGACGACGGGATCGACAACGGGATCGACAGCGGGATCGACAGCGGGCACGCCGGCTGCGGACACCGGACTCGGGGACACGTCCGCACTGACGGACACGACCGCGCTGACGGACACCGCCCCAATCGGCCTGCCCGGCATGGCGACCATCGTCGCGTTGCCGACCACGCCCGGTCTGCCCACCGAGCCCGCGATTCCGACCGCCACCGAATAGGTCGACAGCATGGCGCCTGAAGACGGCCCGTCCCGCGAACGACGCCGCGCCCCCGGCGCTGCCGGCACCCGGCTGCCGTTCGCCCGACGGGCCGCCGCCGTGCTCTTGCTGGCGTGGGCGCTTGCCCTCGTCCGGACGGCGCCGGCGGCGGCGCACAGCGAGACCGTCGAAAGCAAGCCCGCCCCGGGCGATGCCGTCCTTCCTGCGCCGACGACGGTCACCGTGCGGTACACGGATCCGCTCGGTCCGGAGAGCACGATCAGCGTCGTCGACGACACATTCGCCGAGGTCACCGAGGGCCCGACCCGGGTGGACGCCGATGACCCGCACGCGATGTCCGTCGCCCTGCTGCACGACCTTCCGCTCGGTGCTTGCACCGTCGCCTGGACGGCCCACGACGCGCCGACGGGCACAAGACGTCAGGCAGCTACACGTTCAGCGTCGGTGACGTGGCGGCGGCGTCGCAACCATCGGGCACGGCAGGGCAGACGATCCTCGTCCTCGTGGCGCTGACCGTGGCGGTGCTCAGCGTTGCGACCGTCGCGCGGCGCCGCGCCCGACCGACGCCGGCCGCGATGCTGGCGGCTCTGGCGTTGCGACGGCCGTCGCAAGCGTCGCCACCAGCTGTTCCGACGATTCGACCGGCCCGACGGCGAGCGCGACCGTGACGGACGGCGCGCAAGTGGCTCGTCCGCCGGCGACGGGCCAGCCGCGGCGTCGTCAACGGCGCCGCGGACGCACTGCGGGCGTTCCGATCCAGATCTCGATCGCGGCGAGCGACCTGGCGGTCGGCGAGGACAGGTTTGCGTTCGCCGTCCTTGGCGTCGACAACGGCTCCTCCCCGACGTCGACGCCACGGCGACGTTCTTTCGACTGGAAGGCGAGTCGGCCGAGGAGACGGACACCGTCCCGGCGACGTACTACGCCTCGCGGCTGCGAGGCCGGCACGTACGTGGCGCTGACGCGCTTCGACCGCGCCGGGCCGTGGGGGGTCCAGATCAGCGGCACGCTGCCGGATGGCCGGGCCGTTGCGCCCAACCGGGTACGGTTCGAGGTCGCCAGCCGGCCCCGCTCGCCGGCGGTGGGCGACATGGCGCCGCCGACGGCGAACCGGACGCTGGCCACCGTCCCGGACATCGCCGCGCTGACGAGCGATCCGATGCCCGACCCCGAGCCCGATGCCATGACCGTCGATGAGGCCGTCGCCAGCGCAACCGACGGTCGTCGTCTTTGCGACGCCCGGCTACTGAATCGCGCATCTGCACGCCCGTCATCGACGAGGTGAAGGCGGTGGCCGCGGCGTGGCGCGGCCGGGTGAACGTCATCCACCTCGAGGTCTACAAGTCAGTTCAACCCGCTCGTCCTGGCGGACGAGATGGATGCCTGGGGTCTCGAAACCGAGCCAGGACGTTTGTGTTGACGGGCGATGGCCACGTCGCCGCCCGGCTCGAGGGCAACGCTACGCAGGCCGAGCTCGTTCCGCTGCTGGAACGCGTCACAGGAGGAGGGTAAGGTGGATCAGCTGACAGGGACCCGACTCCGATCGCGCTTTGTTTCGCTCACACTGGCGACCGTTTCGCTCGGGCCGACGCTCGCCGTCGCCGGCTGCCGGTCCGACCCGCCGACGGTCACGCCGGTGCCGCCGACGGAGGACCCGTTCAGCCGGATCACCCCGTCGCCCGAGGCGCAGGCGATCTCGATCGAGATCAAGACATCCGTCATCAGGCCCGGTTCTCCGATCGCCTTGCGTTCGTGCTCAGAGGGACGACGGCGAGGTGATCGAGAACGGCAACGTCGAGACGACGTTCTATCGCCAAGCGACAGCGGCCCGCAGCGGACCGCCAACGGCCCGGCGCTCTTCTTCGGACGGGGCTGACCGGCGGCGGGCGATGGGTGACGTACACGGACTTCGACGCTTCCGGCCCGTGGTCGGTCGACGTGGCGGTCCAGCTGATGGACGGCACGCAGGGCATCGCCCGGGCCGACTTCCAGGTGGCGGGGCGCACGAAATTGCCGGCGGCCAGGCAGCCGCCGCCCACCGGGGAGACGCCGTACGCCGAGGACGCCAGCGGGGTGGCGGCGCTCACGACCGATCCGAATCCGGCCAACGACCTCTACTACAAGCGCGTGTCCTCGGGCGTCGTCTCCGGCTATGCGACGGTCGTCCACTTCAGCTCGCCGGGCAACTGTCCGGAAGCGGAGTGCCGCGACGCCCTCGACCCGATCAAGCGCGCCGCAACCGCGTGGAAGCTCGGCGCCAACTTCATCCACATCGAATCACGCGATCCCGCCGACCCGAGCCAGATGTCGGCCACGGCCAAGGACTGGGGCCTGACCACGGACCCGTGGACGTTCATCTTCGACACGCAAGGCTTCCTGTCGGCGCGGGTCGAAGGGCCGTTGGCGGTGGATGAGCTGAACCTCCTGACCCGCCGGGCTTCGGGGATGGACGAGTCGACGAACGCGCCGTGAGGGCGTGACCGTGCCGGCCAACGCGGCGTCCCGGGACGCCGCGTTGGCCGGCTTCGTTCTTATGGGCACCCCGGCATCTGCGCCGCGATCGTGCGGTAGACCTCGGCCAGCTCGGCGCCGGTCAGCGCCAGGAAGACGCGGGCGGGATCACCCGCCACGGCCTCGAGCTGCGCGCGGTCGACGTCGGCGCCAAAGCCGATCGCGTAGACCTCGATCCCGTGCGCCCGGCGCGCTTCGTCCGCTGCGGCGGCGGCGCGCTCCGGCGCCTCGACCTGGCGGCCATCCGACAGCACGACGATGACCGGCTTGGCCGTTGGCCGGCGTCCCTCGGCCAGCACGCCCGTCGCCGCCTCGAGCCCGCGGTCGATCCGCGTGCCGGAGCGTGTCGTCAGGCCGGTCAGGCCGGCGTCGAGCATTGCGCGGTCGCTTGAGAGCGGCACGGCGACGCGCGCCTCGGTGGCGAAGTCGACGAGCGCCACGCGGTCCGTGCCGTCCGCCAAGCCGACGACGTCCAGGAAGGCGCGGATGCTGCTCACGGCCGTCGCCAGCCCGCCGTCGGCCATCGAGTTCGAGACGTCGACGACGAGCACGATGTCCTGTCGCGCCTTCTGCGGCCAGCACATGGGATCGAGCCGCGAACGGCAGGTAGACGCGCACGGTCTCGGGCGTCGCGGGTGGAGGTGGGCGAAGCGGCGGGCGGCGGGGTGGACGTGGCCGGCGACGTGGCCGTCGCCGGCGGGCCGACGACCTCGACGGACAGCGACGGAACGGTACGCGCTGCGGCTGGCCCCAGCCATCGACGAACTCGGCGAACGTGCCGTCCGTGACGGGCCACGTGCCGGCGGCCCGCGGCTTGAGGCGGGCCGAGAACAGGGACGGCGCGTCGAGCGAGGCGTGCGACCACGTCATGTTCGGCGCCAGCCACGATCCGGCGGCCGAGAGGCTGCCGGGCTCGACGTCCATCGTCGCCGGGACGGCGCTGGTGAGCGTGAAGCCGGTGGCCAGGAGATCCGGGACGCCGTAGCGGACCATCCGGCGGTGGGCGGCGTACGTGCCGTTCATGACGTCCTCGTCCGAGCTGGCCAGGTCGGACGCGCCGAAGCTCGTGATCGCGATGATCGTCACCCCGGATAGCCGGATCTGGGCGGCCGTGTCCTCGGCCGGCGGGATCCCGGCGCACTGGCCAGGGAAGAACTCGTTGGCGGCGCTGCAGTACGCGGCGCGGTCCAGGACCATCACCTTGCGGCGCGAGCCGCTGGTGTCGAACAGTTCGGCTGCCTCTTCCATGGCGTCCTTGAGCCGCGGTCGAATGGTCGGCGCGGCCGGCGTGAAGCGTTGGATGTCCTCGACGGCGCGCATGTAGGCGCTTCGATCGCCGGTCAGCGGCAGGTCGAGGGCCGTCGTGTTGTAGTAGCTGACGAGGCCGATCCGGTGGCGGCTGAAGTCGAGGCGTGCGGCCAACAGCTTGAGCTCGGTGATCGTCGTCGCGGACGGATCCGCCCCTTGCTGCAGCTCGGAGAGGTACGGCACGACGACGACGATGTCGGCCGGCTCTTCGCCGATGCCGCAGCGCCCGTCGAGGGTGTAGGTGACGGTGGTCGAGGCGCCGAGCGGCATAGACAGCGGATCTGCCGCTGTATGGCCGCGGAACGTGCACGTGCGGTCCTCGGGCACGGCCAGTGCGTCGGGATCGGCGGACGGCTCGAAGACGCTGATCAGGCTGGACTGGCCGTCGGCCACGTAGACCCGGCCGGCGCTGTCGACCGTGAGGTCGGTCAGCGTCGTCGGGTCGGAGAAGCCAGCGGGCGGGCGTCGAAGCGGGCGGTGACGGTGCCGTCGTCCGCGTAGCGCTCGATGTAACCGGGCTCGCGCAGGACGAACACGGACCCCAGCGGATCCGCGGGTCCGTCACCGGCCGGGTAGCACCGCCCGGGCCGCCGCTGACGGAGCGGGCGTCGAAGGCGACGGGGACGTTCAGCAGCGACGTGCCGTCGGCCGCGTACACCCGCACGATGTCGGCCAGATCGTCCAGGACGTACACCCGGCCGTCCGGGCCGACTTCCATGTCCGTGTACGGGTTGCCCTTGCCGTCGTCGGGCAGGTCCCACTCCGGCTTGATCTGGCGGCCGTCGGGCGCGTAGCGGACGATCCGGACATCGTACGTGCGGGTCTGCGGCGTCAGGTCGCTGCGGACGACGAGGAGTTCGCCGCTGACCGGGTTGAAGCTGATCGCCGGCACTTCGATCTGCTGAAACGACGACGCGAGCTGGTCGGTCCAGACGCTCTCGATGATCCGCTCCGTGCCCTCGCGCCCACGCTTCTCGACGGTCTTGAAGCGGCCGATGCCGCCGTCGACCTTGGGCTGGCCCTGTCCCTGGCGGGTGATCTTCAGGTAGTAGCCGTACACCTCGCCCAGCGTCTCGGTCCCGACGCCCAGGATGACGCTGAAGAACTCGAAGTCGGTCGAGAAGTCCCCCACCTGGGTGTCCTTGGCGGCGGTGGCGAGCTGCTTGCCGTCCGTGTCGAAGAACCGGAACTGGGACGACTGGTCCTGGACGAACACGACGCCGGGCGCGGGCATCGAGATGGACTCCGGCGAGAAGAGCACCGGGTTCGCCGAATCCTCGTTCGACGCGGCCTGCCAGACCGTCTTCACCTGCCGCAGCTCGTTGTCCTCGAAGGACACGACGACCGGGCTCGTCTTCAGGTCCTGGCGCTTCTGGCCGCAGTTGCCGGTGTTGGGGTTCGAGACGGCCAGCGCGAAGTACTGCTGGGTGTCGGCGCGCAGGCGCGGCAGCGTCACGGTCTCGCGGCAGATCGTCTTCTTGTTCGCGCTCGCCGCGATGGCGAACGCGACGTCCCGCTCCGTGACGACGCACGCGCCGGCGGCCTCGCCGAGGAAGACGCTGTCGCCGCCGAGCGCGTTCACGCGCGTGGCGCGGCACGACGTCGCCCTGGGTGTACTTGGGGTTGCGGAGGTCATATACCTGCCGCAGCGCCAGCGGCGGGCGCGCCGCCGGCCACGGCGTCGGCGGCGGCGACGTCGAAGAGCTGCGCCCGCAGGCCGTTCTTGTCGCCGACGGCCACGACCGCGCCGTCCGGGCTGACCGCCAGGTCCGTCGTGCTCGTGAGCTGGCCGTCGTCCAGGCCGCGCACGCCGAAGCGCCACCTGGCCTGCCCGGTCGCACCGTCGATCGCCACGATCTGCGTCGTCTCGCGGTCGAGGATGTACACCGTGCCGTCGCCGGCGGCGGCGATGCTCTCGGCCGGGACCTTCTCCCACTGGCCGATGTAGGTGCCGTCGAGCCCATAGATCACGACGCGGTCGACGGCCGTGTCGAGGACGTAGACGCGCTCCGTCGACGGATCCGCCGGCGCCGGTCCGACGGCCAGCGGGCCGACGCGTCCGAGCTGCTGCGGGAAGCCGCCGGTGACGCCGAACGGCGGCAGGAACTCGCCGGACGGCAGCAGGCGGTGGACGCCGGCGACACCCGGGTCGGCGATGAAGACGTGGCCGTCGCGCGAGACGTCGAGGTCGGACGGACTCTGGAAGAGGCCCTCGGACGCGTTGTCGCGCCGGGGCCATTGATCGACCATCTGATAGGCGGTCAGGCCGGTCTGCGCGCGCGTCGGCGCGGCGCCGGCGGCCGCAGCCAGGCCGCCCGCGGCCGCGAGGGTGGCGACGGCGGGCATGAGGAAGCGACGGAGCATCGGGACTTCTCCTGTGGGCAGGGGATGATGTCGGGGGCGATGGGGTGGTGAGGGGTGGGGCGGTTGGGGAGGGGGCGGGGGCATTGACGATGTCGAACAGATGTACCACAATCGCCGGCGTTCGGGCAGCGTTGATGGCACAGCCATTCTGCGCCAAGCGATTCAGTCGCCGTTGAGGAGCGGATCGTTACCTGACATGCTTACCCTGACATGCTTACCCTGACATGCGCACCCTGACCCTTGCCGCCGCCCGGCGCATCGCCTTGGCGGCCCAGGGCTTCGCGGACCCCCTGCCGTCCGGCCGCCCCGACGTGCGCCACCTGCGCCGCGTCGTCGACCGGGTGGCGGCGGTTCAGCTGGACAGCGTGAACGTGTTCGCCCGGGCGCACCACATGCCGTTCGCCAGCCGGCTCGGCTGGCCGGCGCCGAGGATCGTCGACCGCCACATGAACGAGACCGGCGAGCTGTTCGAGTACTGGGGCCACATGGCGTCCAGCATGCCGGTGGCGATGCAGCCGCTGTTTCGGTGGAAGATGGACCAGGCGTGGCCGTGGAAACGGATCGATCAGATCGAGGTCGACCGCCCTGGGTTCGTCGAGCGGACGTTCGACTTCGTCGCGGCCAACGGGCCGCTGACGATCAAGGACCTGGACGACGTCGGGACGCGCGACGACGGGTGGTGGCGGTCGGAAGGCCGTGTCGTCCTGGAGTGGTTGTTTGCCAAGGGGCGCCTGACGGCGTGGCGCCGCCCCGACTTCACCCGCGTGTACGACGTGCCGGAGCGGCGTCTTCCCGCCACCGTGCTGGCGATGCCGACGCCCGATCCTGTCGATGCCCGTCGCGCGCTCGTCGCCATCGCCGCCCGCAGCCTGGGGGTGTTCACGCTGGGCGACGCGGCGGACTACTGGCGTTTCTTGCGTGCCGAAACCGCGGCGCGGCTGGCCGAGCTCGAGCGGAGCGGCGAGGTCGAGCGGGTTGCCGTCGAGGGCTGGTGCGAACCGACGTGGCTTGCGGTTGGCGCTGCCGAGCCGCGCCGCATCCGCGCCCGCGCGCTGCTGTCCCCGTTCGACCCGCTCGTCTGGTACCGCCCGCGGGCGCAGCGGCTGTTTGACTTCGCGTACCTGATCGAGATCTATGTGCCTGAGGCCAAGCGCGTCCACGGGTATTACGTGCTGCCGTTCCTGCTGGGCGAGGATCTGGTGGCGCGGGTCGACGTCAAGGCGGATCGGTCCGCGGGGCGGCTGCTGGTGCGGTCGGCATGGCTCGAGCCGGGTTATGACGCGGAGCACGTGGCGCGTGAACTGGCGGAGGTGCTGCGCGAGGCGGCGGCGGGGGTGGGGGCGGGGGAGGTCGTCGTCGAGGACAAGGGGGATCTGGCGGGGGCGTTAGGGCGGGCGGCGGGATGATCTCACGAGTTTTCGTGCTACACTGATTCTCGTGGAGGTGCTGATGGATGCCCAGAATGTGACGGTATCGCTGCCAAGGGATGTTCTGCTCAGGGTCAAGGTCATCGCCGCGCAGCGACGGACGTCGGTGTCGAGCCTGCTGACCGATGCGTTGGAGCAGCTCGTCGCCCGCGAGGATGCGTTTGTGCGAGGGCGCCGGCATCACCTGGCGGCGCTGGAGGCGCCAGCAGACCTCGGGACGAACGGTGTGATCCACGCAACCCGCGACGAACTTCATGCGCGAGGATGATCCGCGCACCTTTGTGGACACGAACATCCTCATCTACGCCCATGATCGATCGGCCGGGCACAAGCACGAGGTCGCCCGCGATCTGATCCGCTCGCTGTGGGACAGCGGCCGGGGCTGCTTAAGCGTTCAAGTGCTCCAGGAGTTCTACGTCAACATCACCCGCAAGGTGCCTCACCCGCTCAACGTTGCAGAGGCGGCCGACATCGTCTCCGATCTTTCCACGTGGGACGTCCATACGCCGACCGCGGCCGACGTGCTCGACGCGATACGTCTGGCAGAGCGCTACGGGATTACCTTTTGGGACGCGATGATCCTGGTCAGCGCGCAGTCGCTCGGCTGCGAAGTCGTGTGGTCGGAAGATCTCAACGCCAGCCAACGATATGGGAGCGTCCAGGTGCTGAACCCGCTAGCGGGCTGAGGTCACCCAACACCGTGGCGACCGTGAGCTGGGTCGCAATCCCGGCGCCGAGCGACGTGCCCGCAGTGCGACCGAGGACGGCGGCCGACGATGCCGGCCACCGCCGTCCTGAATTGGCCGAGCGCCGCCATGGGGCGGCACGACATTACGGCGCCCGCTCCGCGCCCTGAGGCGGCAGTTCGAGCGGATCGTCCGGGTGAGCCGCGTCCCACAGGACCGGCATCCCCGCGAAGGCCACCTTCAAGACCGTCGCCGGGTTCCTGAACGCCCCGTACGGAGGCAACCTCCTCATCGGTGTCGCTGACGACGGCACCCTGCACGGCCTCGAAACCGACTACGCCACGTTCTCCAAGCGCGGCCAGCGCGGCGACCGCGACCTCTTCGGCCAGCACCTCCAGAACCTCATCGTCGGCCGCCTCGGCGATGCCGCCGCCTCCCTCGTATCGTGGGAGTTCCACACGATGGACGGCCAGGACCTCTGCCGCGTCAGCGTCGAACCGGCCGACTTCCCGGTATACGAGGGCACAGGGGAGGACGACCGGACGCTCTGGTGGCGATACCCAGCGGGCACGAAGGCCGTGACGGATGGGGAGGAGGCGCGTCGGATCGTGCGGAGGAGGTTCGGGGTGGGTGTGGAGCGGTAGGATGGTTCGTGTCGCGGCCTGTCGTCACGCGCGGCCCGCGCCGCACACCTGTCCCGTATCAGCAAGTCACGGCCGGACCACGGACGGCAGGAAGAGGGGTCTGCACGGACCCACTGGATACATGCGACAGATGAGTCCTGAATCGTCGATGAACGGATTCCGGTTGCCCTGCATGTCGCGTCGCCCGATGATGTCATTGCGACGTCGTTCGCGCCCGTCCACCTGATCTTGTAGCGCCCATCGGACGAGCGTGCTGAGCCGGCCATAGCGTACGATCTCATCGAAGGGCGGGCCGCCGCTGCTCTCCGGCACGTTTTCGCCGAGCTGCAACTTTGGCTCATCGTCGCACGCCCCTGCCGACGGCATGACCGCGCTGGTCGGCCCGCCGTCGTAGCGCACGTCCATATAGAACAGCGCCCTGGCGATGTCGCCGCGGCGCTCGATCCACACTTCGAAGACGTCCCGGCCGTCGGCGTCCTCACCGCGCTGGTTCTGATTCGGGGAGGGCGTGCCTGACGGCATCGGTGTGCAGTCATGGTGACAGTCATCGAACGGGTGGTTCGAGTGACCAGAGCTGCCGTTCGCGATCGGGTGCGCAGCGAAGAGGTGATGGGCGTCCGAGAGGGGAACATTGCACGCCCCCTCCTCGGCGAATCCGCGCGACGACGGCCAGACGTGCTCAATGTCCCAGGGCCGCCGCGGAGTGCCGATCTTGGCGACCTTGTTCATACTCTCGCCGAAGTAGATGTCGATCACGTTCTCCGGAGTCGCGGGATCTTCTTCCGTTTCCGTGAGGATGCGTGTCGCCACGGTTTCCGGTGCCCCCCTCCTCATGTGACCGCTCGCCGCGCACGAGTGCACGCGAGCGTGCAGCGCGTTACCGCGGAGCGCCGCCCCAATCACGCACGGTGTCGCAGTAGGCGACGGTGTTGGCATCGGGGGCTGTGCGCGCACGGACGCATGCCGCCGCGCAGCGACCGTCGCGAGTGCGACAAGGAGGCTGATGACGACGAGCGCGAATTGTGCGACGGCCGTTCTGGGGGGCGGCATGCGTCGGCGACGATACATCGCCCTCTTGACGTCGGCAAGCCCTTGCCCCTATGGCGTCCAACAGCCTGAAATTGGGTCGATGCTCACGTGAGCATCCTTTCCCGCGGTCCGGCGCCGTCCTTCAGTTCCGGCCGACGATACCATCCACACCACATCATCACGGACTCGACAACGCCAAGCTAGCGGGCGACCGCCGGCGGTTCCACCGCTGCCGGTGCGTCTTCGTCCGTCCGCGGCATGTCGTGTGTACGCACCGCGTTGGCGCTCCCCTTCAGATCGCCCTGGCCGAAAGTGGTCGCTTCGGTACCGAGTTCCCCGAAGTGGTTGATCTCGGTCGTCCCGCCCTGTACGCCGCGCCGGCGGCCGATCGTCGTCAGACCGCTCGAGCTCTTCTTGCGGACCTTGCCCCTAATCGGTGCTTCTTTGGCGCCCATGATCTCCACTCCATTCGCGGCATCGAACTCCTATCATCCCCCCTCTGCACGGACCGCGTAATCGGCCATTGTCCCGATGCCGCGTCGGCGCTGTCCTACACGTCGTGTGCGGACGATCGGCGGGCGGGTCGCGGGCAGGAGGGCGTGGATTGGGTGGACGAGGCGCTGTCGGGAGCGGGCGGATGGCCCGCGCTACTGCAAGCTGAACGGCGGATACTCGTCCGTCACGAGCAGGAAGGCGTAGGCGGACACGCGCATCCACCAGCGCGCGACGCCGACGACGAAGTCGAACAGCGGGCGCGGGTAGCGGCCGGTGAAGAGGATCGCGAACCAGGCGATGATCACCGCGACGAAGGCGGCGAGCGAGAGAAAGATCAGCACGATGTAGTGCGGGATCGCCAGCAGCCACTTCACCAGGGCCAGCCAGGGATTCAGCTCCAGCTCCACGTTCGGGTAGTCGACGTCCAGGTGGACGGACTGCGCCTCGACGGTGGACGGGTACACGTCGGTGAGCAGGGCCATGTACGCCCCGACCCGATTCCCGAAGCGCGCCAGCTCGAGCTGGAAGTCGAACCACCAGCGCGGATAGTGCTTGCGAAAGGCGATCATCAACGCCGTGGCGATCGTGAGCTGGGCCGCGATCCCGGCGCCCGCCGACCGCGCCGTCCGGATGATCTCGCCCCCATCCCGGAACCGCCTCGACGGTTTCCGGTCTGGCCGCCCCCGCGATCAGGCCGAAGATGATGAGGATGGGGATGGCCCAGATGATCCGGAAGAAGGTGGTCATCCGGTCCAGGCTTTCGGGATAGTCGACGTCGAAGCGAGCGGCATACGGGGCGGACTCGGGCACGATGCGCCTCCAGGTTGGGATCGATTGGCGGGCGAACTTGTACCAGCGACGATGCGGAAGGACAAGGATGCCGGTGGACAAGGCGACGGCCGTCGACGTTTGCGCCGAGCGACGTGCTCGCTGCGTGCCCGAGGACGGCGGCGGCAATGTGGGCCGCCGCCGTCCTCGCGTGGCCGAGTGCCGCCGTCGTGTGGCGGCACGACATTACGCCGCCGGTTCTGCGACCTGCAGCGGCAGATCGAGCGGATCCTCCGGGTGTGCCGCATCCCACAGGGCCTTGTAGCCGGCGTCGTCCAAGCCGATGTTCCCGCGGTTGGCGATCTCGCCGACGTAGCGGTCGAGGGCCGCGAGGCCGGTTGCAAGCTCCCGGTCGACGACGATCGCCATATGGATGTGGCCGTCGCGGCGGATCGCGGGGCGGAACCGGCCGATACCGTCGACCTCGACCGGGACCCCGCTGCGGCCGTACTGCAGCAGGACCTCGTGCAGCTCGCGCAGGACCATGAGCATCTGGCCGTGCTTGAACCCGGTCCGTCCGGCCAGCAGCTGGGCCAGCTCGACGGTGGTGGCCGTACGGCTATAGACGAGCCGCGGGCCGTGGACGTGGAACGCCTCCAAGAACGACGCCATCGTGAGACCTCCTTCAAGGGCGGGTGCCGGCGCGTGCCGGCGGTTGAATCGATGGCGCACAGCGTACGGGGTGGTAGAGGGGTGTGAACGGCGCTTGGCCGCCGCGTGGCCGCTGATTGCCCGACGCTGGGGGGGCGGGAGCGGATCGCTTGGGGGAATCGGCGAGGTCGCTGAAGCGAATCGCGGGAATCACCGGAGGGAATCGGGGGATTCGCTCGAGGGACGCGCGCGAAGGCCCCCAATAGGCGACAACTTAAGGCGAACCATCAATCCGCTGCCCGGCCCCACCCGACCGTGAACGGCCGGGCGGACGGCGGTCTCGAACATCCCGAACAATTACACAACTTTCATCAGCCGTTGATTTGTCGCGGCGCTCTCAATGGCCTGACCACACGGCCGCGTCACGCCGAGTCGGCATAGGCGTCGGTTCGCCCTACAACCGTTAATCGGCCGCAGCCCGCACGACTGTGTCGTCGTCGAGATCGAGAACCGCTGCCGCGGGTTACCGTGGCAACTCCAGATCGGACCGTTTTCGCGGCGCGACCTGCGCCCCAGGTGCCGGGGGCGCAGCTGGCTCGGCTGTCGGCACTCCATCCGTCGATGGACTTTCGCCAGCGCCTTCCGCGACGGCGCCCCCCTGCAGATCCCCCTGCCCGAACGTGCTCGTCTCGGTCCCGAGTTCCCCGTAGTGGTTGATCTCGGTCGTCGCGCCTTGGACGCCTCTCCTGCGGCCGATCGTCGTGTGCCCGCTCGAACTCTTCTTGCGAACCTTGCCGGTGATCGGGGCTTCTTTCGCGGGCATGTTCTGCTCTCCTGTCGCATGCCCGCCGACCGCGGACTTCGTAATCGAACCCCCATCATCTTCACGCGCATCCGGCCGCGGTATCGGCGATCGCCCCGACGCCGTGTCGGCGCCGTCCTACGCGGCGCCGCCAGTGCATTGTTGGGCCGGTTTGACTGGCGCGCGTGCTGACTGGCGCACGCGCAGACGTGCATGCCATCATGCGCCGCAACGCGCGCCGCGTGCGTATCGCGGCGCATGCTCCCATCCCACCACGCACGCAACTGGAGGCCCGCTCGTGATCCGCTCGACCGCCCGCTATCGGACGATGTCCTGCGCCGCTCTGTCCGCCCTGGCCCTGGCAGCCGTCGCGGGCTGTGCCGTCAGCCCGGAGAGCGGCGGCACACTCTCACGTGAGGAATTCCTGAAGCAGGGCAACACGATCTGCGCAGAGGGCAACGCGGAGGTCGCCGCCGCAGTGCCCGAGTCCGAGGTCCCAGGGCCGCCTTCCGGCCCGGAAGGCGAGGCGTTCTTCCAGACGATCGTAACGGTCAGCAAGAAGCAAATGGACGGGGTGGAGGCCCTCAAGGCGCCGGCGGACCTCAAGCCCGAGGTGGACTCCATCCTCAGCGACGCTCGCGCGATCCTGGCCGATATCGAAGCGAAGGGGAGTGAGGAGCTGTTCGCCTCCGAAGAGGATCCATTCGCGGCGGTGAACGAGCGGCTCAAGGCGATCGGGCTCACGGAGTGCGCCGAGGAGCCGGCGGAGTAGGCGCGGCGATCCGGACCGCCCGGCCGGGGCCGGCGGCCGAAGGCATCAGGCCGCCGCCTCGGCCGGCGTCGAAGCTCCCGCCGCGCCGGCCGTGTCGTAGGCGCTGAGCGCCCGGTACGCCCGGGTCCGCATCGCCCCGACCGTCACGGCCAGGCCGAGGCAGCCGACGACGACGAACACGAGCCGAGGCCGCGGTCGGGACCCGTCCCGAACCACGGCCCGAGCTGCGCCACGCCGGCGCCGGTCGTCATGTACGGGATGAACACGAACTCGGCGATCGGGCCGATGAGGAACGCCGTGATCGGCGTGGCGGCCTGCTCGACGCTCTGCGCGAACCCGAACACCCGTCCCTGGCGCTCGGGCGAGACGACCTTCTGGAGGATCGTCTGCTCGGCCGCCTCGGCGACCGGCGCCAGGCTGAGCCAGACGAACATCCCAGCGGTCAGCAGGACGATCGAGGCCCGCAACGGGAAGGCGATGCACGCCGCCCACATGGCGATGTTGGCGGCGAACAGCGCGCGCAGCGGGCGGGCGCCGAGGCCGAACCGCGCCACCGCGATGCCGCCGACGATGAACGCAACGCTCAGCCCACCCCAGAGCGCGCCCCAGACCTGGACCGAGACGAGCAGCAGCCCGTAGGCGTCCATGAGCGCCATGAAGACGCCGCCCAGGAAGTTGTTGAACGTCTGGAAGAAGATGAGGCCGAACAAGCCGGGCACGGCCCGGACGGCCGCGATCGTGCCGCGCAGGTCGATGCCTGGCCGGGCGGGCACCTCGGGTACGACCTCGACGGCGGCGTGGATGACAGATGGGTGAATGGCTGGGGGCACGACGTCGCCCGCAGCTGCGTCGGCCGGCGGCACGTCCGGGATCGTCAGGTGGACGAGATCCGCCACGACGAGCGCCGTCAGCCCGATCGCCAGGACGAGCATCCACGTCACGCCGAGGTAGCCGATCGCCAGGCCGCTGAAGATCGACGCGGCCAGGAACGCGACGCCGTTCGCCGTTCCGACGAGGCCGTTCGCCCGGTCGCGCATGTCCGCGGGGACGAGCGTCGTCACGAGCGTCGAGAGCGTGATCCCGCGCAGGTTGCCGGCGATCGCCCCGATCAGGGTGCACAGGACGAATGCCCAGAGCGGCCAGTTGGCCGCGCTGCGAAAGGCGGACGGCGGATGGCCGGCGTAGACGCCCGCCGCGACGGAATAGAGGGCGAGCGACGCGAGGCTGGAGGCGAGCATCGCCGCCTTCTTGGGATAGCGGTCCACGATCGTCCCGAGCGCGAAGCCGGACAGGGCGACGGTGACGGTGTAGATCCCGGCCATGACGGACGTGGCGATGACGGATCGCGTCTCGAGGTAGACCCAGAACGTGACGGCGAACCAGACGAACGTGTTGACGACCGAGGCGACGAGGGAGTTGGCGAGGATGCGGTGGAAGAGCGACATGGCGGTGCTCGCGGGAGAGGCTGAGAGGGGAGAGGCGGGATGCGAAGCGTGGTGTGAGCGGGCGAAGCGAGGATAGAACGGATGTTCCATGCGGTCAAGCGAATCCAACGTTGTCGCGACCGCACGAAGGGACAATCCTGTGCGAAACGACGCCGCCCATCCGTGCGTAGGTCGTCGGAGTGCACCGCCGCCTTCATCGCCACGAGGACCCCACGATGATCGACCTGCCCCCGCCGCTACGGTCCGAACCCCAGTCTGGCGCCGACGACGCGATGGATCGGCATTTGGCCTTCGTCGCGGGCGCCGTGATGGCCCTCTCTTCCCTGCGCTCCGATCCCATTCGACAGATCGGCGCCGGGATCTTCACCGTCGTCCTGGTGGGATTGGGCGTCTGGGCGCTCGTTGCGGCGCGCCGAACTGCGCGGTACGGCTTCGAGCACGGTCCGTTCGGCTTCCGGAACCCGAAGCCGAACGCCGAGTGGCGGCCGTGGTCGGTGGTCGATACCGTGCGAGTGAGGCGCGGCGAGGTCGTCCTGCTCGACGACGCCGGGCGGCGGATGGCGGGGTTTTCCATCGTTGTGGAAGGGTTTCAGGATGCGCTGGACGAAGTGATGGCCGCGTGCCCGTCTGCGGTGCCCGTCCCGCCGCTCCCGGTCACGTTCGACGGACGCGCAGCCAGGGGCGGCCGGATCCGATGGGTTGCCGGCGTGCTGAGCGCCCTTGTGTTCGCGGTCGGCGGCGGGTTGCTCGCATCGTACGGCGGGGCCCCCGGCGCCCTCGCGGCCTTCGCGGTCGTGACGATCGGCGTCCTGGCGGGCCTCGCGCCGCTGGCGTACGCGGGCTATCGCAAGTCACGCGATGCGATCATCGAGACGACCGTCGATGCTGCGGGCATCACGATCCGCACTCGGGAGGACGATCTCCGGATCGAGCGTGAGGCGGTCCGCGACGTCCGGGTCGTCTGGGGCGACCCGGACTGGCGGGAGCGGCGGGCGCGGCAGCGGTGGTGGGAGCGGCGGGAGCGGCAGGAGCCGGGCTACCGCGTCGTCGTCCGGGACCGCGCCGCGACGCTCGTGACGATCGCCCCGCCGTCCGTCGACGCGGTGGCGCTGTATGCGGCGGTCAGGGCGATGCGGGCGGCGAACGGCGACAGGTAGGATCAACAGGTAGGAGCACAAGTAACATCGGGTCGTGGCATGCCCGACGACCGCGACACAGGAAGCACCACCATGACGCCCAAGCCCGTAACCCCGCTGCCGACCAAGCGCTGGATCGACGTCCCGCCGCAGACGCTCGTCGTCCGCGCCGTGTCCGTCAGCGCGATCGCCTTCGCAGCCATCCTGGCTGCCACGTGGGTCATCGCCACATTGCTGCAGGCCAAGGGCGCGACCGTCGATCCTTGGACCGTGCTGGGCAACGTGTCCGCCGCCGCCGCCGTCTCGATCACGATCGGCGGCGGCCTCCTGCTGTGGGCGCAGCTCGTCCAGTCGCACCGCGAGCGATCGCGGGCGGCGTTCACGGAGGCGTTCATGCTGCTCATGCAGGACGAGCAGATCGAGGCGCGCCGGTGGGTGTACGGCCTGCCGGACGATGTCGCGGCGGCGCATGCCGAGATCATCGAGACCGATGACAACCGCGCCCGGTACAAGCGGGTCGTCAACGCCTTGGACTACCTCGGCTTCCTCGTCGCGTTCCATCCCGGCGCGGACGATGAGGTGATCCGGTGGACGAGCCCGATCGTCCGCAAAACGTGGGCGAAGCTCGGGCCGGTGATCGACGACGAGGCGCGGCGGCGGGAGGAGCCGGACTACTACGCCGCCGCCCGCGCGCTGGCGGCGCGGTGCGCGGCGCGGGATCGGCCGGTGGGGGGCGAGGTGGCAGCCGGGAGGTGGGTGGAGGGGGCGTTGTAGTGGGCCGGAAGGTCGATTCGCGACCGGCCCTGAGCGGATCGTATGACCTCCGCTCGATCACCCGTCCCCGATCACGTCCTCGCGCATGTCCGCCACGATGATCTCCGCCAGCTCCTCGGGTGTTTGGCCCGGTGCGAGCGTCAGACCATCCCGCGCTTGTGCGTGGCCAAGAAGTACTTCTCGAAGGCGAGCTTGGCCCAGTGCGCCTCGGGGCCGGGGATCAACCACGCGTGCCCGCGCGGCTCGAGCAGGTGGTCGGAGGTCGCGATGATCCCCGTGTTGCCCGCGTCGAGGACGCACTTGGCGTCGATGGCGCCCGGAGAGAGGCTCACCTTGGGGTGGCCCTCGATGTCGGCGACGATGTTGTGGACCACCACCTTCGCCATTTCCTCCGAGAGGTAGCCGGTCTTCGGCACGCCGCAAGGGACCTCGGTCGGGCCCGGCGGATCGACCTGCACGGCGACGCCGGCGGCGTAGACCTCGGGGTACTTCTCGGTCTGGTACGTCTCCTTCACCTTCACGAACCCCGCGGCGGTGGTGACGTCGGCGCACGCGCGTACCGCGTCGACGCCGAGGAAAGACGGCGCGAACATCGCGAACGAGTGCTTGAGCACCTGCCCGTCGGAGAGCTCGACTTCGCCGCGCCGGAACTCCTTCACGCCCACGTTGGTGATGCCGGTGATGTGCAGGTTCTTGAAGAACCACTCCGTCATCTTCGTGCCGGGGCCGAAGCCGCCGATGCCGAAGTGGGCGAGGAACGGCTCGGCGGTGACGAAGGTGAGCGGCGCCTTGTCGGTGATGCCGTGCTTCTTCAGCTGGTGCGCAAAGTTGAACAGGAATTCGTAGGCGGCGCCGAAACAGCCGGTGCCTTGCGCGCCGCCGATGACGACAGGGCCGGGGTTCTCCAGGAACGCGTCGAAGGCGACCTTGGCGCGCTCGGCGGCGTCGATCGAGAAGATGGACTGAACGTTGCCTTCCTCGGGGGTGAAGCCGGGGATCGCGGCGTAGTTGAGCTTCGGGCCGGTGGCGATGACGAGGTAGTCGTACTCGAGCTTCTGGCCCTGCTTCGTCTCCACCCGCTTCTCGGGCAGGTCGAGCAGGACAGCCTCGTCGTGAACGAAGTGCACGCCCTTCTTCTCGAAGACCGGCTGGAGCGGGAACATGATGTCCGCGCGCGTGCGCAGGCCGAACGGCACCCAGATCATGGACGGCATGAACAGGAAGTCCGCCGCCTTCGAGACCACGGTGACGTCGACCTCATCGGCCAGCTTGTTCTTGAGCTCGATGGCCGCGGTCATCCCCGCGAAGCTGCCGCCCAACACCACGATCCTCTTCGACATGCAGAGCCTCCGTTTCTTGAGCGGCTGACCTTACGTTGAACGCAGGGGGCGCGCAAGCCCGATTACCTCGGCTTCCTCGTCACCTTCCACCCGAACGCCGCCACGCCGAGATCACGTACGTGAGTACCCCCGGTAGGACTCGAACCTACGCACGCGGTTTAGGAAACCGCTGCTCTATCCACCTGAGCTACGGGGCGTGTGGTCTCTCCACCCGGTCCACCCGGACCCATCCGCCGAACGCACCGGGCACCCATCGCCACGGCCGAGAAGTATAGACGCGTCGACGACTAGGGCTGCGCGTCCGTCGACTGGCATGCTCCATGGGGCGGAACCGACTCGGCGGTCCCGATGCTCCGTGGCTACGCGCCCCCTCTGCCACCGCCGCCACCCGGAACCCCGTGACGTCCAACCGGATGTCGGGCAGGTTGTTCCCCGGTACGCGCACCGCGCATTCCCCTGCACGTAGCTCCACTCCCCGCCCCGCAGCACGCGGCACACCGACGAGGGCGCAGCGGGTTCCTCGCGTCCGTCGCGCGTGTCGTACGGATACGGGAACTGCGGGGGCTCGCTGTCGTCGGCACTGCCGCCGAAGAGGCTCGCGGTCCACTCGGTGGTGTTGCCGGCCATGTCGGCCACGCCGAACGGGCTGTCGCCCTCGACGAAGACGCCTACCGGAGTCGTGCGCCACACCCGCGCCTCGTTCGTGTTGGCCCCGAGCCGGTCCCAGGCGTCACCCCACGGATACGCGCGACCGTCACGGCCGCGGGCTGCGGCTTCCCACTCCACCTCGGTCGGCAACCGCAGATCCCGGCCCATCTGGGCGCTCAGCCAGGCGCAGTACGCCCGCGCCTCGTACCAGCACAGCCCCACCACGGGCTGGGTCGGTCGATTGAAACGCTCGTCCCCCCAGAACCGCGGCTCGGTCTCGCGCTTGGCGGGCCAGCGATCGTCGAGCGCCAGCTCGAACGCCTCCTCGTCCAGCGTCAACCAGGCGCGCCAACGCTCGAGCACGTCCGCACTCGGGAAGCGGCCCTCCGACTCCATCTGATCAAAGAGCCCAGGCTCGGTCAGAAACCGCCGTCGCCAGATCCAATCATTCGCCTTCTGCCCGGTGTTGCCGAGGTCGCCGCGCCGCCAGCGACGCGCGTCGTCCGTCGTCCACCATCGCTCGTCGTCGTAGCCGCCTGCGGCCATGAAGCAGGCGTACTCGGCGTTCGTCACCGGGAATTGGCCGATCTCGTAGGACGCGAGCGCGACCTCGTGTCGCGGTACGTGGGCGGTCGTGGTCCCATGCACGTCGAGGACCGACCACGCGAGTGGCCCGTCGTCACCGATCTGGTACGTTCCGCCCGGCACCGGGACCAACGGCGGCACGAGAAAGTCGCCGTGCGGCCCGGTGCGACGCTCGAACCGCGGGTCGCCGAGATCGCCAACCGCGTGGCCGCACGCGATGCGGTGGCGCAGGTCGGCGGCCGGATCACGGCTTCGCCCCACCAACGCTGTGCACAAGTCGCGGTGCATCGCCGCGCTGAGCCTGGACCCGATCGTCTGCAGCCGTGCCGCCCGCCCCGCCACGATCAGGTTGCAGGGCATCAGCGCCCGCAGGAACCGCCCGGGTCGGGTACCATCGCCGCAGCCAGGATCGTCGTCTCCTCCCAGCCCGTCTGGCGGAGCGTCGGCAGCGTCTCGCCGGGCGGCAGCGCGTCGAGGATCTCGCGCAGGCCGGGCCGGATGTCGGCGGTCCGCCACGGCGCCGCGACGAGCTCCGGGTTCGGCTCGTTCGCCAGCACCCGCGCCGCGAAGTACTCCTGCAACAGCTGGTGACGGTACAGCACCTCGTCCGCCGCCGGGTCCTCGTCCAGCACGCTGATCGCCACGCCCGCTTTGACGATGTCGGCACCGCGCGGATGGTCCACCTGGTCGAGCGCCGCGTCGTAGGCCACCCGAACCTGGGCGGTTTCGCCGTCGGTGTCCGTCGCCTGCATCCCGTACGCCAGCCGGCCCAGCCGCGGCAGCAGCGCGCCGCGCTCCGGCAGCTGGTACGCGTCCTGCCACCGCCAGTGCGCGATGCGGCGGTATCCCGACTGTCCAGGAGGTCCTCGTCCGCAAACAGCGGGTTGTCGCGTTCGACCTCGCGCCGCAGCGCCTGGCGCACGAAGCCCGTGAACAAGCCGGCACGGTCGCCGCCCAGCTCGCCCGTGGACTCGACCTGGTCGACGATGAGGGCGAGGAAGAACGGGGCCCTGAGGGCCTCCAACTGCGGCGTCCCGGCGATCGCCTGCCAGATGTCGTCGCCGCGTATCGGGCTGTAGAGCCGCAGGAAGGCGCGCACCTGATCGTCGGAGAGCGACTCGACGAGCACCTGCGGCACCCGCAGCGCCGGCGTCGAAAGCGGCGCCGCATAGTCGAGCGTGCGGCAACTGAACACGACGCGGTTGCCCGGACGGGTCCGGGCCAGCTCGACTCAGCCAGTCCTTCCACGCCCGCACCCGTTCGCGGAACGCGCGCGCCCGACGCGGCGGGCATCTCGTTCAGCGCGTCCAGGAGCAGGACCATCCGTCCCTCGGCCAGCAGGACGTCCAATGGCGGCAGGCTGGGGTAACGGTCGGCCCAGCGCTCGGCCAGCCAGCGCGCGGGGGGCGGCGGCAGCTGGCCGGGTTCGGACGCCTTGTACTGGTTCAACTGAACGAAGAACGTCACCGTATCGGACGGGTCCTCGTGGCGGAGTGCGGCGATCGCCCTGTCGAGCTCGAGGCGCCGCAGGAGGGTGCTCTTGCCGCTGCCCGGCGGACCGAGCACCACCACCGCCGGCTCCGCGACCGCCGCCAGCAGTGCGCCGAGGCTGTTGTAGCGCTCCGGCCTCGCCGCCCAGCGCCCGGCAGCGTTCTCTTCCCCTTGGTCGACGAGCAACGTCAGGCAGACGAACCGGCCATCGAGCCGGTAGCGCGGCTGGCTCCACTCGGCGATGCGGCCGAGGCGGTGCTCGGTGAGGTCGGCGGGCTTGTGCTGCGCGGCCAGTCGCACGTGCGCTGCCGTGAGGACCACGGTGGCGGTGTCGCGACGGATCACGGCGTGCAGTGCCGCCAGCGTCTCCGCCACCGACTGCACGACGACCGTCGGCGCCGCGCCCACCTCGCGGTCCAGAACGTCGGGGTCGGCCACCACGATGCGGTCTCGGGCGCTGAGCTCGCCGGCCGTCGTCACCGAGCGCACGACGTCGGGAGGCCCTCGACGACGACCTGGCTGATGTGCTCCGAGTGCCGCAGATCCTTGAGCCGGTGCTCGCCCAGATCGCGCAGCGTCTGGCCCGCCGGCAGGTCGCCGCGCACCGCCTGCGCCGCCGCCTGCGACAGCAGGATCTGGCCGCCGTGTCCGGCCGACGCGAGGCGCGCCGTGCGGTTGAGCGCCGGGCCGAAGTAGTCGCCGCCCCGGGCCTCGGCGAGTCCCCGATGAACCCCCATGCGCACGCGCAGATCGGCGAAGTCGGGATCGACGGCCCCCCAATCCTCGGCGTACAGCGCGCGCTGCGCCTCCACCGCCGCGGCGAGGGCGGCGGGGGCGGCAGGGAACGCCCCGTAGAAGGCGTCGCCCACCGTCTTGAAAACGTGCCCGCCGTGGGACTCGATGGCGGATCGCACGATGGCGTCGTGGCGCGCGAGGGCCATCGACATGGCCTCGCGGTGCGCCTCCCAGCGGGCCGTCGAGCCTTCGATGTCGGTGAACAGGAAGGTGAGAGCCTCGGTCGGGTGGCTGCTCATGGGTGCCCTCCGCGTGGCGGACGCGAGGCAGGTTTGCAGAGGCGAGCGCGGCGGCGGCGCGGCCCAACGCGCGTGGTATTGTAGTCACCGCGGGCACGGTGAATCATCGCAGGAACGTGGCTCGATGCCCGCGACTCTTGCGCGCGCCGCCAATCCATGCCATTCATTCGCCCCCCCGTCGCCGCGGGGTCGCGACGGGACCGGATCCACGCACCAAGGAGCAGCACGCATGGGGGGCTTCATTCGGGGCCTGCTGAAGTTCATTGTCGGCGTCGCCGTCATCCTCGGGGTCGCGTACGGGGCGATCTACATGCTCACCCAGCGCCGACTCGCCACGACGTACGCCATCGAGGTCGCGCCCGTCACCGTGCCGACCGACGCCGAGGCGATCGCCCACGGCGGGCACGTCTTCGTGACCCGCGCCTGCGCGGAGTGCCACGGCACGGATGCCTCGGGCGCCATGATCGTCGATGACCCGCTGCTCGGGACGGCGATGGGCCCCAACCTGACGAGCGGCAAGGGCGGCCTCGGCGGCACGCTGACGGACGCCGACTACGTGCGCGCCGTGCGCCACGGCGTCGGCACGGACGGCAAGGGGCTCGTCGTGATGCCGTCCGCGGAGTACGCGATGATGGCCGACAGCGACCTCCTGCCGCTCATCGCCTACCTCAAGCAGGTGCCGCCCGTCGATCATGAGGTGCCGGACGTGAAGTTTCGCCCGCTCGGCCAGCTGCTCGTCATCAAGGGCGACTTCGCCCCGGACGCCGAGGACATCGACCACACCGCGACCGTGCCGGACGCGCCGTCGATGGGCGAGACGGCCGAGTACGGTGCGTACCTGGCGAACACGTGCAGGGGCTGCCACGGCCCGACGCTCTCCGGCGGCAAGATCGCCAGTGCTCCGCCCGATTGGCCGCCGGCCCAGAACCTGACGCCCGACACCGCCACCGGTCTCGGCCAGTGGACGGAGTCCGACTTCTTCAAGGCGATCCGCGAGCAGACCCGGCCCGACGGCACGAAGCTCAACCCGGTCATGCCCGCCGTGCAGTTCGCCCGCATGACGGACAGCGAGCTCAAGGCGCTGTGGGCGTATTTGGTGACGGTGGAGGCCAAAGCCGAAGGCAACCACTGAACCGTCGAAGCGCTGCACAACGGAGGGCTGATTCATCGTGGCGACAGATCCCGCCAGCACGTCTGCGCCGATACCGCGCTCCATCGCACGCCGTTCCGTGCTGTACTACTTCGCGGCGCTGCTCCTCCTGGGCGGCATGTTCTTCCTCCCGGCCGGCACGCTCGACTACTGGCAGGCCTGGTTGTACCTGGCCATCCTGTTCGGCCTCATGGCCGTTCTGGGCACTCACGATCCGCTACGAGCCGGCCGTCCTCGAGCGCCGCCTCCGCACGCGCGAGACCGAGATGTCGCAGCAGCGGATCATCCGATTCGCCCTCGTGCTCTACCCTCGTCGCCTTCCCTGATCCCCGGCCTCGATCGACGCTACGGCTGGTCGACCGTCCCGCCGGCCGTCGTCGTGGCGGCCGACATCGTCATCGTCGCGGGCTATCTCCTGTTCGCGCGCGTCCTGCTGGCCAACCGCTTCGCGTCGCGCGTGATCGAGGTGGCGCCGGAGCAGACGCTGGCCACCACCGGGCCGTACGCCGTCGTGCGGCACCCGATGTACGTCGCCATGCTGGCGATTTGGCTCGCGTCGCCGATCGCCCTCGGCTCGTGGTGGTCGTTCCTGCCCATGCTCGGCATCCTGCCCGTGATCGTGCTGCGGATCCGCAACGAGGAGGGCGTGCTCGCACGCGACCTCGCGGGCTACCGCGACTACATGGCAGGCGTCCGCTACCGGCTGCTGCCGGGCGTCTGGTGAGCGACGTGCCGCCGATGATGGGGCAGCCATACGTACGACCGACAGCGCCGACAGCGAGACCCGCGCGATCGGGGCGACCGTAGATGGCATCCACCCGGATGGCATCCACCCGCAATCCGATCGTCGTCGAGCCCTGCGAGGTGCTCGAGCCGATGCGCCTGCTCGTCGGCGACCGGGCGACGACGGACGTCGGCGGCCGGCACTTCGACGTCGCCGCGATCGCGACGGCCGCGGCGCGCGGCTGGATCGGCGCGCACCTGCGGTACGTCGATCCCGAGCGCCACTTCGTCGTCGAGAGCACGCTGAAGCCGGGGTCCGTCGAGCTCACGGACCTGTTCGGCCGCGAAACGATCGGCGCGAACGACACCTCGGCTGCGATGGGCTACGCGCCGCTGTCCGAGACCGAGCGCCTTGTCATCGCCGCCGAGCGCTACTTGAACGGTTCGACGTTCCAAGCAGCGTTCCCGGAAGCCGGCCAGGACATCAAGGTCATGGCTTGCCGCACCGACGCCACGCTCGGCCTGACCGTCGCGCTGGCGTTCGTCGACCGGTTCGTGCAGTCGGCGGCGGCCTACTTCGAGCGCAAGGAGGCGATCCGCCGCGACCTGCAGGCCCATTTGTCCGCCCAGCTGGAGCACCTCGACGCCGTCACGGTCGACCTGAACACACTGGACGATCCGACGCGCGGCGAAGGCGGGATGTACCTGACCGTCCTCGGCACGTCCGCCGAAGGCGGCGACTGCGGCCAGGTCGGCCGCGGCAACCGCGTGAACGGCGTGATCCCGCTGAACCGCCCGATCGGCTCGGAGGCGGCGGCCGGCAAGAACCCGGTGCGCCACGTCGGCAAGATCTACACGCTCCTCACCCACCACATCGCCGACCGCATCCAGCGCGAGGTGCCCGGCATCGACGAGGTCTACGTCTGGCTGTGCAGCCAGATCGGCCGCCCGATCGACGACCCATGGCTGGCGTCGGCGCAGGTCCGCCCGGCGGCGGGCGCGGACGTGCGCGAGCTGTCGCCGGCCGTCGAGCGGGTGTTTGCGCGCGAGCTGGCGGCCATCGGGGGGTTCACGGAGCGGTTGACGCGGGGGGAGCTGCCGGTGTGGTGAGGGGGCGACAGGGGGATCGCCTGCGACGCATCAATCCGAACCGGCCGACGTGTCCTTCGTCCGCCGCGGCCGCCGGCGCCACAGCATCGCGGCGTCGACCAGGAACACGATGCCCCCCCACGCCGCGATAACCGCCAGCGGCCACGCGACGAGCCGCGGTGCCAAGAACAATACGGCGCCGCCCGTCAGGAGCGCGAGGCCCATGCCGACGATCGGCTTGGCTTCCATCGTCTCGAGCGCCCGGCGACCCAGGACGACGGCGCCGATCGCCGTTCCGAACCGCGTGGCGGTCCGTGCCATCCGCTGCGCCGACCGCGGGCGCCAGCGCCGCCGCGCCAGCCAGACCGCCGGGCGCCGCGGCGCGAAGTGAAGCTCGGCAAAGATCTCCGTCGAGCGCGTGAGGTCCTCGAGGTAGTGCCCTTCCATCGTGCCGGCCACGCCCCTTGTCCTCGATCGCGACGTCGAGCTCCCAGTTGCCGACCCAGCCGTTCAGGTTCAGGTTCGTCGAGCCGACGCGCGACCACAGCCCGTCGGCGACCGCGGTCTTGGCGTGGATCATCGTCCCCTGCCACTCGAAGATCCGCACGCCGGACTCGAGCAGCGGCCGATAGAGCGACCGCGACACCGGCACCGTCCACCCCACGTCGCTGCCCCCCGCAGCAGCAGCCGGACGTCCACGCCGTCCTCCGACGCGCGCCGCAGCGCATCCACTAGGAGCCGCTGCCGATGAAGTAGGCGTCCGTGATCCAGAGCGTCCGGCGGGCCAGCGAGCAGACGAGGAGGTCCATCCGGAGCAGGTTCGCGGCGAACGGTTCGGTGGAGATCAACCGGACGTTGACGGGCGCGGCGGAAGCCGGGTTGCCGCCGGCCGTTTGTGTGCCGACCGTTCGTTCGTCGGCAGCTCGTTCGCCCTCGACGCCGACGTCGAGGGTGATGTCGATGTCGCCGGCGCGATCCGCGCGCGCGCCGCTTCCTTCCACCACGGGGATGACGCCGCCCGCCCGCCGCCAGCTGGCCGCGAACACGTGCTCCGCGTCCGCAACGACCGGGCCGATCAGCTCCACGCCGGTGTCCCGCCACGGCTCCCGCCCCTTGTCCGGCACCCCTTCCCACTCACGGCCGATGCACAGCCCGCTCACGAACGCCACCCGGCCGTCGACGACGATCAGCTTGCGGTGGTTGCGCGACACCCACCCGAGCGGCGCGCGGATCGACGGCGGGTTGGACGCCCGCACCTCCCCGCCGGCCTCCAGAAGCGGCCGGAACACGCCGCGCGCGGCGCTGAGGCCCGACCCGAACCAGTCGTAGAGCACCCGGACCTCGACGCCCGCGCGCGCCCGCCTCGCCAGCAAGTCGACGAAGCGCAGGCCAGTTCGATCGTGCCGGAAGATGTACATCTCGATATGGATCGTCGCGCCCGCGCCCGCGATCGCTTCCTCCCAGGCCGGGAAGTTCTCGGTGCCGTCCCGCAGCACCCGCACGGCGTTCCCGCCGACGAGCGCCGCACCGGCGGCGCGGCTGAACATCTGGTCGGCGAACCGCTGGACGAGCAGTCGGTCGGTGGACGGGTTGACCATGGGGGGATGATAGCGATCGGGCTCCGGGCGAGCGTCAGCGGACCGCACTCCGCATCGCGATCGGCAGCCACAACGACGCCGGCGCCCCCGCCGCCGGCGGCGTCGCCGACGGTTCCGGCATCCTCGACGACGTTCCTGTCGGCAATGCGGTCGGCGCGACCGTCGACATGACGGTGGGCTCGTCGGTGGGCGTCACGGCTCGCTCCGGAAACACGATCGCCGCCCGAACGTGCCCCGCCCACCGCCGACCGTGCTCCGTCAGCCCCGCCGCGTTGAAGTGGATGCCGTCCGACCGCCACGCCGGCCCGACGATGTCGTCCGTCGGCGGCCCGGCGAACACCTCGCCGACACCGTCGTCGCCGGCGCCGCCGGCAATACCTGCGATCACGGCGTCCTGCCCCGCCACGATCGCGTCGATCGGCGCCTGCGCCAGGCCCGGCACGAAGCCGACGCGCGCGATGCCCCACGGCACGGCGTACCCGGCGTCGACGCGCGAGGCACGGATGACGGTGCGGAGTCGCGCGGCGTACACGGTGCGCGACGTGCCGCCGCCGCGTCGCTCTCGCCCTGGTGCCACAGCACGGCCCGCGCCCGCCGGGACCGAGAGCGACGAGCGCATCCCGCAGCCGCGGGTACAGCGTACCGCCCGGCAGCCACTGCTCGACCGTCGTCCCGCCCCAGCCGACGGACACGAGACCGATGGGCACGTCGACCGCGCCGGCCAGCGCGTCGCCGAACGCGGGGCAAGGCGACCCGCCCTCGCCGGTGGCGATGGGCTGGGGTCGGCCGCCGGCCGCCAGCCGCCGGGGCCGAACGCCACGATGCGCGCGTCCGCGGGCGTCTGTCGCGGCGCGCCGTGGTTCGCGGAGTTCGACTGGCCGGCGGTGACGAAGACCTCGCCGACGCCGACAGGTTCGACGGCGGCGGTGCCGAGGACGACATCGTCGATGTCGCCCGCAACCGCCATCGCTCGCGCTTCGATCCGGTACCAGCCGCCCGCGACGGGCATCGTCTCACTGAAGACGCCGTTTGCGCCGAGCGCCACGGTTCGCCAGCCGGTCGCCTGGCCGCGGAAGCCGCCCGCGGGCACGGCTCGGACGTCGACGCGCCCTGTCGCGGCGCTCGTGCGGCCCCGAATCGCGACGGCCGCCCGGTCGTCGTCGCCGCGCTGTTGCACCGCGAACGGCGCGGGCGCGGTGAGGTCGATCGCCGGCAGCGGGGCTTCGCGGACGTACACGCGCAGGCGCCGAATGACGTAATCGCCCGCGTTCTGGCGAAACGTCCAGTCCGGGTTGCCCGTCGGGCTGTTGCCGATGCCGATGTCGCCGGCATCCGTGAAGCCCCAGCGGTTGTAGGCCAGGAGCGTCGTGCCGCTGGCCGTCGCGTGCACCTGGAGCGAGCCGTAGCCGGCGACGGGATCGGCCGGAGCGTCGCCGAAGTCGTACGCGCTGTCGCTCGCGCCGACGACGCGGCCACCGTTCGCCGCGGCGTAGTTGTTCGGCCAAAGCTCGACGTTGCCCTCGATGCCGTCGCCGGTCGGCAGTCCCGCCACGTTCGATGCCACCGTCATCGCCCCGACACTCCGCTGGAACGACGCCCCGCTCGGCGCCGTCGGCAGGCCGATCCGGCGGACATCGCGCGTGAACGCCTGCATCGTCACCCAGACCCACTGATCGACCCCGCCCGTCGTCCGCAGCTCCATCAGGTAGCCGACGCGGTCGAAACCCGCGTCGAGACCGTCGCTGGCGTCGACTTGGTAGGGGACGGGCGACGTGTGGTAGCCGGGGGAGGCGACGGGGATGTCGAGGGCGTAGATCAGGCGGTAGCCGTCGGCCGCGGGGTTGGGGGCGGGCTGGGCGTGGGCGGCCGTCGAACCAAGGGCGATGACGGCCGGAAAGGTCGATGCGAGGATCGCCGCGGTGCGTCGAATGGTGGAACGGGCGGGAATGCGCATGGTCGGACCCCGGTGACATCGCGACGTCCGTCGTATCGGGACTCCGAGAGTATCGCCCCAATGCTGGACTCGGCACGGGTTTTCGGGGAACGTGTCCCCGAACGGCCCTCTCATGACTCTCCTGAGTGAAATCCGCGGTGAAATCCGCATCACCCAGCGAGCACCGAACGAACATGGTGATGACCGACGCCCCACCGACCGCCCAACGCCCGTACCCGCCTGAAGTCGCCCGTGTGGCCGGAGCAACGTTTGCCACGGCCACACGCACGTTGACGTTCAACGCCCTCGTCGCCGACGCCGGCGAGGCCGTCGCCCGCTTCCTGTACGGCATGACCGGCGACCGGGCCACCGCCGAGGATCTGGCCCAGGAGACATTCCTGCTTGCCTGGACGCACATCGATGAGCTGCGAGAGCCTACGGCCGCCCGCAGCTGGCTCTTCGCCATCGCCGCCAACACCGCCCGCCGCCACCTCCGCCGCGCCCACCGCTTCGGCTGGCTGCCGCTGGAGGCGCTGCCGCTCGCGGCCCCCCGCCTTGCCGTCGACGGCCGCGATGACCTGCCGGACGACGGCGTTGCGCTCGAACGGGCGTTGGGTCACCTCAGTGTCGACGACCGCGCGGTCCTGCTGTTGGTGGGGGCGCACGACCTGTCGATCGGCGAAGCCGCCGAGGCGCTTGGGATCTCGCCGGCCGCCGCGAAGAAACGCTGGCAGCGGGCATGCGCGCGGTTTCGCGATGCGATGCCGGAAGGGAGGGTATGATGGACGATCAGGAACGATCGATGCGCCAGTCCGACATCGTCTCCGATGAAGTTGCCGTCCGCGAGGCACTCGCGACACATCCATGGCCGCGGTTCGGCGAAGCCCTGCAGGCACGGCTAACCGCCATCACAGCCGGAGCTCCCGATTTGCGGCCGGTCGCGACGAACGTGACCGCTCCAGCCGAAGACCCCGGAGGCAGTTCCGGTGCCTCACCCGCCGGCTCGCCGGCGGGATGTCCTCCACCTGCGCGAAGCGCTGGCGACGGCGGCGCTGCTCGTCATCGCGGTTGGGCTCGCGTTGTGGGCCACATCCAGCGGTCGCATGCGGCAGGCGCGGCCGCTGTCGGCGCCCGTCGGCCTCGACGCGCGGCCGGTGACAAGCGGCACGATCGCCTCTGCCCTCGACTCGCAACTCTACCGCACGTTGCCGGCGGTCGGCGATCCGATGGCCATCCTGCGACTCGACATGCGGACCGGGCGGTCCGAGCCGGTGTGGGAAGCGCCCCGCTCGATGTGGACCGATGCGTCCACGTACACGATCGCGGTGCTCTCGCCGGACCGATCGCGCGTTGCAGTCGTGCGCCGCGCCCAGTCCCCCGATGCCCCATCGTCGCTCTACGTGAGCACACTCGCGCGCGGCGCACGGGAGCCGAGCTCGATGGTCGAGGCGCACCATATCGAGGCGATCGACTGGACCGCCGACGGCACAGCTTTGTACTATGCGCACCCGATCCCCGGCCCCGCGACGCCGACCCCAACGGACAATCTGGCCGTGGATCGTGGCGGATTCCCTCCGCTCAACGGATGGGAGTTCCACATCCTCTCGCTGAGGGAAAGCGGGACTGGCGGCCTGCTCGGTTGGGGCAACAGCGACGAGGGACTGCGCTCCCTGACCGAGGCGGGCGAGGATCGCGTCCTGATCCGGCTCGACGCCCCTGCACTAGAGGGCGCAGCGACGACCTTTCTGGTCGACGTGGATGAGAATGCCCGCCGGGTGATCGTCCTGCTGACGAATTTCCAAGATGAACGATCGGATCATTACTTGGTCTTCGACCTCGATTCCGGAGCCGTGGTCGACCGCATCGAGAGTCCGGAGGACACGTCCATGGGGTGCATGGGACTGGCGGTGCCCGGAAAGCTGTCTTGTGGCGGGCCTGAGAGCAATGATCCTGACCCCATCTACCGCTATGGGCGACTCGACATCGCAACGCACAAGGTGGAGATCCTCTGGCGCGGATTGTTTGCCCACGACCAGTATCCCATGTTCTCGTCTCCCGATGGGCGATGGCTCGTCGGGATCCATTTGTCCGACATTGGGGGGTCAGAGACAGCCGAAGGGCCAGACAAGCCTTCACCGGAGGAACGGCTTCTCGACGTGATCGACCTGTGGGACGCATATCCACGCGACTTCCGAATCGGGGGCCTGACGGGCCTGCCGCTCATGTTCTTCCCGAACTCGTCTGTACTTCTGACGGCAGACGGCAAGCTCGTCGACCTCGATGCCACCTTCCTGCGCGGCGATGCGCCGATCACCCTGCCGTGGATGCTACCCGACCCGCTGCGATCACCCGCTTCGTCGGCCGCGTTACTCGGCTGGTTCGCGAACGCCGAGGCGCCCGCGGAGCGGTAGTCGAGCGGCGGATATCGCCGTCACCATATGTGCACCGTGTTTCGATGGCGTCTCTCGAACCATAACCGCCCTACAATCGTTCCACACCCCGGACGTCCACTCCTGCCCACCCCGCCGACCGACACCTCCGCGCGGGGCGGGCAGGCCATCGTCTCGAGAAGCTCGACAAGGAAGACCTCCCATGATCCGCGATCTAGACATGGTCATGCTCTTCGCCGCCGACGTCGACCGCGCCGTCGCGTGGTACACCGACGTCCTCGGCCTCACCCTCCGCGCCCGCCACGGCGACTTCGCCGTCTTCGAGACCGGCGGCGCCCCCCTCGCCCTCCACGGCGGCGACCCCGCGGCCGCCGCGTCGCATTCCGCCAGCGCCACGCCCGTCCTGCGCGTCGACGACTACCCCGCCGCCAAGGCCGCGCTCCAGGCCAAAGGCTGCATCTTCACGTTCGAGAACACGACGCCGGGTGCGGTCTTCGGTTCGTTCAACGACTCGGAGGGCAACGCGCTGCAGATCATCCAGCGGACGGCTGGGGCGATCGGGAACAACGGCTGAAGCCGTCGCTGAGGGTGGCGTTGCACGCCACCACGCGCCTGCCTCCGCAGGCGCCCGGATCACCCTCGCCCACTTGCCTTGGCGCCTGCGAAGGCAGGCGCGCGGTGGCCATAGGCCACCCCCAGCGACGGCTTCAGCCGTTGTTCCCCGTCGCTCTCCTCCCCGCTCTCCTCCTCCCCACCGCCTGCCCCCCCACCCCCTGGTTCGCCGACATCCCCCCCCCCGCCGACGTCCCTTCGCCTACCACACCGGCGCCACCGGCCGCCTCTGGATGCCCGAAATCATGGCCGGCGGCGTCGCCTATTCGACTACGACGCGGACGGAGACCTCGACCTCTACTTCACGAACGGCAACGATCGACTGCCCGATCCGACGGACAACGACGTCGCCAATGCCAACGACGACGACGGCACTGGCACTGGCATCGACATCGACGCTGACGACGCGGCCGTCCCCGCCCCCGCTCAGCCCACCGACCGCCTCTATCGCCGCGACCCCGACGGTCGCTACACCGACGTCTCCGCCGCCGCCGGCATCGCCGACAACGGCTACGGCATGGGCGTCGCGGCCGCCGACTACGACAACGACGGCCACGTCGACCTCTACGTCGCCGCGTTCGGCCCCGACCACCTGCTGCGCAACCAGGGCGACGGCACGTTTGCCGACGTCTCGGCCGGCGCCGGCATCACGGAGACCCAGTGGTCGTCGTCGGCCGCGTGGCTGGACTACGACCGCGACGGCTGGCTGGACCTCTACGTCGCCCGCTACATCGCCTGGCGCCCCGACGTCCCGTGCCAGGACCGCGACGGCAACGCCGACTACTGCGGCCCGGCGGCCTTCGGCGACGTCCGCGACATGCTCTGGCACAACGAGGGCGGCGCGCGCTTCACGGACGCCTCGGCCCGCGCCGGCATCGACCGCGTCGCGTACGCCGGGCTCGGCGTGACGGTCGACGACTTCGACGACGACGGCTGGCCGGACCTCTTCGTGGCCAACGACGGCGACCCGAACATCCTGTGGCGCAACCGCGGCGACGGGACGTTCGACAACGTCGCGCTCGCCTGGGGCGCCGCGTACAACCTCACCGGCGAGGCCGAGGCCGGCATGGGCGTCGTCGCGGACGATCTGACGGGCGACGGGCGGACCGACGCCGTCGTGACGCACCTCCACGCCGAGACGAACACGTTCTACGCCCGCCGCACCGCCGGCGCCGGCTTCGACGACCTCACCCTGCCCAGCGGCCTCGGCCTCCCGAGCTACCCGCTCACCGGCTTCGGCATCGCCGCCTTCGACGCCGAGCTGGACGGCGACCTTGACATCGTCGTCGCCAACGGCCGCGTCCACCGCAGCCTGCCCGCGCTGCCGGGCGCCGCGCCGGCCGGACCGTGGGCCGCCCTCGCCGAGCCGAAGCTTCTTCAGCTGAACGACGGCGTCGGCAACTTCGAGACGGTGGGTTCATCCAATGGGTCCAATGGGTCCAATGGGTCCAATAGGTCCCAAGCCACCACTTCCGCCGCCCCCTGCGGCCTATGCGCCGACACCGACATCTCCCGCGGCCTGGCCGCCGGCGACCTCGACGCCGACGGCGACCTCGACATCGTCGTCGCCAACGTCGAGTCGCCCGCCCGCCTGTATGACAACCGAGCCCCCCGCCAAGGCCACTGGCTCGCCGTCCGCGCCGTCGATCCGCGCTTGCAGCGCGATGCGATCGGGGCGCGGCTGTTCCTCGACGCCGGCGGGCGGCGGCAGCGCCGCTTCATCCGGACGAGCGGCAGCTACCAGTCGAGCGTGCCCGCCATCGCCCACTTCGGCCTCGGCACCGCGACGTCCGTCGATCGCGTCGCCGTCCGCTGGCCGGACGGGTTGGAGGAGTCGTTCGGGATCGACTGCGTCGACTGCGCCGTCGAGCTACGGCGCGGCGAAGGGGTGGCGGCGCCGTAGGGTGCGCGTATACGCGCGTATAATCGCCCGCCATGAACACCAAGACCCAGCTCTCCGCGTGGTCCAAAGGCTTGCTTGAGGCGGCCCCTCCTGGCGGTCGTCACCGCCGCGCCCCTCGTCGTCAACTATCAGGGGTTCCGCGCCTTCGAACTCCCGAAGGCAGCCGTCGTCCTCACGTTCGCGCTCCTGACCGCCGCCGTCGGCGTCATCGCGCTCCTCGAGGGCGGCGACGGGACGCGGACCGGCGTGCGGGCTGCGCTGCGTGAAGGCGTCGTGCGCGCGGCGCTGGCAGTCGTCGCCATCGAAGGCATTGCGACGGTCCTCTCGATCGTCCCGAGCGTCAGCTTCTTCGGCTCGCCCGAGCGCGCCCAGGGTTGGCTCTCGCTGCTCGCGTGCGCCGTGCTGTTCGTCGCCACCGCCGCCGTCGCCCGCGCCCCGGAGCGCCGCGCCCGCCTCGTGGCGACGATGATCGCCGCGAGCGTGCCCGTGGCGGTGTACGCGCTGGCACAGGCCGCGCGGCTCGAGGTCGTGCCCGGGACGGTCGAGTCTGCGCAGCGCGTCTTCGGCACGCTGTCCAACCCGATCTTCCTCGGCGCCTACCTGATGTTGCTCGTTCCGCTCACACTCTGGCGCCTCGGCGCGGCGCTGACGGGCGGCCGACCGCTCGTGGCCGGCGCGTATACGCTCGTCGCCCTGCTCCAGCTCTCCGCCCTCGCGCTCACCGGCAGCCGCGGCCCGCTCGTCGGGCTCCTGGCGGCCCTCGTGATCCTCGGTCTCGGCTGGGCGGCGGCGGCCGGGCGGCGGCGCGCGGTCGGTGGGCCGTCGGCGTCGGGGCGGCGCTGACGGTGTTCGTCGGCGTGCTGGCGATGCCGGGCACGCCGCTGGCCGGCCTGCGCGACGCGCCGGTCATCGGCCGGCTGGCCCAGATCGGCGAGACCGGCACCGGCTCGCAGGCCGTGCGCCTCGGCATTTGGCGCGCCGCCGCCGCCACGATGGCGGCCGCCGCTGACCCCGAGGCCGAGACCGCGCCGCTCGTCGCGCAGGTCGAGCTCAAGCGCGGTCGCGTGCTCAAGTGGCTCGTCGGCCACGGTCCGGAGATGCAGCGCTACGTCCTCCTCCCGTTCGGCGACACCTACATGGGCGGCCGCGCCCAAGCCGACCGCCTCGTCGACCGGGCCCACGACGTCCCGTTCGACGTCCTCCTCACGGCCGGCCTGCCGGGCCTTGCGGCGCGCCTCTGGCTCTGGGCCGCCTGGCTGGCGACGTGCGTCGGGCTGCTCGGGCTCGCGTCCGAGCGCCGGGACCGCACCGGTCTGGCGGCCCTCCTCGGCGCGGGCGCGCTGGCCGGCGCGGTCGCATGGTTCGTGGCGCCGGCGTTCGCCGGACCGGGTCGCGGCGCTCGGCCTGGCTGTCGGCCTCGGGTTTGTACGTCGCCTGGGCCGGCTTGCGGCGTCGGGGCGACGATGCGGGTCCGGTCAACGGCGCCGCGCTGGCGCTGCTGGCCGCGGGCACGGCGGCCGTCGTCGAGGCGGCATTCGGGATCGAGACCGTCGTCACGCAGCTGATCTTCTGGGTGCTGGCCGGCCTCGTCGTCGCGCTGACGCTCGGCGATGTGGCCGAACCGGCCGCGGCGGCAGCCACGGCGGGCCGCCGCGCGGCCGGTCGCACGGCGGCGTCGGGCGACCGTGGCCACGATCGGGGCGCCGGGGCCGAGATCCGCGTCGGCCTGCGCTGGTCGCCGGGCGGCGCGGCGCTGGGCCTGATCGCCGCGGGGGCGATGAGCGTCGCCTTGTACGACCTCCTCCTGCCCGGCGCCGTGCCGCTGACGCACACACGCCTCGTGCTCGGCCTGCTGATCGCCGCCGGCTTCGGCGCGATGCTGCTGGCGGTCGTCGACACGCGCGAGAGCGTCGGCGCCTACGTGCTCTTCGCCCTGACGCTCACGGCGCTCTTCACGTTCCTGCGCAGCCTGATCGTCCTCGGCGCCGGTCCGACGGCCGCCTATCCGGTGCGGATCGTGCCGACGACGCTCTGGCTGGTGCTCATCCTGTGGCTGATCGTGCTGGCGATCGGCGCCGGGATCTTCCTCCGCGCGGCGTCGAGTGAGCGCGCGCCCTTCTGGATCGGCCCGCCGGGCATCACCTACCCGATCGCGGGGGTGGGCGCCGTCGTCGTCATCATGCTCCTCGCGATCCAACCCGTGCAGGGCGATCTCCTGTTCCAGGCCGGCTACGACGACTTCCGGATCGCGTTGTCCGGCGATCAGGAGCAGCGATTCCAGTCCGGCACGCAGCGGTTCAACCAGGCGGTCGCGCTGCAGCGGCGGGACGACATCATGTTCCTGAAGTGGTCCGAGCTCTACGCCCAGCTCGGCGAGGTTGCCGGCCAGACCGGCCAGGCGGAGACGCTGGCCACGGCGATGAACACCGCCCAGAACCTGCTTGGCCGGGCCGAGACGATCAACCCGGCGATGATCTTCCACGTCTTCAACCGTGGCCACGTCCAGCTCTTGGCCGCGCAGCTCATGGGTGCCAGCGGCGACCCGGCCACGGCCTCGGTGGCGATGGCCGCGGCGCAGAACGCCGAGCTCGCGCTGCAGCAGTCCTTCGACATCCTCAGCTACGACCCGCAGGTGGCCAACGAGCTCGCGACGGCGAAGCTCCTGCAGGGCAAGCTGCCCGAAGGGCTGGCCCTACTGGAGTACTCGCGCGACACGCTCGACCCCGACAACCCGTCGACATACGGCCTGCTTTCGGAGGCCTACAAGCGGTCCGGCGACACCGCCAAGGCGGACGAGGCGCTCAAGCGCGCCGCCGAGCTGGGCGGCGCCGGTGCCGGCGGCGCCGGGGGCGACGCGAGCATCCTTCTGCGGGAAGGCGACGAGGCCCGCGAGGCCGGCGACCTCTCGACGGCGATCGTTCGCTACGAGAAGGCCATCGAGATCCTCGGCCAGCGCGTGGACTGGCGCGTCCTCTACAACCTGGGCCAGCTCCACCGCGAGAGCGGCAACACGCAGAGCGCCGTCCAGGCGCTGCAAGGCGCCATGCAGCTCGCGCCGCCCGAGGCACAGGAACAGGTGCAGCAGGCGCTGATCGACGCACTGCAGGGCACCGGCACCGGACCGCCACCGGAGTTCGGCCAGCCGATGGAGCCGTCCGAGCGGCCGACGGTGGTGCCGTAGCGGAGCGGTCGGCAGCACCGTCGGCAAGAGAGGTCAACGGCTTCAGCCGTTGATGTGCCCCCCCGGCTGCCCCACCACCACCCGCGCCGGCCGCAGCAGCTCCCCGCGCACCGTATACCCGTTGCGCTCCACCGCGACCACCTGCTCCGCCTTGAGCCCCGCCACCGGTACGACGCCGGTCGCCTCGTGGATCATCGGATCGAACGGTGCGCCGTCGGCCGCCACGCGCTCGACGCCCTCGCGCTCCAGCAGACGCTCCAGTTCGCGATAGGTCGCGTCGACGCCGGCGACGAGTGCTTCGCCGCCGGCGCCGGCGTTCGCCAGAGCCCGCTCGAGGTTGTCGGCGACGTCCAGGAAGCGCAGCAGGAGGTCGCGGCGCTGCTGCTCGACGATCAACTTCAGCCGCTCCTCGTGGCGCCGCTTGACGTTCTGCATCTCCGCCACGGCGCGCAGGTAGTGGTCATGGTTCTCGTCGGCCGCGCGGCGCGCCTCGGCGAGCTCCCGGGCGAAGTCGTCGGCCAGATCGGCAGCGTCGACATCGCCGCCGGGCACGTCGACCGACGGCACGGTGTCGCGACGGCCGTCGGTGCCATCGCCCGGGGTGGGTGACGCCGAAGCGTCACCCTGCGGATCGCGCGGCACCCGTTGGTGGAGCGTCATCGGCTACGCCTCGCGGAACTCGCCCTCGACGACATCGTCGTCCACGGGCTGTGTCTCGGTGGCGCCATCGTCGCTGCCATCGGGCGATGCGCCGGCAGCCGCCTGCTGCGCATGCATCGCCTGGCCGAGGGTTTGCATGGCCGCCTCGAGCGCTGCAGCCGCGGCCTCGATCCGCTCGGCCTCGTCGGACTCGAGCGCCTCGCGCACGGCCTTCACCTCGCGTTCGACCGCTTCGCGGGCGGCAGCGTCGGCTTCTCCGGCGTCGCGCACCAGCTTCTCGCCCTGGTAGGCCAAGCTGTCGGCGCGGTTGCGCAGCTCGATCCGGGCGCGCGCCTTCTCGTCGTCGGCCCTGCTGGCCTCGGCTTCCTTGACGAGCCGTGTGACGTCTTCCTTTGAGAGGTTCGTGCTCGCCGTGATCCGGATCTGCTGTTCACGGCCGGTGGCCATGTCGCGCGCCTTGACGTTCAGGATGCCGTTCGCGTCGAGATCGAACGTCACCTCCACCTGCGGCACGCCGCGCGGGGCCGGCGGGATGCCCTCGAGCCGGAAGCGGCCGAGCGTCATGTTGTCGCGCGCAAGCGGGCGCTCGCCCTGCAGGACGTGGATGTCGACGGCCGTCTGGCTGTCCTCGGCGGTGGAGAACGTCTCCTTGCGCTCCGTCGGGATCGTCGTGTTCCGCTCGATGAGCGGCGTCATCACCCGCCGAGCGTCTCGACGCCAAGGCTGAGCGGCGTCACGTCCAACAGGAGGATGTTCTTCACGTCGCCCGCGAGCACGCCCGCCTGCAACGCCGCGCCGATCGCCACGACCTCGTCCGGGTTCACGCCGCGGTTCGGCTCCTTGCCGATGAGACCGCGGATCAGATCCTGGACCATCGGCATGCGCGTCGAGCCGCCGACGAGGATGATCTCGTCGATGTCCGTCTTCTTCAGGCCGGCGTCCTTGAGCGACTGCTCGACCGGCTTGCGCAGCCGGCCGACGAGGTCCTCGCACAGTTGCTCGAACTTCGTGCGGGTGAGCGTCAGCGTGAGGTGCTTCGGGCCGTTTGCGTCGGCGGTGATGAAGGGCAGGTTGATCTCAGTCTGCTGCAGCTCGGAGAGTTCGATCTTGGCCTTCTCGGCCGCCTCCTTGAGCCGCTGCAGCGCCTGCCGGTCGCCGCGCAGGTCGATCCCGTGCTCCTTCTTGAACTCATCCGCCACCCAGTTGGCGACGCGCTGATCCCAGTCGTCGCCGCCGAGGAACGTGTCGCCCGACGTCGAACGCACTTCGACGACGCCTTCGCCGACGTCCAGGATCGAGACGTCGAACGTGCCGCCGCCGAGGTCGAAGACGAGGATCGTCTCGTCCGTGCCCTTGTCGAGACCATACGCCAATGCGGCGGCCGTCGGCTCATTGATGATCCGCTGGACGTCGAGGCCGGCGATCTTGCCGGCATCCTTGGTGGCCTGGCGCTGGCTGTCGTTGAAGTACGCCGGCACCGTGATGACCGCGCTGTCGACGGGCTCGCCAAGGTAGGCCTCGGCGTCGCGCTTCAGCTTCTCGAGGATGAGCGCCGAGATCTCCTGCGGCGTGAAGCTCTTGCCCGCCTGCGGCACCCCGACGCGCGCGTCTCCGGCGCTGCCTGCTTCGATGGCATACGGGACGTGCTCGCGCGCGCCGATCGTCTCGGGTTCGTCGTATCGGCGGCCCATGAGCCGCTTGACCGAGAAGATCGTGTTCTCGGGTTGACCACCGCCTGCCGCTTGGCCGCCGCGCCGACGACCCGCTCTCCGCTCTTCGTGAAGCCCACCACCGATGGCGTCGTGCGCGCGCCTTCGGCATTCGGGATGACGACGGCCTCGCCACCCTCCATGACAGCAACGACCGAGTTGGTCGTGCCGAGATCGATCCCTACGGTCTTGGCCATGTTCCAAACCTCCACAGATGAGATGGGTCGATTATACGGGCCGGTCCGGACCGCCACCCGCCGACACGCCGCCCCACCCGCCAGAACCGCGCTCAGATCACACCGTCGCCCGCATGAACCACTTGACAGGACGGCGCAACGTGCGTATCCTAGCCGCGGATCTTAATCCGAAAGTAACCGACCCCACCGGATTCTTCGGAGCAGAACGTCGCGCGCGCAAGCGCGCTCAACGGTCGAACCGCACCCAACAAACCGGAGGATTCCATGCGCTCACGACTCTCGATCACCGTTCTTGCCCTGGCCATGGCGCTCGCGATGACCGTCGCGCCGCGCGCCACCGCATCCGCCACCAACTGGGGACCCGGTGGGCACGGCGGCAACGTCCACTGCGTTCGGCAAGGCGAGACCCTCTACGGCATCGCCTGGGCCTACGGCACGACCGCGCAGGCGATCGCGCATCACAACGGTCTCTGGAACCCGAACTACATCCGCGCCGGCCAGTGCCTGAGCATCCCGTCGGGCTGGTCGGGCGGCCATGACATGGGCGGGAACGACAAGGGCTGGGACGACGGCTACGACAAGCCCAACTGGAACGGCGGCTACGAGCACGCCGGCTGGGACGGCGGCTGGGACAAGAAGGCCGACTACAACTACGGCGGCATGGCCGGCAACCGCTACTGCGTTCGGCACGGCGATACGCTCTACAGCATCGCCAACCGCTGGCACGACGGCCTGGGCCATCGCCCATGCGAACGGCATCGTGAACGTGAACTACATCCGCGCCGGTCAGACGCTCACGATTCCGGGGCACGGCTGGTAGTCCGAGCATCGGCGACGTTCACCGCACGTCGGTCGCCGGCGACAGCACGACCGCCGATCGCGGCGAAGCACGAAGGGGCGCAGCATCATTGCTGCGCCCCTTCGTCGTATGTCCGGGAATGCGCATGTCTGGGAATGCGATCGTCCGGGAACGGCGCGCCCGACCCGCGGGCAGACCCGCGGAACGAACGGCGCACGCTACTGGCGACCGGTTAACCGATAGCCACGCACCACGATCGGCATGAACGCCCGGAAGCGTGGACCAGCCATCGTCGCGGACGGCGTCCGCACCGGCGTCCCGCCCGTCGCGGTCGGCCCCGGCGGTGTGCTGCGCGACGGCGATGCGGTCGTCGTGGGCGTCGGGGAGATGCTCTGCGCCGTCGGCGGAACGCTGCCGCCGGCGTGGCGCGGCGCGGCGTAGGCGACGGTATCGGCCGCTTCGGCGTCCTTGAAGGCGCCCGCCGTGCCGAACGGCGTCTCGTAGACCAATACGGCCACCGCCTGGTCGCTCGTGATGACCGCCTGTGAGCCGTCCGTGTCCTCGGTGAGCTTGACGATGCGCATCTCGCCCGCCGGGACGGTCGTCGCGAGCGTGCTCGAGCGACCTCCCGCGGAAGTGATCTTCACGTCGACACCGGCCGCGCCGGCGCCCGGGTTCTGGACGACGAACTGCGTGACGCGCGCGGCGCTGCGGCGAATGCTCGGGACGATGAACTTCTGGCCGAGTTCGGACGCCAGGAAGGCGTTGTATGCGGCGTTCGTCCGCGTCAGGTCCGGCTGCCCGGTCGTCTCCATCACCGACGCGACGACAGGCTGATCGCTCGTGATGACGGCGCTGCCGTAGAAGCCGGTGTTCGCCCCTCCGCCGCGGTCGATCGCCGGCGCGGCGACATCGCCCATCTGGCCGGTGCCGAGGTCGACGAAGTGCATGCCGTACGGCCCGATCGAGAACGTCTGCTGCACCGTTCCGTTCGCGTGCTTCGGGCTGTCGGGCGCGCCGCGGTAGGCGATCGTCACATTCGCCTTCTTGCCGTCGCGATTCTGGACGGCGAAAACGGAGTTGCCGAGATAGTTGCGGCGGACGAGCGGCACGTACTGTGTTGTTGCCGCCGCCGCGAACGGCCGCGCGCCAATTGCCGAGACGCCGCCCTCGAACGCCTCGTTCTGGTAGACCTGGATGGCAACGGCACCGGCCGCCTCGATCCGCAGGCTGCCGATCCAGGCATCCCCCGGCCGGTTGGCCTCCAGCCGGCTGACCGACGTCCCGTCCTCGATCGCGTCGAGGTTCGTTACGGCGCCCGGCTTGAGGCGATCCTCCCATTCGCTGAGCAGCTCGCCCGTGTCGGGCGAGAATGTCTGGTACGTCACCGTGTTCTCCTCGAGGTCGGTGTCGAGGTTCATGATCTCGTAGTCCGAGTAGACGCCGTCGACGCCGCGGACGAACAACGGCACGAGGAGCTTCGTGGCGGGACGGACGCCCTCGTAGGCCGACGTGCTCGTCCCGGAGATCACCCACCCCGTCCGCACGATTGCGCCCACCGCGCCTGCGCTGCGGACCGTGCCGTGCCAGTACCCTTCCGAGATCGTCGCCTCGCCGGCCATGTGGAGCGTCGCTCCCCCGCCGATGGCCAGCTGCCGTGTAAAGCTGCGCGGGTTCCGGTCCCGCAGGGACAGGTTGAGCTGGACGGAGAGCGCGCTGTCCGTGAGGTTGGCCACGTGGATGTCCGTGAAGCCGAAGTCGGCGATTCCGCTGGGCCCGAGCCGCCGCGCCGGTCCGAACCCGCGCCGCACGGGCGCGATGCTCTTCGTCGGCAGCGTCGCGGTCGTCGGGCCGGCCGATCGGAGGTCCGGGCAGGAGGAGGTCGTTCGCACCGATTTGGGCGCGGACGACGCGCGCGCGGCCTGCGGCGTGGTGAAGACCGCGGCCGTCGCCGCCAGCGCGAGGACGGCCGCGGCGACGGCGGCGCGGCCGGTGGCGGCGGGCGCGTGGAGGCGGTGGAGGATCCGGGGGGGATCCGGTGGGGGAGCGGGTGTACACGACAACTCCTGACAATGTGGACCCCGGGCAGCTGGGGTCGAGCCCAATCGAGTTGCGGTGCGGGCGCGCAAGCGGGCAACCATAGGAGGCGACCCGGGCAACGTCACCAACACCGCGCCGCCACGGCATGGCTGGCTGGCCGCCGCCCGGAGACGGCGCCATTCCGGTGACGGTGGGGCCATGACCGGGAGTCAACCGTTTTGGACCGTCCGACCAGTGCTGTACTATCTCCCCCCTCGATCAGAAGAAGCGGTGCCCATGACCAAGCTCGTCATTGTTGAATCGCCGACCAAGGCGCGCACGATTCGCGACTACCTGCCGAACGAATATGTCGTGATGGCCAGCATGGGTCACGTCCGTGACCTGCCGTCGTCGGCCAGCGAGATCCCGAAGGCGCAGCGCGACGAGCCGTGGGCCCGTTTGGGCGTGAACGTCGACGAGGGGTTCGAACCGCTCTACGTCATCACCGCCAACCGGAAGGAAACGCACAAGCAGCTCAAGGAGGCACTGGCCAAGGCGGACGAGCTGATCATCGCAACCGACGAGGATCGGGAGGGTGAGAGCATCGGCTGGCACTTGGTGCAGGTTCTCAAACCCAAGGTGCCGGTCAAGCGGATGGTCTTCCACGAGATCACGCGGCCCGCCATCCAGGGAGGCGCTGGCGCACACGCGCTCCGTCGACGAGAACGTCGTCCGCGCCCAGGAGACGCGCCGTATCCTCGACCGGCTCGTCGGCTACACGCTCTCGCCGCTCCTGTGGCGGAAGATCGCCGCCAAGCTGTCGGCCGGCCGCGTGCAGAGCGTTGCGGTGCGCCTGCTGGTCGAGCGCGAGCGTGAGCGTCACGCGTTTCGCAGCGGCAGCTACTGGGACGTCACGGCCGATGTCGCGACCCGCCCGGGCGGCGAGGCGTTCTCGGCCACGCTCACGAGCATCGACCAGCAGCGTGTGGCCACCGGGAAGGACTTCGACGATACGACCGGCCGCCTCGCCGCCGATGCCAGCGTCCGACTGCTCTCCGAAGCCGATGCCCGCGCGCTGTGCACCCGCCTGGCGGACGCCACGTGGCAGGTCGGCGCCGTCGAGACCCGCAGCACCGTCCGCAAGCCCTATCCGCCGTTCACGACGAGCACCCTCCAACAGGAAGCCGGCCGCAAGCTGCGCCTTTCCGCGCGCGAGACGATGCGGATCGCCCAGGATCTGTACGAGAACGGGTACATCACGTACCACCGCACGGACTCCGTCAACCTGTCCGAGGAGGCGATCGACGCCGCGCGCAACAGGGTGAAGGTGCTGTACGGCGCCGACCACCTGAGCCCGAAGCCCCGCCGCTTCAAGACGCAGGCCAAGGCGGCCCAGGAAGCGCACGAGGCGATCCGGCCGTCCGGCTCGGAGATGCGGCCGGTGGCCGACCTGCCACTGTCCGGCCGCGAGGCGCAGGTGTACGACCTCATCTGGAAGCGCACCGTGGCCACCCAGATGGCCGACGCCGAACTCGAGTTCGTCACCGCCGATGTCAAGGCCGCCGATGCCGTCTTCCGGGCGCGCGGGCGCCGCGTCGTCTTCGCCGGCTTCTTCCGGGCATACGTCGAGGGTCGGACGACCCCGATGCGGCGATCGAGGATCGCGACGCGCCGCTGCCCAAGCTGACAACCGGCGACGATCTCGACCTCAAAGACCTCTCGCCGGGTGGCCACGAAACGCAGCCGCCGGGTCGATTCACCGAGGCGGCGCTCGTCAAGGCGCTCGAGGCCGCCGGCGTCGGACGGCCGAGCACGTACGCCACGATCCTCGGCACGATCCAGGACCGCGGCTACGTCCGCAAGTCCGGCACGACGCTCCCTGCCGACGTTCACCGCCTTCGCCGTCACCGGGCTGCTCGAAACCGACTTCCAAACAGCTCGTCGACCTCGGGTTCACCGCCGAGATGGAGGAGGACCTCGACCGCATCGCGGCCGGCGAGGTGGATTGGCAGGAATACCTCTCGCGCTTCTACAAAGGCGAGGCGGGCCTGGCCGCCCAGGTCGAGGCCGCGCAAGGCCGGATCGACCCGCGGCGTGCCAGCACCGTCCAACTGGGCGACATCGCGGTGCGCATCGGCCGCTACGGCCCATTCGTCGAGATCGGCGAGGGCGAAGGGCGCACGACGGTGGCGCTTCCGGAGGACATGGCGCCGGGCGATCTCTCGCAGGCCGTGCTCGACGCGCTCGTCGTCAAGGGCGGCGAGGGACCGTCAAGCCTCGGCGACGATCCGGAGACCGGCCTGTCGGTCTTCCTGCGCGACGGCCCGTACGGCCCATACGTCCAGCTCGGCGATGCCGATGGCGAGAAGCCGAAGCGGGTCAGCCTGCCGAAGGGATTGGCCGCCGCCGACGTCGACCTCGCCACCGCTCTTGCGCTGCTGGCGCTGCCGCGCGCCCTCGGCGACCATCCCGAGACCGGCAAGCCGGTGCGCGCCGGCGTCGGCCGCTTCGGTCCGTACGTCGTCCACGAGACGACATTCGCCAGCCTCAAGCCGACGGACGACGTCCTGACGGTCGAACTCGATCGCGCGCTGCAGCTCTTGACGGAGAAGGAGTCGCGCGGCCCGGGGCGATCCGGCGCCGCCACCGTGCTGCGGGAGCTCGGCCCGCATCCCGAAACCGGCGAGCCGCTCCAGATCCTGGACGGCCGCTATGGCCCGTACGTGAAGTACCAGCGCACGAACGCGTCCCTCCCCAAGGACGCCGACGTCGCGGCCGTCACGATGGACGAGGTGTTGGCGCTGCTCGCCGCCAAGGGCAGCGCGCCAAAGGCGAAGCGGCGGACGACAACGAGGCGGAAGGCGGGGTAGGGCGCCGGATGTCGCATCGTAGACGCATGTCGAGTGCCCTGTAGAGGCCGGCACGGGGACCCGCCCCTACAGGGCATCCGGGTTCGGGACGGGGGCGGCATTCGTGTTCGGGGCGTCGTCGTCGCCCGGCCGCGCCACCCACTCCGCCGCCGGCGTGATCGTCTCATCCGGCTTCGGGCCGGCGTCGTCCAGATCGCTGCCGGTCAGCCTCATCAGCGGTCGGACCGTCATGTCGTCCTCCACCAGGGTCTGGCACGACAGGTCGAACTCGCCCAGTTGGCCGTTGGCGGTGAGCCGTTCGAAGGCGGCGCGGGTCATCACCGCGGGGCGCCCGTCGATGATGTCGACGCGGCATGTCGTGCACTTTCGCCCAGCCGCCGCAGCGGTGGAGGATGTCGGCGCCGCTGTCCATAACGGCACGAACCAATCGCGTGCCGGCGGGTACCTCGTACGTTCCGTGACCGATGATCGTCAGCTTGGGCATGCCGTTGATGGCTCCAGGGTCGTGCGTCGCGATCAGGCGACGGGTCGATCGGCCGCCAGATAGCGGTCGATGGCGGCGCGTTCTTCGGGCGAGATCCGGCCGTGCTCGGCGAGGGCGGCCGCGATCTCGGGCAGCGTGAACGCGGCGTGCAGACGGAACCCGGCCGCCGCCAGGTCGGTGGCGTCGGCGCCACGGCGGTCGATGAGGACGACGATGTCGCGCACGATCAGCCCGGCCTCGGCCAGCGGGGCGATCGCCTCGATCTTGGAGAGGCCGCTCGAGACGAGGTCGTCCACGACGACGGCGGTCTCACCCGCGGCGAAGGCGCCCTCGATCACGCGGCCGCGGCCGTACGCCTTGACCTCCTTGCGCGGGAAGATCAGCGGCCGGTTCAACCGCAGGCTGACGGCGGCGCCGATCGGAAGGCCGGCGTACGGGATCGCGGCGATGCGGTCATACGTGAGCGGCGCAAGAAGGGCGGCGTAGTGCTCGGCTGCGGCGGCGAGGACGCAGGCGTCGCTGACGAGCAGGCGCAGGTCGCAGTACACCGGCGACGACGCCCCACTCTTGAGCGTGAACGTACCGAACTGGACGGCGCCGATCCGGTGCAGCTGTTCGGCCAGCGCGGCGCAGTCGCCGGGCGTCGCAGCCTCCTCGGCCAAGTGGCGGGGGTCGATCATCGGGCCTCCGGGGCGCGGTGGGTGCGGTCGATCCGCACGATGCGGTCAGTTCGCCCGATCCGGGCGGGATGGGCGGGACGGGCGGTTCGGACGGTGCGGCGGGTCAACGATGGCGTTCCCGCGACGCGTTCAGCGCGTCGCGGGGGCGGCGGGCGGCATGCCGGGGTCATCGGCGTACAGGATCTCGCGCGAGCTGTTGACGATCAGGCCGCGCCCGCCGCCGTCGAGCCCCGCCGCCAGCGCCGCATCCACATCGCCGCCCTGTGCGCCGACGCCGGGCACGAGGATCGGCAGCCGCGGGGCGATCTCGCGCACCGCTTCGAGCGCCGCCGGGTACGTGGCGCCGACGACGAGGCCGGCGTTGTCGGCCACGTTCCAATCGGCGGCGACACGGGCCGCGACGTGGTGGTAGAGCGGGCGGCCATCCACGGGCAGCGTCTGGAAGTCCGTGGCGCCGGGGTTGGAGGTGTGGCAGAGGACGAACGCGCCGTGCGCGGCATCGGCCAGAAACGGTGCGACGCTGTCGCCCCCAAGGTAGGGGTTGACGGTGAGCGCGTCGGCGCCGATCGTCTCGAACGCGGCGCGCGCATAGGCCACCGCCGTCGGACCGATGTCACCCCGCTTGGCGTCCAGGATCACGATCCGCGCGCCGCCGATGTGGCGGACGACGGTCTCGAGCGCCTGCCAACCGGCCGCGCCGAGCTGCTCGAAGAACGCGCTGTTCGGCTTGTACGCCACCGCGGCGTCGATCGTCGCGTCGACGATGCGGCGGCAGAAGTCGGCGATCGGCTCCTCGAGACGGTCGAGGCGCGGGTCGAGGCCGACGCACAGCACCGAGCCGTCGCGGTCGATCGCGTCCGCGAGGCGCTTGTTGAACGCCGGCGGGGGCGGGGCGGTCGTCGACGCGGCCGCGGCGGGCATGTCCGACGGGTGAGACTTCATCGTCACGCCTTGCCGAGCACGGCGGCCAGCAGCGCCATCCGGATGAACATCCCGTTCTCCATCTGTCGGAAGTACGCCGCCCGCGGGTCGGTGTCGACGGCGTCGCTGATCTCGCCGACGCGCGGGAGGGGGTGCATGACGACCATCCGCGACTTGGCATCGCGCATGAGCTCGGGCGTGATGTTGTAGAAGCCCTTGGCCTCGTCGTACTGCGCCAGATCTGTGAAGCGCTCCTTCTGGACCCGCGTCACGTAGAGCACGTCGACGTCGCCGATGACGTCCGCCACGCTGTAGGTCTCGCGGACCGGCAGGCCGGCGTCGCGGACGGCGTTCATCAGGTCGAGCGGCAGCCGCAGGATCTCGGGGCTGACGAAGGTCAGCTTCACGTCGTACTGCAGCAGCAGCCGTGTGAGGGAGTGGACGGTCCGGCCGAAGCGCAGGTCGCCGACCATGGCGATGTGGAGGCCGTCGAGCGTGCCGAGTTCGTTGTGGATCGTGTAGAGGTCCAGCAGCGCCTGCGTCGGGTGCTCGCCTGCGCCGTCGCCGGCGTTGATCACGGGCTTGGAGGCCGCCTCGGCCGCGACGCGCGCGCTCCCGACCTCGGGGTGGCGCAGCACGATGGCGTCCGAGTACTGCTCGACGGTTCGGATCGTGTCCGGCAGGCTCTCGCCCTTGGCGACGCTCGAGTACTGCACGCCTTGTGTGATCGGGATCACGCTGCCGCCCAAGCGCTCCATGGCGGCGATGAAGCTGGCGCTCGTGCGGGTGCTGGGCTCGTAGAACAGGCACGTCAGGACGTGGTGGCGCAGCAGATCGCATCCGCCGGACGCCCGGACGGTCGATCGCATCTCGTCGGTGAGCGCGAAGATGGCGCCGAGCATGTCCGTGTTGAACTGGTTGACGGACAGGATGTCCTGATGGGCCAGGCCGTGGCCGGCGGCGGAGGCTCGATTGGCACCGTGGGTCATCGACCACTCCTGGGTGTGTGATGATTCTCGGCGGCACGGCGACCGTGTCCGCTCGTCGCGAATCCCGTTGGTAGGGACACGGCATGCCGTGCCCATCGCCCGAATTGTGGCCGCGAAGGGCACGTGTTGCCGATCGAATGGGCACGGCATGCCGTGCCCCTACCGGGCGCGGTCGCGATGCCGTTGGATAGCGTCATCGTGCGACCGCCGCGGCGTCGAACGTCAGGACCCGCCCTGTGCCAGCCGCCCCCACCAACCGCCCCTCATCCCACACCGTCGCCCCGCGCAGCGTCGTGCGGACGACGCGGCCGCGGACGCGCGTGCCGGCGAACGGCGACCAGTCGGGCTTCGTCTGCCAGCCGCGTTCGGGCAGCGGCCACCCGGTCCGATCTCGACCTCGACGGTGCTCTCGGTCGGCGTCGCAATTCCGAAGAGGGCGGCCGGCGTTGTGCTTGCGAGGTCGACGAGGCGTTCGAGCGTCAGGCGCCCGTCGTCGACGGCGCTGAGCAAGAGCGGCAGCGTCGTCTCGAGGCCGGGCACGCCGGGCGGCGGGGTCGGCGACGCCTTCTCGGTCAGCGTGTGCGGGGCGTGGTCGGTGGCGATGCAGTCGACGGCGTCGAGGTGGGCCCAGAGCGCCGCGACGTCGGCCGGCGTGCCGAGGCGCGGGCGCATGTCGCCGAGCGCGCCGAGGCGGTCGAGGTCATCCGTGGACAGGAACAGGTGGTGCGGGGCGACCTCGCACGTCACGCGCAGGCCGGCGTTCTTGGCGGCGGCGATGAGCCGGATCTCCTCGGCGCGGCTGACATGGGCGATGTGGACCCACTGGCCGTGGACACGCCCGAGGCCGATCGCCGTCGCCACGTTCAGGTCCTCGGCGTGCAGGACGATCGGGCGGCCATGCGGCCACGCTTCGAAGTGCGGGCGGAGGGCGGCGAGCGTCTCGATCCGCAGTTGGCCGAACGTGTCGTTCAGATAGACCTTGAGCCCGCACGCCCGATCGGCCGCCGCGGCCGCGTCGTTCGCGTTCCCGTCCGCGGCGCCGAGGTACAGCCCGACGTCACACAGTGCTTCCGTCGCCACATAGGCCAACGCGGCGTCGAGCCCGCTGCCGTCGGTGATCGGGGGCTGGGTGTTGGGCATGCCAAGGACGGCGGTGACCCCGCCTGCCAACGCGGCGGCCGTCCCGGTCCGAATCGTTTCCTTGTGCGCGCCGCCCGGATGCCGTAGATGGACGTGCACGTCGACAAGGCCCGGCAGGATGTGGGTCGACATCAGCCCCCCAAAGGGCGTTAGGACGGGCACCAGCCGGGGGGCGATGATATCACGGCGAGGGGCTGGCGGCCATGCGGGGCAGGCCCGGTGCGTTGTCGCGGTCCGAACGGCCGTGCGAACATCCTCCCCAACCCCTCTCCTGCCCGATGCTATACTCGCCCCGTGCTCGACCCAGCCCCACCCCGCCGTCCGTCCACCCCGCTCACCGTCCCCCTCGTCCCGACCCTCGTCGTCGCGGTCTTCATCGTCGTCGGGGCCGTGGCGCTGCGGCGGACGATGGGGTCGACGCCCGCCGGCACATCGTCCGGCGCGGACGCCGATGCCGCCGTGGGCGCCGACACCCTCGACCGCGCGAGCCGCGGCGCCGCACACGACGGCGACGCCGGGCCGACGCAGGCAGCGGCCACGACGTCGTACACCGTTGCCCCGGGGGACACGCTCTCGCTGATCGCGGCGCGCTTCGGCACGTCCGTTGCGTCGATCATGTCGCTCAACGGCATCTCCAATCCCGACGCGCTCGTGGCCGGCCAGGAACTGACGGTGCAGGCGCCGGTGCAGGGCGAAGGGCCGGACATTCCGGTCCTGCCCGATGCCGAGCTCGTGTACGGCCCGGCCTACGCCGGCTTCGACGTCGCCGCGTGGGTGGCGGCGCGCGGCGGGGCGCTGGCGACGTGGAGCGAGGAGGTGAACGGCGAGGCGCTCAGCGGGCCGGAGATCGTCGCGCGCGTCGTCGAGGAGTTCTCCGTCGGCCCGCGGGCGCTCCTCGCCGTCGTCGAGGCCAAGAGCGGCATCGTGTCGGGCGCGGCGCGGTCCGCCGAGGCGGCGGAGTACCCGGCCGGGCTCGTCGATCCGGTGCGGCATGGGCTGTGGCTGCAGCTGAACTGGCTGGCGGACCGGTTGAACGGCGGGTACTACGACCAGGCGACGCGCGGCTCGCCGGTGCTCACGTTCGGCGACGGCGTTCGGCTGACGGCCCATCCGGCGCTGAACGCGGGCTCGGTGGCGGTGCAGCGCGTCCTCGGCCTGCAGTCGACGCCGGATGCGCTGCCGGGTGACATTGCGGGGGTGCTGGCGGCGTACGAGGCGCTGTTCGGGGCGGTGCCGGCGACGGAGAGGACAGATAGGACCGATGGGTCTGAGGGGTCTGAAGGGGCCCGGGGGACCTCAGGGACCGATACCGCCTCGCGCACCGCGACCGCACGCACGGACGGCACCCGCGGCCGCGATCGCAGCGCCGGCCTCCGCCGCGCCTTCCCGCCGCTCACGCTGCCCTTCGCCCGCGGCGAGACGTGGTGGCTGACGGGCGGACCGCACGGCGGGTGGGGGGACGGCAGCGCGTGGGCGGCCATCGACTTCGTGCCGGACGAGGAGCCGACGGGCTGCGCGACATCCGCGGCGTGGGTGACGGCGGCGGCGGACGGTGTCGTGGTGCCGGGCGGCACGGGTCAGGTGATCCTGGATCTCGACGGCGGCGGCGCCGATGGCCAAGGTCCGGCCGACGGCGACCGGCGCACCGGCCCGGTCCTGTTCCATCTGCACCTGGCCGCCGAGGGCCGCGTCGCCGCCGGCAGCCGCGTCCGCGCCGGGGACCGACTCGGCCACCCGAGCTGCGAGGGCGGGTTCTCGAACGCGACCCACGTCCACATCGCCCGCCTCTACGACGGCGAGTGGTTGGCCGCGGCCGGCACGGCGCCGTTCGACCTCGGCGGCTGGACGGCGTACGGCAGCCCGCGCGTGTATGACGGCGGGCTGAAGCGCGCGGACGGCGAGGACCGCGCGGCGTGCGAGTGCCGCTCGGTGGGGGGCAACGATGTCCGGTGGTGAGCCGGTTGACAGGCCGGTGGCCGAAGTCGCCGCCGCCGCCGACCCCGCCGCTGTGGCCGACTGGCACGCCCGACTGCGGGGCGCCCTCCAGGATCTGGCCGACCGGCCCAACGACCGTCACGCCGAGCTGCGCCGCGTCCAGGCAACCCTTGCCCTCGGCCAACCCGGTGCGGCGCTGGCGATCCTGCGGCGCTACCTCCACGCCGTCCCCGACGACGCCCGCGCGCTGGACCTGCTGGCCGCGGCGCAGCTCCTCCTCGGCCGCCCCCGCCCGGCGCTCGTCGCGGCCGACCTGGCGATCGCGGCCGACCCGACGTACACGATCGCCCGCTACAACCGCGCCTGCGCCCGCGCCCGCCTCGGCGACGTCGATGGTGCGCTGGCCGATCTGGCCGTGTTGGTCGAAGTGATGCCTGACGTCGTGGTGGGTGCGGTGACCGATCCCGACCTGGCGACGCTGCGATCCGACCCGCGGCTGGCGGCGCTGGTCGACGTCGCGACGGCCGGCGTGACGGCGCCGGGCTAGCGATGTCGTCGACGGCACCGGCGACACCGGGGATGCCGGCGGCTCCCTCCGCAGGCAGCGCTGATCACGCGCGCCCCGCGACGCTCGAAGGCACGATCGAGCGGATCACGTACCAGAACGCCGACACGGGCTACACCGTGGCGCAGGTCGAACCGTCCGGCGGGCGCGGCACGGTGGCGGCGGTCGGGCGGTTGCTCGGGGCGAACGTCGGGGCCAGCTTCCGGTTCTGGGGGCGCTGGACGTCGCACGCCACGTACGGCAAGCAGTTCGAGATCGAGCGCTTCGAGGAGAAGCTGCCGGCCACGGTCGAGGGGATCCGCAAGTACCTCGGCAGCGGGCTGATCAAGGGCATCGGCCCGAAGACGGCCGAGCGGATCGTCGAGCGGTTCGGGCTCGAGACGCTGGATGTGATCGAGGGGCAGCCGGAGCGGCTGGCGGACGTGCCGGGCGTCGGGCCGGGGCGGGCGGCGAGCATCACGGCGGCGTGGGTGGAGCAGCGGCAGATCAAGACGCTGATGGTCTTCCTGCAGAGCCACGACATCACGACCGGCCTGGCCGTCCGGATCTACAAGGCCTACGGCGACGCGGCGGCCGACATCGTTCGCACCGATCCGTACCGCCTGGCACGCGAGGTCTGGGGCGTCGGCTTCAAGACCGCCGACCGCATCGCCCGCAACCTGGGCCTGCCCGGCGACAGCCCGGCGCGCCTAGAGGCCGGCGTGCTGTTCGCGTTGAGCGAGGCGGCCGACGAGGGCCATACGTACCTGCCGCGGCCCGACTTGGTGGCCACGGCGTCGACGCTGCTGGCGGTCGACGACGCGGCCGTCGCGGTGGAAGCGATCGAGGCGGCGATCGGTCGGTTGACGGCGGCGCAGGCGGTGATCGTCGAGGATGTGCCGGGGGATGCGGCGGTTGTCGCGACGGCTGAGACGTCGGCAATGGCGACCACGGCTGCGACTACGACGGCGACGGCGACAGGCGCAACCGCGCCGTCGACGATTTCACCCGGCATGCCCCACCAAGCCATCTACCTCCCCGTCTTCCACTACGCCGAGGTCGGCATCGCCAACCGCCTGCGCCGCATCACCGATGCGCCAGAGGACCGGCTGGGCGCCTATCGCAGCATCGACTGGGCGGCCGCGCTCGGTTGGATCGACCAGCAGCACCCGCACCCGCTGGCCGCGAGGCAGCGGGACGCAGTCCGTGCCGCCTTCACGCACAAGGTCGCCGTCCTGACCGGCGGGCCGGGCACGGGCAAGACGACGACGGTGCGCGCGATCCTGCAGATGCTGGCCGTGCGCGGCGCGACGGTGCGGCTGGCGGCGCCGACGGGGCGGGCGGCGAAGCGGCTGGCGGAGACGACCGGGACGACGGCCAAGACGCTTCATCGGCTGCTGGAGTTCAAGCCGACGGGCGGCGAGATGTTCCAGCGCAACGAGCAGAACCCGCTGGACGCCGACATGATCGTCGTCGACGAGATGTCGATGGTCGACACGCTCCTGATGAACCACCTGACGAAGGCGGTCGATCCTGCCTCGCACCTCCTGCTGGTGGGCGACGTCGACCAGCTGCCCAGCGTGGGCGCCGGGCACGTGCTGCGCGATCTGATCGCCTGCGGCGCGATCCCGACCGTCGTCCTCGATCAGATCTTCCGCCAGGACGCCAAGAGCTACATCGCCACTAACGCACACCGGATCAACCACGGCCAGATGCCGATCTTCGACAAAGACGCCACCGACTTCTTCCAGTTCCGCGTCGAGTCCGCCGAGGACGCCGCCGATCGCGTCGTCGACGTCGTCACGACGCGCATCCCGAAGCGCTTCGGCTTGGATCCGCTGGCCGACATCCAGGTCCTCACGCCCATGCACCGCGGCGCGGCCGGCGTGGCCGCGCTGAACGAGCGGCTGCAGGCGGCGCTGAACCCGCCGGGGCCGGGCAAGGGCGAGGTCCGCTGGGGCGGTCGCGCCTTCCGCACCGGCGACAAGGTGATGCAGGTCCGCAACAACTACGACAAGGACGTTTTCAACGGCGACATCGGCCGCGTCGTGATCGTCGACGCCGCCGCGCAGACCGTGACGCTCGACGTCGAGGGGACGCCGGTGGAGTACGCCTTCAGCGAGCTGGACGAGCTGACGCACGCCTTCGCGTGCAGCACGCACAAGAGCCAGGGCGCGGAGTACCCGTGCGTCGTCCTGGCCCTCGTGAAGGGCCACTACCTGCTGCTGCAGCGCAACCTGCTCTACACCGCGGTGACCCGCGCGCGGCGGCTGTGCGTGCTGGTGGCGGATGACGCGGCGGTGCGGCGGGCGGTGGGGAACGATCGGGTGGCGCGGCGGTGGACGGGGTTGGGGCGGCGGTTGGGGGGGCGGTGATCGGGCGAGCGGTTGAAGCTACAATGGCTTCAACGGACGTCGGCGGCCGATGTACGCTTTCGACAGACCGAGGAGGATCGCAATGTTGCACGTACTCGACCGAATGATTCAGTCCGATCCAGCCGTTCGAGGCGGTCAGCCACACATCACAGGCACGCGCATCTCGGTGGCGGATGTGGCCGTTCTTCACGTCCGCCTCGGGCAGAGCGCCGAGGAGATCGCCGGAACGTTCGCGCTCCCCCTTGCGGCCGTTCACGCGGCCCTGGCGTGGTACTTCGACGATCGGGCGGCGATCGACCGTTCGATCGCTGCGGACGAGGCGTTCGCGGAAGCGTTTCAGGCGCAGAACCCGTCGCTGCTCGCGGCGCGGCTGAGACGACTGCGGGATGAGTGAACGGATTTGATTCCACTTGGACGAGCACGTCGACCCGGCGGTTGCCCGGGGGCTGCGAAGCCATGGGATCGATGTCACAACGACGGTTGGAACCGGCTTGCGTACGTCAGCCGACGAAGCGCAGTTGGCATTCGCGGTGTCGGAGGGTCGAGTTCTGGTCACGCACGATGCCGGCTTCCTTCGCATGGCGAGCGCCGGTGCACGGCACACAGGGATTGCCTATTGCCACCGCACGGCGCGCACGATCGGGGAGATGATCCGGACGTTGATTCTGATGCACGAGGTGGTTGCCGCCGAAGAGATCGTCGATCGGGTGGAGTTCTTGTAGGGAGGATTCCTGCCGAACAAGGCGCATCCGCAACAAGCGCCGGGCGCTGAGACCGCACACCGTCGGCATCGGATATACACATATCGTGCGCGCCTACCCGCCGCGCCACAGCGTCGACAGCGTCCACCGGTCGTCCATACCGCACACGAGGAGCGTGGAATGCCAGCCATCACCGTCGGAACAGAGAACTCCACCAGCATCGATCTCTACTACGAGGATCACGGCTCCGGCCAGCCCGTCGTGCTGGTGCACGGCTGGCCGCTGAGCGGTCGCTCCTGGGAGAAGCAGCTGCCGGTTCTGCTCGAGGCCGGCTACCGCGTGATCACGTATGACCGGCGCGGATTCGGCGAGTCCAGCAAGCCGACATCGGGCTACGCGTACGACACGCTGGCCGGCGATCTGAACGCGCTCGTCGAGCACCTCGATCTTCGCGACGCGATCCTCGTTGGCTTTTCGATGGGGGGCGGGGAGGTGGCCCGCTATCTGGGCACGTATGGCAGCGCCCGGGTGGCGAAGGCCGTGTTCCTCGCCGCGATCACGCCGTTCCTCCTCAAGACCGCGGACAATCCGGATGGCGTCGACAACGCCGTGTTCGACGGGATCAAGGGTGCCATCGCCGCCGATCGCCTGGCGTTCCTCACGCAGTTCTTCGGCAACTTCTACAACGTCGATGTCCTCGGCGGCACGCGGGTCAGCGACGATCTCGTCCGCCTCAGCTGGAACATCGCCGCCGGGGCGTCTCCCATCGGCACGCTCGACTGCGTGTCGGCGTGGCTGACCGACTTTCGCGACGAGCTGCGCCTGATCGACGTGCCCACGCTCATCATCCATGGCGATGCGGACCGCATCCTGCCGATCGAAGCGACGGGACATCCCACCCACGCCGTGGTCCCCGGCAGTCGACTGGCCGTGATCGCGGGCGGCCCGCACGGCCTCATCTGGACCCACGCCGCCGAGGTCAACGAGGCGTTGCTCGCGTTCCTCCGGTGAGGGATCGCCTCACACGGGACGGTTCCACCGGCGATCGTCAGCCGCCTCCGTCCGCCTGGAAGAGCAGGTAGTCCAGCGCCATCGCCGCCGCCGCGCCCTCGTGGGCGGCGGTGATGACCTGGTGGGAGAACAGCCGCGTGACGTCGCCGGCGGCGAACACGCCGCGGACGCTCGTGTGCGCCTCGGTGTCGACCTGGATGTAGCCCTCGGCGGTGAGCTTTACGCCGAGCGACGCGGCCAGCTTCGTGTTCGGCACGGCCCCGCGCAGGCTGAAGACGTGGTCGACTTCGATCTCGGTCCCGTCGGCCAGCGTCACCGCGGCGAAGTAGCCCGTGGCGCGTGCGCGGGCGGATGCGATCGTGCCGAGCAGGATCGGCACGCCGCTGCGGTGGAGGGCGTCGAGGGCCGGCTGCGGCATGGGCTCGGCCCCGGCTTCGACGAGGAGCGCCACCGAGGCGGCGTAGCGCCGCATCTGGACGGCCAACTCGGCCGCCTCGGCCGTTCGCCCGACGACCAGGACACGCTGCCCGGCCATCTCGTGCCCGTCGCAGACGACGCACCAGTGCATCGATCGGCCGATGTACGCTTCGTGGCCCGGGAACGGCACCCACTTGTCCGCCACCCCGGTCGCCAGCACGACGGCGCGACAGCGCAGCGGTGCGCCGTCGACCGTCGCGACGAAGCCATTGCCGTCGCGCGCGAGGGCCGTGACCTCGTGATCCAGGATGCGGGCGCCGAACCGCTCGGCCTGCCGACGACCGCGGGCGGTCAACTCGACGATCGAGATCCCGTCCGGAAAGCCGAAGTAGTTGAAGTTCGTCTGCGCCCAGTCGGATCGCCCCGGCCGCATCGCGTCGCACACGACGACCGATCGGAGCGCGCGCGCCAGGTAGATCGCCGCGGACAGTCCGGCCGGCCCGCCGCCGACGATGAGCGCATCCACGACCGACTGTGCATCCCCGTCGCCCACCATCGCACCTCCGCGCCTCCGCACCGGGTCGGCAACCCGCGAAGGAATTGATGATGGCACGGGCGTGGGAGGACGCGCGAGCGACGCGTGAGCGACGCGCGTCAGCCGCCGAGGTTCGCCAGGAACGGCAGCCGCAGGACGCTCCCCACGAGCAGCACGCCGAGGTCGAGGCGGGTAACGCCGGCGTGTGGCTCGGATACGAGGAAGATCCGGTCGCCGGCGACGGCGATCGAGAACGCCGGATAGGTGTAGACGTAGGGTGTCCCGATGATCGGAATCGCCGGGTCGGTGATGTCGATTGCCAGCAACGACCGCTCGTTGCTCACAACGACGATCGGGTGGTCGGCGACACGACCGAGGTTCACGTCGGTGTATCGGGGGAAGTCGAACGGGTTGAACGGGGACGCTTCGCTGGCCGGAAGCGGGATGAGGGCGACGGGTGCCAGCGTGCCGGCCTTGGCCGCGGCCCGGTCGTAGACCTGGATCTGATCATGGGCGAGCGTCACGATCCAATCCTCGTTCAGCGCGGCGTCCCACAGCGGGACAGCGTGATCGAACGGGCCGGGCACGGGCGCGCTTGGATCGCCGACGTCATAGACATCGAGACCGGCCCGCGATGCGATGTAGAGGCGCCCGTCGGCCAGGAACATCTCGCCTTCGTAGAGAACCGGCCCCGGTCGATCGATCTCGCCGACGGGGCGGGGCTCCGCAGCGTCTGTCACGTCGAACAGCTGGATCGGCCCGTCTCCCCCAACCGTGGCGAGAGTGTTCCCGTCCGCCGCAATGAATTCTTGCCAGTCAGGCAGCTGGGCGACGCGCACGGGCCGCCGCCGGTCGCGAACGTCGAAGCCGAACAGACCTCCCGATTGCACGTCTGCCAGCCACACCGTGTCGTCCGCGACGGCGATGTCGAGTACGGCGTACGACCACTGGTCACCGTTCGGGTGGACGGCGATCTGTCCCACGACGGTCGGTGGAGCGTCCGAACCCCAATCGATCGTGCTGAGGGCATTCATCCGGGTGATGAGGATGTCGTCCCCTTCGGCCCAGATGGCCGGCCCGCGCGCGCCGAGAACGTCGCCGCCCTCCCATGACAGCGGCGGATGCCGCAACCGGCCGACGATCTGCGGCAAGGTGGCGCCCTCCTTCATCTCGAGAACGGCAACTCCGCAACCGGAGACCACCAGCCTCGAGCCGGCAACCGCCGTGTCGCCCAAGCAGGCGGGCGTCGTCGTCACGGGTTCGATCAACGAAGTCGCTGACCAGGTAAACGAGGTCGGGTCCGTGGCATCGACGGCCCAAACACCGCCCGTCGCCTCTGGCAAGAATACCAGGTTGCGCCCGCCCCAGGTGGTGGCGCTGACGCCACTGATCATCATCCGAGGCACGATATGCCCAAAGAACGGTAGTTCCGAGTCGCCCAGGCGTCGCGGCAGATCCGCACAGACATCAAAGACCTTCACATTGCCGCCCCCCTGTGACCAGTCGGCGCCGTATCCACCGTACAACCGACATCCGTCGACAACGATCCGATTCATCAGCAAGCCCTTGTAGGAAGTGAAACCCACTGGCTCGAACACAATCCTCCCTTCACCCGAGCTGTTCACCTGCAGCCGGCCAACGAAGCCATCCCCGCCCCCGTCGACGCCGCTTACGACGAGCGAAGCGGCTGACAATGCGACAGCGTAGACGCGGCCGGATGACTCAGCAGGCGACCAGTGTCCGACGACGTGCGGCATGCCCGATGGATCGAGCTGCAATGCGAGAAGTCCGCTTGTCTCGACCCCTAGACGGATCACTTCGTAGTCCGCGTAGAGCAGCACCGCATCTGTCCCTCGCGCCACGATCGCCTCGATGGACCGCTCCGGAGCCATCGGCACGATCGCCCGCAGTACCGGACGATTCGGATCCTGTACGTCGAACAGCGCGACGCCGTCCTTCCCCCGCCCGGTGATCGCCCACAGCCACCGCCCGCTCACCGCCATGTCCGTGATCGGCGTCGGCGCATAGTCATCCCGCCCCGTCGCCAGCGCCGCGCTCCGCCCGATCAGCCGCGGCCCCGCCGGATCGCCGATGTCCGCCACCGCCACGGCCCGCCCCACGCTGTAGTACGCCCGGTCGCCCTCCACCGCCACGGCGCGCGTCTCGCCGAACCAGCGGTCGGCGGGGCGGACGTACGGGCGGGTCGCCGGGGCGGGCGGCTGGGCGAGGGCGCGCGCGTCGGCCGGGCGGCGCGGCGGGCTGGCGGCGGCGAGCGTGGCGGCGGCGAGGGCGGAGAGGGCGAGGGCGCGGGGGACGATGGCCGGGCGCATGGCGGGCTCCGATGGGGGCGGTTTGTTGTGGGCGGGAGCCTAACGCAACAACGCGGCGGCGAACAGCGATAGGCACGTCCGTGGCAGGCCGTTCGCGTGTGTGGAATGCAGGGATGAGCGGCCTCAGGTTTCAATATTGCTCCGTGCCGAAAAGCAACATGGATTCACACCAAGAATCAACATTGACTCTCGATCAGACTCAACATTGCTTTTCGGCCCAGCCACGCGGCGCACCCGCCATTGCCCCGCCGCACGCGCACACCTATCCTTCCCCGGCCCCCGACGCGCCCCACCAGGAGGCGCACCGTGCCCCGATCCGCACCGTCTTTCGTCGATCCGTTCGTCGATCCGTTGGCACACCCATTGGTCGATTCCGTGCCCTCTCCAACCCACCCCCCCGTCCGCCGGCCGCGCCCCGCGCCGGTGCCTCGGCCTGCGTCCGACGACGAACTGCCGCCGCTCTGCAACGGCGATCGTCTGACGCAGCCCGAGTTCCACCGCCGCTACCTGGCCACGCCGGAGACGTTCCACGCCGAGCTCATCGAGGGGATCGTGTTTGTCATGGCTTCGCCGATCAGCTTGTCCAAGCACGGGGGGCCACAGGGCTTCCTCATCACCTGGCTCGGCCTCTATGCCGGGCACACGCCTGGCCTGGAAGTCACCGGCCCGGTCACGCTCGTCGTCGACAACGAGAACGAGGTCGAGCCGGACGCGATGCTGCGGCTTGATGAGGCGCGCGGTGGGTCGAGTCGACCCACCGATGACGATTATCTGTCCGGCATCCCCGAACTGGTCTTCGAGGTATCCGCCTCCAGCGCCGCCTACGACCTGAACGCGAAGAAACGTGTGTACGCCCGCATCGGCGTCCCCGAGTACATCGTCGCCACCGCGCACGAGCGCGGCTTGCACTGGTTCGTGCTGACCGACGGCGCCTACGTCGAACAGGCGCCGGACGATGACGGGGTCTATCGCAGCCCGCTGTGGCCGGGACTGTGGTTGCCGGCGGACGCCATGTGGGCCCGCGACGCCGCGGCCTCGTTCGCAGCGGTACGGGCGGACGTGGCGACGGAGGGGCATGCGGCGCTTGTGGCGCGACTCGGTCAGGGCGCGTAGGCGCGGCGTCGCGCGAGTGATGGGGGTGACGGGGGTCAGCCCCCCAGGTTGGCCAGGAACGGCAGTCGGAGCACGTGCGTGACTCTCAGGAGCGCGCCGAGATCGAACACCGTGACCTCAGGGCCATTGCGGTGCCCGATGCCGTAGAAGAGCGAGCCGGTTACCGCCGCGTGGTCGATGGATGTCGGGAAGCGAAACGGCGGCCCGACGATCGGCGCGCTGGCGGCGGTGATATCGACGGACTGTGCCTTCCGGTTTCCGCTCAGCACGGCGTACACGCGGTCGCCCACGTGCGTCACATGGACCTCGTCGTACGGGGCAGAGCCGTCGGCTTCGAACGGAATCGGCACGGTCGTCAGGAGGACCGTCCGGCCCGCGCGCGCGGCCGTTCGATCGTAGAGAACGAGGTTGTTCGAGCGGAGCGCCACGATCCGGTCCGGCAGGAGGGCCAGATCGCGGATCGACTCGGTTCGATCGATGAGGATCGTTCGCGGGTTCGCGGGGTCCGCAATGTCGGCGATGTCGATCACCGCGAGCCCCTCCGACGAACCCACGATCAGCTCGGCGCCGTCGACGATCATCTCGCCGGGAAAGAGGCTGCCGTTCATCGGGCCCTGGATGGGAAGGGAGATCGTGCCGACTTGGCGCGGCGTGGCGGGTTGCTCCAGGCGGAAGACGTGTGCCTTCCCGTCACGCACCCTGTTCTCGTACGGCGCGATCACCAGCGTGTGATCGTCGGCCGCGACCGCGGCGTCCCGATGGATGGCCAAGCGGGCGATCTGGACCGGGTGGAAGGCGTCCCGCACATCGACCCCGACGATGGCGTCGGAATCGTGGTTCGACAGCCATGCCGTGTCGCGGCTGACCGCGATGTCGGCCCAGTGGGTGGGCCACATGTCCGTCTCGGGCTCGAGTCGCAGCTGTCCGCCGACCATCGGCGGAGCATCCGGCGTTCGGACGAGCTCGCTGAAGATGTCGGCGCCCACGACGAAGACGCGGTTCCCGAAGGCAGCCGCCGCCAGTCCTTGGCGGTAGTACGCCGTCGGCGCCGCCATGCCGGGCAGGCCGAGGATCCGACCCCGCGACGCGCTCGGCGGCTCCGGGCGATCCGTTGCGGCGGTCTCGAGGCCGCAGCCGGCCACGGCCAGCCGATCGGCGGACGCGGCGACGCTTCCCCGGCACAACGTGGTGTTCGTCGTGGCCGGCAGGAGCCGCACGGCGGTCAACGGGCCGGGGGTTTCGAGCGCCGCCCAGTCGATCGACCACACACCGCCGTAGTCGCTGCCGAACAGCAGCCGACGTGTGCCCATGACCGTTGCCAGCGCGATGCCGGACATCGGATCATCTCCCAGCGGCGGATCGATCGACTGCGGATCGCCGACCTGGCGGATCGTGGCGCCGCAGGCATCGAACGGGGTCACCTGCTTCGTCCACCGTCTCATCTCCAAGCTGACGACGCGACAGCCGTCGGCGACGATGTGGGTCATCGCGTAGAACGTGGTGTCGCCCGTCGTTCCGACGACCCGTAGTGCAGGCCGGCCGGCCTCGTCGCGCGCCAGCTCGAAGCGAAGGAGTCGGCGGAACGTCCCGGCCAGAATGCCCACATCCGTCCACAGCACCGGCGCGGCGAACTTCGCCTGGTCCTCGTCCCTCCACTCCGCGACCGCGACGGCCGGTCCTGCGGAGTCGGACTGGAGGACGGCAAGCCCGGATTCGTTCGTACGCGTCCGGTAGAGCGCCACGACCACTTGGGTGCCCCGCGCGGCGATGCTCAGCGGCAGGCTGTCCGGATCCAGCGCCGTCTGCGATCGGAAGCGCGGTTCGTCCGCGCGCGTGACGTCGAAGCGCGCCACCCCGTCGACGGCCCGGCCGGTGATCGCCCAGAGCACGCCGTCGCCGAGAGCGATCGCGGTGATCGGCGGGGCGTCCTCGTCGCCGTCGGCCAGCGGCAGCGGCGCGCTCCGGCCGAGCAGCCGCGGCAGGGTCGGATCCGCCATGTCCGCGACCGCGATGCTCCGCCCGACGCTGAAGTAGGCCCGATGGCCGTCCACCGCGACGGCCCGCGTCTCACCCAGCCAACGATCGACGGGCTGGAAGTACGGTCGTGGCACGTCGGGCGGCTGCGCCGCCGCGGCGCTGTTCGGATGGGCGGCGGAGGGGCTCGTCAGCAGGGTGGCGGTGATCGCGGCGACGGCGACGGCGGCGCGGAGAGAGGTGTCCGTTTTCATGGGTGGCTCCGTTGATGGCGCTTCGATGCACGCCAAACGTAGCCGTCAAGCCCGTTCACGGCAAGGGCGCTCCGGTGACCAGTGCATCGCGGCCCACGAACGCATTACGGCTTGTCGGCACCGAGCCACGGCAAGTGCAGCACGCCCGCGATGCCCGATGTGCCGAGCTCGAACACCGAGAACTCGACCCCCGCCCGCCGCCCGAACAGGAAAGCGCGGTCGCCGTGGACGGCCATCCCGTCGGCGTTCACCGGCAAGAGGACCGCGGGCCCGACGACGGGGTGTGATGGGTCCGTGATATCGACCGCCAGAAGTGTCGGGCCGCGCCGGACGACGGCCACCCGCCGGCCGGCAACGTGGCCGATGCCGACGGACGTGTCGCGGTACGCCGCCGCGGCGATCGGCAGCGGAACGGTGGACGCCACGCGGATCCGGCCCTCGTCGATCTCGTCGGTGCGGAAGATCGCGAGACCGTCCTCGGCCTGCCCGACGTCCGCCAGCGCCACCGCCAGGCCGTCCGCCACCGCCATCGCGCCGGTCGGGATGCCGTCGTGCCGCCCGATGATCGCCGGGCGCACGGGATCGCGCACGTCGACGACGACCAGCCCCTTGGCGCCGGTCGAGGCGATCAGGCGGTCGCCGGCGAAGGCCATGTCGCTGGACGGGGGCACCTCGAGCGAGAGCACGCTCCGGCTGTGGGGCAGCCGCGGGTCGGTGACGTCGATCAGCTCGACCGCATCGCCCATCGAGGCGGCGAGAAGGCCGTCGGTGACGGCGATGACGTCCGCCTCCGGATACCCGCTCTCGATGACGAAGGGCGCGCGCGGATCGCTGAGGTCGATCGCGACGACCGAGTCGTCCCCCGGCGCCACCCAAGCAGTGTGGCCCGCGACGGCAAGATCGTCGATATCGAAGAATGGATGGCCGACATCCCGGTAGGCGACGCGCCCGACAACCACCGGCCCGAGCGGCCCGATCGGGCGGACGACGCTCAACACGTTGCCGTGGCCGATCAGCACGGCGTCGTCCGTGGCCGCCATCGCCGTCAACCACGGACCGTCCCCCGTTCTGTCGCCGTACGATGGTGCGCTCAGGATCGCGCCGTCGCGGACCGGCCGCTCCACGTTGGAGTCCAGCTGCAGGACGCGCAGGCCGCAGCCCGCGACGACGAGCCTGTCCAGCGCCGCCGCGATGTCCGAATGGCAGACCGGCTCGCCCGTGATCGGCGGGTAGATCTTCGTCAACCGCCACTCCATCTCGAGCGGCTCCGTCGCGTCGATCGCGTGCAGCCCGCCGCCGGCGTCGGCCACGATCAGGAGGGGACGGTCCTCGATTGTGAGCGCGGCCATGCTGGCTGGGTTGTGCAGCTCGTCGCTGCTGAACCCCACTTCGGCCAACAGCACCGGCGGACCGTCGCCGCAGATGTCGAAGACCCAGAACCCGGTGCCGAACGAGGACGAACGGTCCATGTTGGAGCTGTACGCCCGACAACCGTCGATCGCCAGGTGCCGCGCGCCCTCGGCGAATCGGGGATCCGTGAGCTGGCCGATGACCGTCATGCGCACCGCCCCGTCCGCCGCCTCCGTCACCGCCAGCCGACCGATCCCGCCGCCGCCCAGCGCCACGACGACCTCGTTGCTGTTCCGCCACACCACGCCACCGACGCTGACGGCCGGGTCTTCGAGCTGCCAGCGCCCGACCGTCTCGATACCGCTCTCCGTCCGCCGGAGGGCGAAGATGCCCCGGTCCGGCCACGCCGCGCCCACGTACGAAACGAGTGCGATCCGGCCCCGCGCATCGAGCGCGATCGGGCCCATCTTCTCGCCCAGGTCAATCGTCGCCACCAGCCGCACGGCCGTCGGATCACCGACATCCCACGCGGAGATCCACCACCGGGTGTCCCGCGTGATCGTCCACACCGTTCCTTCGCTGGCGGCGAGATCGTCGATCGGCTGCGGCTGGTCTTCGTCATCCGCGATAACGAGCGGCGCGCTCCGCCCGATCAGCCGCGGCGATGCCGGATCGCTGATATCCGCCACCGCCACGGCGCGCCCCACGCTGTAGTACGCCCGGTCGCCGTCCACGGCCACGGCAAGCGTTTCACCCAGCCAGCGGTCGACGGGGCGGAGGTACGGTTCGTTCGCGGCGGTGGGTGCCTGGGCGTGGGCGGGGGTGGGGGTGGGGAGGGCGGGGTGCGGTGGGGCGGCAGCGGCAAGGGCGAGGAGGGTGGCGATCGCGGCAAGCACCGCGAAGGCGCGGCGCTGCCGTCGCGACGGCGGGAAGGGGATCATCGTGGGCTCCTTGTATGGCTGCGATGTACGTGGCACGCCGGCGATGTACGCGTTCGTCCCGTGCAGGGTCGCGCGATGGCCGTCGCGCGGACGGCAGGATAACGCGCGCGGGCGGCTTCCGCTAGAATTCCGGCCCCGGTCGCCTGATACCGCCTCCGTGCTCCGGCATGCCCGGCGGCCGACCCCGCACAAGGACGGACCCATGCGCCAACCCGCCGCGCTCCTGGCCGTCGCGACGAGCGCCATCGCCCTGTCCGCGGCCCTCGTCGTTGCCGCCGCCCGCCTCGATGCCGGCGCGCCGGCGCCCGCCCACGCCCAAGGCGAGCTGCCCGCCGACCCGAAGACGATCAAGATCGCCTTCGACAACGTCGTGCAGGACGTCGACATCCCGGTGGACATCGCGAACGCCGGCGACGGGTCGGGGCGGTTGTTCATCGTCGAGAAGCCGGGGCGGATCCGGATCGTCAAGGACGGGCAGCTCCTCGATGCGCCGTTCCTCGACATCGCGGACCGCGTCGAGGCCCAGGCGAACGAGCGCGGGCTGCTCGGGCTGGCGTTCCATCCGGAGTACGCCGAGAACTGGCAGTTCTACGTCTACTACACCTCCAAAGCGGTTCGCGGACGGAAGCGCGGCGACCTCGTCATCGCTCGTTACCGCGCGACCGCCGACCGGGACAAGGCCGATCCCGACTCGGAACTCCAGCTGCTCACGATCGAGCACAACATCAACGGCAACCACAACGGCGGCAATCTCGAGTTCGGCCCGGACGGCTACCTCTACATCGGCACCGGCGACGGCGGCGGCGGCGGCGACCCGTTCCAGGCCGGGCAGGACGCGAACGTACTGCTCGGGAAGATGCTGCGGATCGATGTCGACACCGGCGACCCGTACGTCATCCCGCCGTCCAACCCCTTCGCCAGCACGCCGCGACGCGCGCCCGAGGTCTGGGCCTACGGCCTGCGCAACCCGTGGAAGTTCACGTTCGACCGGGCCACCGGCGACCTCTACATCGCCGACGTCGGCCAGAACGCGTGGGAGGAGGTGAACCACCAGCCGGCAGACAGCAAGGGCGGCGAGAACTACGGCTGGAGCGTGATGGAGGGCTCGCACTGCTTCAACCCGCAGACGGGCTGCGACCAGCGCAACAAGGTGCTGCCCGTCGCCGAGTACAGCCACAGCCTCGGCCTCTCGATCACCGGCGGCGAGGTCTACCGCGGCGAAGCCTTCCCCGGCCTCACCGGCACGTACTTCTACGCCGACTACTCCCGCGGCCGCGTCTGGGCGCTCAGCCGCGGCACGAACGGCCAGTGGCGCAACGCCGAGATCCTGACCGGCAAGAACGGCATCACGAGCTTCGGCCGCGACGAGGACGGCGAGATCTACATCGCCCTCGAGACCGGCCGCATCCAGCGGCTGCGCGACGCGAACGCGGTGGTGCGGCCGACGAACACGCCGACGGACCCGCCGCCGCCGGCGACGACGGAGCCGGCGCCGACGGCCACGTCGTCCCAGCCCTCCCCGACCGAGCCGTTGGAGCCGTCGGCTACTCCGACGCTGGTGGCAGCCACGGAGACCGTCCCTCCCGCACATTGGCGAGTCCGCTTGCCGGTTCTCTTCCGCAACCACCCGTGATCGCCCCTTGACCCCAGCCGTCGTGCCGCCGCCCGACACGTCGCCGGACGGCGCGTCGTTCGCCGTACCGCCCGCCGCCCCATCCACCGGCGGCCCCGTCACGCTGTCCGTCGTCATCCCGTGCTACAACGAGTCCGCTTCCGTCAACGCCCTGTTCGAGCGCCTCGAGCGCGTCCTCAACAGCCAGCGCGCCGGCGACGCGTCGCTGACCTATGAGATCGTCTGCGTGAACGACGGCAGCCGCGACGACACGCTGGCGCGGCTCATCGGCCACCACCGGCGCAATCCGGCCATCAAGGTCGTCAGCTTCGCAAGGAACTTCGGCAAGGAGATCGCCCTCACCGCCGGCATCGACCACGCCCAAGGCGACGCCGTCGTCCCGATCGACGCCGACCTCCAGGACCCGCCGGAGTTCATCGGCGACCTCGTGGCCAAGTGGCGCGAGGGCTATGACGTCGTCTACGCCACGCGCCGCTCGCGCGCCGGCGAGACGTGGCTGAAGAAGGCGACGGCGAACACGTTCTACCGCGTGATCGACGCGATGAGCGAGGTGGCCATCCCGCCGAACACGGGCGACTTCCGCCTGATGGACCGCCGCGTCGTCGAAGCGCTGCGGCACCTGCCGGAGCGGAACCGCTTCATGAAGGGCCTGTTCGCCTGGGTCGGCTTCCGGCAGACCGCCGTGCTGTACGACCGCGAGCCGCGCTACGGCGGCCGGACGACGTGGAACTACTGGCGGCTCTGGAACTTCGCCCTGGACGGGATCACGAGCTTCTCGATGTGGCCGCTGAAGGTCTGGAGCTACATCGGCGTCTGCGTGTCCGGCCTGTCCTTCCTCTACGCCGTCATCGTCATCGTCCGGCGCCTGTTCATCACGCCGCAGGACACCCCCGGCTACGCCTCGCTGATGGCCGTCATCCTCTTCCTCGGCGGCATCCAGCTGATCTCGCTGGGCGTCATCGGCGAGTACCTCTCCCGGGTGTACGGCGAGGTCAAGCAGCGTCCGCTCTACCTGGTGCGCGACCGCTGGGGCTACGGCCCGCTCGGCCCGTCGCGCGAGGACGTCGTCAACGGCAATGTCGTCAATGGCGATATCGTCAGCGGCGATATCGTCGGCGGCGAGGGCGTGAACGGCGATCCCGTCGACCGATCCACTGACCGATCCACTGACCGATCCACTGACCGATCCACCGCATGAACGCGCCCGACCTCCGACTCTACGTCATCCTCGACCCGGCCCTCACGCGCGGCCGCCCCGTCGCCGCCGTCGCCTCTGCCGCCATCGCCGGCGGCGCGACGTTCCTGCAGGTGCGCGCGAAGGGCGCGACGACCCGCCAGCTCATCGCACTCGTCGATGCCGTCCAGGCCGTCGCCAGCCCGCACGGCGTGCCGGTCATCGTCAACGACCGCGCCGACGTTGCCTTCGCCTGCGGCGCCGCCGGCGTCCACCTCGGCCCCGACGACCTTCCGCCGGCTGCCGCCCGCCGCCTCCTCGGTCCCGGCGCCCTCGTCGGCTGCTCGGCCGGCACGCCGGATGAGGCGATCGGTGCGGCGCGCGACGGCGCGGACTACGTCGGCACGGGCGACGTCTTCGGCACGACGTCGAAGCCGGACGCCGACGCGCCGATCGGGCTCGCCGGCCTGGCCGCCGTCGTCGCCGCCGCGACGATCCCGGTCGTCGCAATCGGCGGTGTCACGGCGATGAACGCGCGACATGCGCTCGCGGCGGGGGCGGCGGGGGTGGCGGTGCTTGGCGCGGTCGGGCTGGCGGACGATCCGGAGCGGGCGGCGCGGGCGATTCGCGACGCGGAGGCGTCGGCGTGATCCGCCTCCCCACCGCCCTCACGATCGCCGGCTCGGACTCCGGCGGCGGCGCCGGCATTCAAGCGGACCTGAAGACGTTCCAGGCGCTCGGCGTGTACGGCGCCAGCGCGATCACGGCGCTCACCGCGCAGAACACGCTCGGCGTGCAGGGCGTCGTCGTCGTCCCGCCGGCCTTCGTCGCCCAGCAGATCGACAGCGTCCTGGACGACATCGGCGCCGACGCGGTCAAGATCGGGATGCTGGCCGACAGCGGGATCGTCGCCGCCGTCGTCGAGCGCCTCGTCGCCCACCGCGTCACGACGCTCGTCGTCGACCCGGTGATGGTGGCCAAGGGGGGCGACGCGCTGCTCGCGCCCGAGGCGAGCGCGGCGCTGATCGCCGACCTCCTGCCGCTGGCGACCGTCGTCACGCCCAACCTGCACGAGGCCGGCGTGCTGCTCGGCCGGCTGGTACGGACGTTCGACGACATGATCGCGGCTGCGACGGCGATCCACGCGATGGGGCCCGGCGCCGTCCTCGTGAAGGGCGGCCACACGATCGATGCCGCGGGCGATCCGAGCGAGGACAGCATCGACGTCCTCTACGACGGCCGCGACCACCACACGTTCCGCGCCGCCCGGATCGACACGCCGAACACGCACGGCACGGGCTGTACCTACGCTGCAGCCATCGCCGCCGAGCTGGCCAAGGGCCAGCCGCTGCGCGCGGCCGTCGCCTCCGCCAAGGCCTACATCACCGAGGCGATCCGCTGCGGCGCCGGCATGCGCATCGGCGGCGGCCATGGACCGGTCGACCACGCCTGGGCGTGGCACAGCGACGAGGAGGGACGATGACCGCCGCCCGCCTCCGCCCCTTCGGCGCCAGCGTCTTCAGCACGATGACCGCGCTGGCCACCGAACATCGTGCGATCAACCTGGCCCAAGGCTTCCCGGACTTCGACGGCCCCGACGAGCTGCTCGACGCGGCTGCCGCGGCGATGGGCGCCGGCCACAACCAGTACGCCCGCTCGGCCGGCCACCCGCGGCTCGTCCAAGCCGTCGCCGGTCGCGTGGCCCATGACTACGGGCTGCAGTACGACCCGATGACCGAGGTCGCCGTCACCGCCGGCGCCACCGAGGGCATCGCGGCCGCGATGCTCGGCCTGCTCGAGCCGGGCGACGAGGTCGTCCTGTTCGAGCCGTTCTACGACAGCTATCCGGCCGCCGTGGCGATGGCGGGCGGGGTCGTGCGTCCGTGCACGCTGCGCTTCCCGGACTTCGCGCTCGACGAGGCCGCGCTGGCGGCGTGCTTCACGGCGCGCACGAAGGCCGTCCTGCTGAACACGCCTCACAACCCGACCGGCAAGGTCTTCACGCCGGGCGAGCTGGCCGCCATCGCGCGACTGGCTGAGGCGCACGATGCGTTCGTCGTGTCCGACGAGGTATATGAGCACCTGACGTACGACGGCGTCGCGCACGTCCCGATCGCGACGCTTCCCGGCATGCGCGACCGGACGCTCACGCTCTCGTCGCTCGGCAAGACGTACTCGCTGACGGGCTGGAAGACCGGCTGGGCGACGGGCCCGGCGCACCTCGTCGCGGGCCTGCAGGCGGCCCACCAGTTCCTCACGTTCTGCAGCGCGACGCCGTTCCAGCAAGCGGCCGCCGTGGCGCTGGACTCGCTGCGCGACGCATTCGTCGCCGGGCTGAAGGCCGAGTACACGGAGCGCCGTGACATGCTCGTCGGAGCGCTCCGCGATGTCGGCTTCGACGTCGCCGTCCCGAACGGTACGTACTTCGTCCTGGCCGACTACACGCGCGCTTGGTCGGGCGGTGACGACCATGCGTTTGCCCGCCACCTGACGACGACCGTCGGGGTCGCGTGCATCCCGCCGAGCGTGTTCTATGCGGACAACGTCGACGAAGGGCGGCGGCTGGCGCGATTTGCGTTCTGCAAGCGAGTGGCGACGTTGGAGGGGGCGGCGGGGCGGTTGAAGGCGGGGTTGGGGGGATGATCGTCGCCGGCGTCGAGATGGACATCGCGTGGGAGGACCCGGCGGCGAACCTGGCGCGCGCCGACGCGGCCGCGGCGGCGGCGAAGGCGGCGGGCGCGTCGTTCGTCGTGCTGCCGGAGATGTTCGCCACCGGCTTCTCGATGGATGCCGAGCGGATCGCGCCGTGGGGCGGGGAGATCCGGATGGGGCTGGCCGAAATCGCCCGGCGGCACAACCTGTGGGTGTTGGGCGGTTACGCCGAGCCCGGCCCCGGCCGACCGCGCAACGCCGCCAGCGTGATCGACCCCCGTGGTGACGAGGCGCTGCGCTACCACAAGATCCACCCGTTCACGTTCGGCGGCGAGGATGCCCACTACGACGGCGGCGATGCGCTGCCCACCGCCGACATCGACGGCGTCCGCGTCACGCCGCTCATCTGCTACGACCTCCGCTTCCCCGAGCCCTTCCGCGCCGCGGCCGATCGCACGGACCTGTTCATCGTGATCGCCAGCTGGCCCGCGGCCCGCAGCGCGCACTGGTCGACGCTGCTCGCGGCGCGGGCGATCGAGAACCAGGCGTACGTGCTGGGGGTGAACCGGATCGGCGAGGGGGGCGGGTTGGCGTATGGGGGCGGGTCGGTGTTGCACGATCCGTGGGGGGGCGTGGCGGCGGCGGCGGGGGATCACGGGGTGGCGCGGCTCGTCGTCGGGACGGTCGACGCGGCGGTGGTGGCGGACGCGCGGGCGCGGTTCTCGGCGCTGGCGGATCGGCGGGGGGACGTGTACGCGGGCCTGCAGGGGCATTAGGGTCAGAACATCGCACCTCGCGGGTTAATTCCGGCACCCACGCTTCACATCGATGCGCCACCACTGGAGCCACGGATGCTGTCCCGCGCTGCAATGCCCGCCCATCGCCGACCCGTCCGTCCGTCCGCCGCCCTCGCCGCCGCCCTGCTCCTGGCCGCCGCCGCCTCGTTCGCCGCCGCGTCGATGCCCGCGCGTGCCGCCGTCGGCCCGCAGCGCACGTGGCAGCTGCCCGCGGCGACGCCGTTCGAGCCGACGGACGTTGCGATCCTGCCCGACGGCCGCCTGGCGATCGCCGACGGGCGGTCGCGAACCGTCCTGCTCTTCGACCGGGACGGAAATCGGGTGGGTGCGACGCCCCGCCTCTTCAACTGGACGCCCGTCGCCGTGTCGGGCAACGCGCTCGACGGCGCTTGGTTCGTTGCCTGGCTGTTCGATCGTGGAGGCACAGAGTCCGACCCGCTCGAGCGGCCGTCGGCCGACGAATCGCGGAACCACGGCGCCATCGAGCGGGTCGCCTCCAACGGCACGGTGTCCCGGATCACCGTGTCGTTCGATCCCAGGCAGCTCGGCCTCATCGATATCGCCGTACGGCCGCTCGATGGTCGGTTGGTGGTGCATCCGAGCGTCAACAGCGTGGATCCACAGGTGCTGGCAAGCGCGATCGTGGTGCCGGGTCCCGTCCAGCCAAGAGTCGCCGTATGGCGCAACAACTGGACGGGATTCACGCAGGCCAACGGTCGCCCGTTCGAGGTGTACGACAGCATCAGCGAAGGTGCAGGCGCTCCGCGAGCGAACCTCCGCAAGGCGATCACGTTCACCGGCGAGGTCCCGATCGCGGTCGGCGCCGGCAGCGACCTGCGCTTCCACGTCCTGGTTCGGCCGGACGTCGGCGTGCCTGCCGCGGGCGGCGGACCGCTCGTCCGGATCATCGGCGAAGCGCTCACCGAGATCGGCGCCGTTCGCCTGGAGGACACGCCGGCCCCGCCCCCGACCCGGTGGCCGTGGGCGCTCGATGTCGGCGCCGATGGCGACTACGCGGTGTCGACGGCCCGCGAGTTCTTCGAGGTGACGCGCTACGACGCTGCGGGCCGTGTCCGTCACCGCCTGGTGGGCGGGCGCGCGAAAGAGCGGTTCGACCTCTCGGGCTGGCGGAACCCTGTCACGAGCATGCCGCGCGCCGTGGCCGTGGCCGCCGGTGACCTCGGCCTGCCCGTGGTCGTCGATCGAACGGCCGCTGGCCTGCTTGCGCTCGGCCCCACCGGAGTCGTCGTCCCGCTGCGTCAAGGCGCGCCGGCCATCGACGTCGCCACATCCGCCGGGGCCATCTTCACCGTCGACGAGCTTGGGCGCGTGCGGCGCTACGACGGCGCGGGCCAGTCGGACACGGCTTGGCCGGCCGTCATCGCCCCGGGCGGCACCCGGATCGCCGCCGCGGGCGGCCGTGTCCACGTGGCCCAGCCGATCTCCCGCACCGTCCTCGTGCTCGACGCGTCCAACGGTGCCATCGTCGCACAGCACACGTCGCCGCGTGCAGGCGAATGGCCGGACGACATCGCCGCGACCGCGGACGGGACCCTCTACGCGATCGACGCGACGCGCAACGAGTTGGCCGTCCTGTCACCGTCCGGCGCCGTCTCCGCCACGTGGTCCGTCGGCCTCGCCTCGGCCCCGCGCTTCGTGGCCGTCGCGGACATCCCCGGCGGCCGTATTGCGGTCGTGGCCACGGACGACGGCGCCGTGGAGCGGTACGATGCGGCCACCGGCACGCTCGTCGACCGCTGGCAGCCGTCCGATGCCGACGGCACCGCGTTCGTGCCGGGCGACGTCGCCGTCGGTCCGGACGGCACGGTCTACGTGGCGCAGACGGAGCGGGGCGCGGTGCATGCCTATCCGCCCACCCCTGTGCCGATCGAATCACCGCCCGCCGCCGCGACGCCGACGCCGGGGCCACTGTCATGCGACGTGCGCGGGACCAAGGGCGCCGCGCCGCGCCGCATCGTCCTCGGCGAAACCGTCGACGTCTCGATCACGCTGCGCGCCGCGTGCCCCGGCGCCACCCGGTTCGAGGGTGCCGACGTGCTCCTCGTCGTCGATCGATCCGGTTCGATGGCGCGCGACGACAAGATCGACACGGCCAAGGCGGTCGCCGTGCGCCTGGCGCGTGCGTTCGCCGGAACGCCGCACCGCGTCGGTCTGGTGACGTTCGCGGCCGAGGCGCAGCTGGACGCGCCGCTCTCGGCCGCGGGCGACGTTGCGTCGCTCCTGGCCGATGTCTCCGCCGAAGGGACGACGGACGTCTCCGCCGCCCTCGCGCTCGCCCACGCGACGCTGCGTGCCGATCGCCGGCCGAAGGCGGTGCCGATCGCCGTCGTCATCACGGACGGCCGCTCCGACACGTTGTACGACGGGGACGCGCTGGCGTCGGACGGGATCCTGCTCGCCACCGTGGCTGTCGGCATCGACGCGTCGCGGAACGATCTCTCGCAGATCGCCGCAGACACGGACCTCGCCTTCGTCGCCAGCGCGCCGGGCGCCGCAGCCGCCATCCACCGCCGCCTGCTGTCGACGATCTTCGGCACCGTCGCCGGCGACTGGACGATCGACGACGCCCTCGGCGCCCAGGTCGAGCTCGTCGAGGACAGCCCGCGCCCGGTGGCTGCCCGCAGCGACGACATGCTGCGCTGGGCGCGCCCGATCCTGCCGCCCGGCGGCATCACGCTCACCTACCGCGTCCGCCCGCTGGCCACGGGCTTGATCAACACAAACCGCTTCGCGTGGGCCAACTACACGGATGCCGACGGCGCGCGCCGCCGCCACATCCTGCCGATCCCGGTCGTCGAGGTCATCGCGCCGACGCCAACGCCGACGCCGACACCCACACCGACGCCGACGGCCACGGCGACGCCCATCCCGCCGACGATCTACCTCCCCCTCGCCCTCACCGAGCGCTGCCGCCCGGTGACATCGCCCGTCGACGCCGTCCTCGTCCTCGATGCCTCCAGCAGCATGCTCGAACGGATCGCGGACGGCCGGACGAAGCTCGAAGCGGCCCGTACGGCGGTCGGGACGTTCCTCGACAACCTTCGACTATCCGGCAGGGATCAGGCCGCAATCGTCGCGTTCCATAGCGCGGCCGTCGTCGCTGCGCCGCTGACCGCCGACCGCGGCCGGCTCGACCGTGCCCTTGTCGCCATCGCCACGGACCGCCAGACGTGCCTGGTGTGCGGCGTCGACGCGGCGATCGGCATTCTCGACGCGGCGGGCCACCGACCCGACCGCCGGGCGCTGATCGTCCTCCTGACGGACGGCCGCTCGAACCCGCGGCCGGCCAGCGAGGCGGTGGCGCGGGCGGCGGCGGCGAAGGCGGCGGGCGTCGCGGTCTTCACGATCGGCCTGGGCAGCGACCTCGATGCCGCTGCGCTCGAGGCGATCGCGTCCTCGCCGAAGTCGTTCTACCGCACATCCGACGCCGCGTCGCTGGAAGCGATCTACCGCGACATCGCCCGCGACCTGCCGTGTCCGGCAGCGCAGTTCTGGGGGCGGCGATAGGGTCTGCGGGCGGCGGCAGGGCATCGTCCGCTCCGGCGAGCGCGGCCGTCGCTGGGCTATGATGACCGTCCGGCTCGCCCGCCCCGCCCACCCGGAGGTCTCCCATGCCCACCCGCGTCGCCATCAACGGCCTCGGCCGCATCGGCGAGATGGTCCTGCGCCACTGGCTGCACGACGCGCGCGGCGTCGAGATCGTGGCCGTCAACGACCTCGCCCCGCTCGACCAGCTGGCCTACGCGCTGCGCTACGACTCCGTCCACCCCGCGCCGCCGCGCGACATCGCCTCGGGCGAGGGGTGGCTGCGGGCGGACGGGCACGAGATCAAGGCGCTCCAGCAGCGCGACCCGGCCCTCCTGCCGTGGGCCGACCTCGGCGTCGACGTCGTCATCGAGTCGACCGGCGCGTTCGAGGCGCGTGATGGGATGGCCAAGCACATCACGGCCGGCGCGAAGCGCGTCGTCCTGACCTCGCCCGCCAAGGACGACGGCGCGGACGTGACGATCTGCATGGGCGTCAACGAGGGCATGTACGACCCGGCGAAGCACCACCTGATCTCGAACGCCAGCTGCACGACGAACTGCCTCGCCCCCGTCCTGCGCGCCCTCGACGAGGCGTTCGGCGTGTCGTGGGCGATGGTCTCGACCGTCCACGCCTACACCGGCTCGCAGGCCCTCGTCGACGTCGCCGCCAAGGGCCGCCGCGGCCGCGCCGCCGCGCTGAACATCGTCCCGACCTCCACCGGCGCCGCCAAGGCGATCGGCCTCGTCCTGCCACACTTGGCGGGCAAGGTCGACGGCATGGCCTACCGCGTCCCGGTGCCGGACGGCTCCGTCATCGACGTCGTCTGCCAGCTCGGGCACGATGTCGACGCCGACGCGATCAACGCCCGTTTCCACGCCGCGACCATCGACGCATCGTACCGCGGTGTCCTCGCCGTGACGGACGACGAGATCGTCTCGAGCGACATCGTCGGGCGGGACGAATCGGCGATCGTCGACCTGCCGTCGACGATGGTCATGGGCGGGACGGGGCGCGTGGCCAAGGTCGTGGCGTGGTACGACAACGAGTGGGGGTATGCGGGGCGGGTGATGGACCTTGTGCACTACATCGGAGACAACCCATGAACCTTGTGCGAACAGCGACCACGGGATTCGTGCTCGTCCTCGGGCTAGCGCTCGTCGCCTGTGCCCGCCCGACGGCGACACCCGACGCGGCCGCCACCGCCGCCGCGTCACTGCGCGCCACCCAGGAGTACGCCCACGGCGCGCTCATCCAAACGCCGACGCCGACGACCGGCCCTGAGGCCGCCGCCACTGGCCGCGCGCTTCCGCGCGATCCAACCGCTGAGGAGATGCACGACGGTGAGCACTTCACCTTCGTGCGGGCCGCGATGCCGGGCTCGCCGGCCATGCTCGTCGTGAACCCGGCCGTGATGTTCGGCGGCGACGAAGCGGACGCGGCGTCGATCGCGGACGGCCACACGACCGAACGGCACTCCTTGATGAGCCCCTTCTACATCCGCGACCTCGACGCGGCGACGGTGACACTTCCCGTTTCACCGACGGCCGCTGTCGAACTCGTCGCGTGGGCGGCGGACGGGGGGATCAGCGAGAACCCGATGAACTCGAGCGTCGAAACGTTCATGGGATGGTTTTGGGGCACACCGATTCCAGGTGCGCCGATCTTCACCACGGACAGGACGTGGATGCTTGAGACAGGTGGTCCCCCGATGTACATCACGACCGCGAACGGAATCATCGTTCGGATCGTCGAGCAATATCTGCCGTAGGGACGTTCGTGTGGGCCGTGGGTCGGTGTTGGAGGGCGGCCTACGGGGCAGGCACGGGGACCTGCCCCTACGGGAACAAATCCAACGACGGTTGGCCGTGTTCCATCGCCAACAACCCGCGCTTGCGGTCCAACCCCGCCGCGTACCCCACCAACGACCCATCCGCCCCGATCACCCGATGGCACGGAATGACGACGGCGATCGGATTGCGCGCGTTCGCGGCGCCGACCGCACGGGCGGCGTCGGGGGGCTGGCCGATCGCGGCGGCGACGGCCCCGTAAGACGTCGTGCGGCCGTACGGGATCGTCGTCAGGTGCGCCCAGACGCGGCGCTCGAAGTCCGTCCCGTGAGGAGCGACCGGCACGTCGAACGACACCGGGCGGCCGGCGAAGTAGTCCGCCAGCTGGGCGACGGCGCGGGCAAGCACGGGGTGAACGTCGGCGTCGCCCACGGGGCCGGCATTGGCCGCCGAGTCGACGTCGGCGACCGCGTGCCCGCCGCCACCCGCGTCGTCGACGAAGTCCGCGCGCACGAGCCGGCCTTCCTCGTCGACGGTGACGCGGAACGGGCCGAACGGCGACGGGAGCACCGCCTCACGCGCGCCGGCGGACAGCGTCGACGCCGGGGCGGAGTCCGCTGCGCCGCTCACCGGTGCAGCACCACGCCGCCGATGCTGACCCACGACGTGTCGTCTTCATCCGCCGGGCACTGTTCGTAGTCGATCAGCGTGCCGCCGGTGGCCTCGGCGACGGCCATCGTGAGCCAGAACGGCGCGACGCCGCAGATGTTCGTCCGGTTGGCACTGTGCTGAATCGGGGCGAAGAAGCCGGACCTGTCACCCGCGCACAGCCGCTCGAGGAGCGCATGGTCGTCCGATCGCAGCGTGGCGAGGTCGTCGTCCGTCATCGGCAGCTGGCCGAACGCCGGGCCGACGTGGGACAGGTCGCCCGAGGCGATGACGAGCGCCCGGCGGCCGCGGATCGTCGCGCGCAGGCGCTCGATGGCCGCGCGCACCGTCGTGTCGCGCTCGGGCTCGTCGGGATCGGCCTCGAAGTGATCGAAGCCGCCGACCAGGACCGGGACGACCTCGATCGGTCGGCCGCCGCGCATGTGGTGGAGCCAGACGGCGATCAGCTCGAGCGCGTGCTCCTCGCGGTGCCGCAGCTCGCCCGCGAACGCCCGGTCCGCGCCGATCGCCTCGGCCAGTGCGTCGACGGCCGCCGTGTCCGTCGGCAGCGTGCCGTACGGCGTGGCGTAGCTCTGGCGGGTCAACGTCCACGTCCCGGCCGGGCCTTGGTGATCCGTGCCGATGAGCACCGCGATGTCGGCCGCTTCGACGGCGGCGCGGGCGTGGTGCCAGACGCCGGCGTACACCAAGCCGCCCCGGGCGTAATCGATGTGCGGGCTGAAGAACGCGAACGGCCAGGCGATGTCGGACGCGTCGACCGGGTCGACGGCCTCGATGGGCGGCCCAACGCCGTCGTTCGTGACGCTCGACGCCATGTCGGCGGGCTCGCGACCGACCGCGTGCCCGCCGACGGCGACGAGATACCCGTCGAGCACGTCGGCCAGCCGTCCGGCATGCGCCGGGTACACCGCGTCGGCGTGGACCGGCGGGCGGGCGGGCAAGTCGCGGAAGGCGGCGACGGCGAGGCTGAGCGCAGCGCTGCTCACCTCGTTGTCGAGCAGGAATGTCCGGTGAAGGTGGTCCAGCACCTCGTCGATCACGTCATCCGGCCAGCCGCCGTCGTCGCGGGCCGCCAGATCGGCGGCCAGCATGGCGCGGTCCCGGGTACCGTCGAGCAGCTGGACGATCGGCGCGAACGCGAACGGCAGCAGCACCGGCCGGCCGGCCAAGCGTGCCGGGTCCACGAAGACGAGCGCCGGTCGCCCCTGGATCTGCGCGACCTCGATCGGGACGGGGCGTAGCTTCAGGAGAGGGCTTGGTGTTGTGGACATCGGGGGCCGATTATAGCGGGCGGCGTTCGGGGCGAGCGATTGACATCGCTCGTCACTTCGTGCCCTCGCCCGTCCTGATGCTACCCTTCGCCCGCCCGTAACCGAGCCCCCCTCGGATACGTCGGCATGTATGCCCCGGAGGCGCCCGCCGTGATCCCCGCCCATCCGCCCGTCCGAAAGCGGCGCCTTGTCGCCGCCGCGCTCGGCGCGATCGCCCTGCCGATCGTCGCCATGCTGTCCGTCGCCACGTCCGGAGGACCGACGGCCCGCGCGCAGTCCGATCCGCCCGGCGACAACCTCCTGGCGGAGTGGCACAGCCAGGGCAAGTCGCTCTACGACGCGCTGGAATGGCCGGCGGGGCACACGTCCGGCGGCATCGGTCGGCACGGGACGGTCGGGCAGATGGCGGTGACGGACGTGACGAGCGGCACGGTCCGGATCTACGACCGGGACGGTTTGTTCGTCAAGACCGTCGGGAGCGAGGGCAGCCAGGCGGGGCAGTTCAGGCAGCCGCGCGACGTCGACTACCTGTCCGACGGACGGCTCGTCGTCAGCGACACCGGCAACGGCCGCGTGCAGGTGGTTTCGGGCGCTGGGGTCTCGCTGGCCAGCTGGCCCGTCGCCGACCCGCAGGGCATCGAGGTCGTGCGCGACGAAATCTTCGTCGTCAGCCGCCGCGACCAACGGGTGCTCGCGTTCCAGCCTGATGGGACGCCGACGCGGGTCATGGCGGTCCAAAACCGCGTGACCGAGCCGGAAGGGATCATGTACCGCGGCGACGGGCAGGGGCCGAGCGGCCCGGTGCCGACGTTCGACCTGGCTGACCCGCGCCAGTCGCGTCTCTTCTTCACCGCCGCCAACTCCTCCACCGCCCTCGAGCAGTACCGCCTGCAGTCGGTCCGCGTCGGCGGGCTGCTCTCGCGCAGCGGCAGCAACGCGCGCTTCCTCATCGGCGCCCCGCAGATCGGCCTCGTGCTGGGCGACGAGCTTTACCAGACCGTCGGCCGGCTGGCGTTCGACGATGTCAGCGACATCGAGATCGCCAGCCCGCGCGTGGCGTACGCCGCCGTCGCGCCGCACGGCCTGATCCGCGTGCCGGACCTCGGGCTGTTCGAGCTGCAGTCGCGGCTGACGTTCGGCCTCCTCCTCCAGCCCAGTCGGATCGCCGTCGGCAACGAAGCCGTCATCGGTGATCTGGCGGCGCGGGTGCAGATCTGGGACTTGGAAGGCATTCCCGAGCGCGACGTTCCGTTCGATCCGTCGTTCCTGCCGGTCCTCGGCACCCCGGTCCCCCCCGGCGCTCCGCTCGCCCGCGCCGAACTCACACCGCCGATCGACGTCGCGATGGCCGGCGATGACCCGTACGTGCTGTGGGAGACGAGCGTCGTCCGTCGGCTGGCGTCGGACGGCAGCTGGGGCGCCGAGTGGGTGCCGCCGAACGGTGCCTGGGTCACGGCCATCAGCGCGCACGGCCCCAACGTGGCCGCCCTCGACTCCCTCGGCCAGCGCGTCTTCCTGTTGGACCGCAACCTGAATGCCGTCGGCTCGTTCAAGATCGATGGCGTCAGCTTCACGGCCGCGTTCGACATCGCCCTCTCGGCCGACCATGTCTTCCTCGTCGACCGCGGCTCGGCCTCGCTCGTCGTGTATGCCCGCGACGGAACGCTCCTGCGGACGATCCCGGTGCTGGCCGGCGCGCAGCGGGTGGCGGCGGGACCGGACGGCAGCGCCTTCGCGCTGACGCGCAACGGCTGGGTCTTCGGCTGGCAGGCGGACGGCACGCTGACGCTCGCCCGCCCCGTCGGCGGCCGCGACCGCGTGCCGACGGACCTGGCCCTGGATGCGCAAGGGCGGCTGTACGTCACGTTCATCGGCGAGCTCGGCAACGTCGTGCGCGTCTACGCGCCCGCTGCGAACGCCGGCCCGCTCCCGAACCTGACGGACGGCGGGTGCCAGCTGATGGCCAGCAAGGCGGCCCAGCCCGCCGAGATCCAGCTGGGCCAGGAGATCGAGATCCAGCTCGTCGTCGACGGCGTCTGCCCCGATCCGCCGCCGGCGGTCGACATCGCGCTGTCCATCGACAATTCGGGCTCGATGCTCGGCAGCAAGATGCAGGCGGCCCGCGATGCGGCGGCGACGTTCATCGTGCGCGGCGGCGCCGGTTCGCGCTTCGGCGTCGTCGTGTTCAGCACGGACGCGTCACGCGTCCAGAACCTGACGGCCGATCGCCCGACCGCCATCCGCGCCGTGGCCGGCATCCAGGCGAACGGCGGCACGAACCTGGTGGCCGGGCTGGACGAGGCGATCAAGACCCTGACGGCCTCGCCGCGGACCGGCGCGCAACCCGTCATCGTCATGCTCACCGACGGGCGACACACGAGCGGCCTGAACGAACTCAGCGAGATCGACGGCGTGATCGCCGAGGCGCGACGGCTGCAGATCCGGGTCTTCACGATCGGCCTCGGCTTCGACCTCGACGTCGCCACCCTTCAGCGGATCGCCTCGACGCCGCAGGACTACTTCTTCAGTCCGACGGAAGCCGAGCTCGGGGACATCTTCAGCCGCATCGCCGGCCGGATCGGCGCGGTGCCGTTGTTCCGCGACGCGGTGGTGACGGACGTCCTGCCGGCCAACGTCGATTACGTGCCCGGATCCGGCCGCCCGAGCGAGCCGGAGTGGGACGCATCCACCCGCACGCTCACGTGGCGGCTCGGCCAGGTCGATGTCCCGGGCTTCCGCCTGACCTACCGCGCCGTCCCGCGCACCGGCGGCACGTTCCCGACGAACGTCGACGCCCGCACCCGCCACACGGACGGCACGGGCGCGGTGGGCGAGGCGCAGTTCCCGGTGCCCGTCGTGCGCGTGATCGTCCCGACGCCGGTCGTGACGGACACGCCGACCGACACGCCGACGGCCACCGTGACGCCCACCCCGACCGAGACGACGACGCCCGTGCCCACGGACACGCCGACCCCAACCGCAACGCGCACCCCGACGCCGACGCGCACCGCCACCCGAACGCCGCGGCCGCCGGTGGACATCTACCTGCCGTACGCCGTCCTGAACCGCTGCAAGCCCGGGCAGCGCTCGGCCGACATCGTCCTCGTCCTCGACACCTCGACGTCGATGGCCGGCGTGACGACCGCCGGCGGCATCCGCAAGATCGATGCGGCCCAGCAGGCGGCCCAGAGCTTCCTCGCGCTCATCGACCTCGCCCGCGACCACGTGTCCGTCGTCACGTTCGACGACGCGGCGCGGCTGCGGATCGGCCTGACGGGCGACGGTGCGGCGCTCCGGCAGGCCCTCACGAACCTGCCGATGGCGCCCGGCACCCGGATCGACGCCGGGCTCGACGCGGCGCGGGCGGAGCTCCAAGGCCCGAGCCGTCGGACCACGGCGCGCGGCGTCGTCATCCTGATGACGGACGGCCAGCCGACGCGCTCGACCGCCGGCCGCGTCGTCGCCGCCGCGGACGCCGTCAAGCGCGCCGGCGCGACGCTCTTCACGATCGGCCTCGGCCCCGATGTCGACCCTGATCTGCTCAAGCTCCTGGCATCGTCGACGCGCTACTTCTACCAGGCGCCGGGGGCTGAGGACCTGGCGCGGGTGTATCGCACGGTGGCCGGCGCGATCCCCTGCCCGTGAGGGGGTCGATCTTGTGCCTATGGCTTGTGCCTACGGCTGTGAGCAGGTGCCTACGGCTGTGAGCAGGTCCGCGCACACCTGTCGTTGAGCCATTAAGCCCCGTTCATCGCGCGTTGACCTCACCCGCGCCGTGCTGCGCCGCCGTCGCGCTACAATGGCGGGCGGCCGAAGCCGGATGCCGCAGGAGTTCGCGATGACCCCCCGCCTTGCCTTCGCGCGCGCGACGACCGTCGCCGCCGCCGTCTCTTCGATCGCCGGCCTCGCCCTCGTCGCAGTCGCGATTGCCATCGGCCGTCCCGCCGCGGCCAGCGCACAGGCACCGCAACAGGCGCCACGACAGGGCGGCGTCCCCCCGTCCGCGTGCGCGGCGATCATCAGCCACACGCTGGCGCCCGGTTCGATCCGCGCCTGCGACACGGCCGCCGTCACGGTGACGATGGGCATCACGTGCCCGGCCGCGCGGCCGATCCACCTCGTCATTGCCGTGGACCGCTCGCAGTCCATCGAGCCGCTCCTGCCCGACGTGCGCAAGAGCGCGCGCGACGTGCTCTCCGAGCTGGACTGGAACATCCCGGGCACGATGGTGGCCGTTCTATCCCACGGCTTCAAGGTGAAGGTCGAAACGGACTGGACGGACTCCGCCAGCCGGGCCCAGAGCGGCGTCAACGGCATCCGCTACGATGCCGGCGACCTCGGCGAGGATCCGCCGGAGGCGATCGACAAGGCCGTCAGCATGCTCGAGCGGATCCGGAACGATTCCGAAGGCCGCCCGCTGGCGCCGATCGAGATCATCATCCTCTACGGCGACGGCTGTGACCCGAGCGTCCCGTCCTGCCCCGGCGCGGCGCAGCGGGCGGCCGGTCAGGCGACCGCCAAGGACGTGAAGATCGCCACGGTCTGCTTCGAGAGCGGGCCGCGGGCGAACTGCCAGGACTATCGGGCGATCTCCGATCCGAAGACGCTCGCCTTCAAGGCGCCCGGCGGCAAGCTGCCCTCCGAGGTCCGCGCCCTGCAGGAGGCGGGCCGCGGCGTGTCGGTGAAGACCGTCACGCTGAAGGACATCCTGCCGCCGGCCATCCGGCTCATCCCGGGCTCGGCGAACCCGGTGCCGGTCGTCACCGGCCAGGAGCTGGCCTTCGCCTGGGCGAACGCCGCGCCTGGAACGACGGTGACCGCCACGTACCGCATCTCGACGACCGCGCTGGGCCAGCAGGCGAACCGCACGAAGGACAGCAGCGTGCTGCTCGAGGACTCGATCGGCCGCGACGGCGTGCCCGCCGTCGTGCCGCCGGACACGCTCGACGTCACCGGCCCGTGCGCCCCGCCGACCCCGACGCCGACGACGGCACCCCCGACGCCCGTCCCGAGCGACACGCCCGATGTCAGCCCGACGCCGGCGCCGACCGCGACGCCCACGCCGACCACACCCCCCACCGCCACGGCGACACGCGAATCTCGCCCCGGCAAGATCTGGCTACCCGTCCTCGCCCGCGCCGTCTGTCTGCCCAAGGACGTCCGCTTCGACGTCGCGCTCGTGATCGACGCCTCGACGAGCATGCGCGAGCAAAGCGCCGGCGTGGCCAAGATCGACGCCGCCAAGGCCGCGGCGCGCGTGTTCGTGGAGCTGCTGAAGCCGGGCGATCGGGCGGCGATCGTCGCGTTCAACACGGACGCGATCGTCGCCGCGCCGCTGTCGTCCGACGCCGGCACGCTGAACGCGGCGATCGACGGCATCCAGACGGCAGACGGCACGCGGATCGACCGGGCGCTCGATGCTGCCGCGGGGGCGGTCCCGGCCTCCGTCGACCCGGCGCGACAGTCGATGATCGTCCTCCTGACGGACGGCCGCGCCAGCGCCCCGAGCGTCGACGTCCTCGCCGCCGCCCAGCGCGCCCGCGACGGCCGCAAGGTCTTCACGATCGGCCTGGGCGACGACATCGACCGCGACCTGCTGCGGGCCGTTGCGTCGTCGCCCGCACTGTATTACGAGGCGCCGACTTCGGCGGAGCTGGCGGGGGTGTTTGCGGGGATCGCGGGGACGTTGCCTTGTCCGGGGGGGGCGGTTTGGGGGGTGGGTGGGGACTGAGGGCGGCGGGGGAGGATCCGAGGGGCGCGGGGCGTAACACCATTTCCGCGTGAAGCCGCCGTGTGGTCAGGTCCTGAGAGAGCAACGACGAATCAATGGCTTCAGCCGTTGATACCCTTAGCGCGGCAGAACGACGTCGTACGACACAAGCTGCGATACCGTCTGCCAGCCATACCCCGTGTGGAAGGCCCACGTGTCCGTTTCCACGTAGCCGACCCCCGGGCAGATCGCGCGGTGGGAACCGGAACCGGCGCTGGTCGTGACCTCGATTACCCCGCACCCTTCGAAGCGCCCGGCGGGCGTCGTGACCGGGATGCGGTCCGTCGATAGCGCGGACAGCAGGCCCATGAAGTCATGCACTCCCTCGTGTGCGAAGCCGATAGGCTCGATCGGCAGCTCGAAGCGTGCGTCCTCGATGAGGCGACGCGATCGATCGGTACGCAGGAATTCGGCGCCCCGCGCGTCCTGGCCGGAAACGTGGCCGTCGGAGTCGACCGTACGCCAGAATTCGAAGGACGCGTCGATCCTGTCGGCTAATGCGCCGATTGAGCGCGTGCGCATCGTAACCGTCGGCACGACGAACGACCGAACGACGATCCGCCGATCGTCCAGCTGCCACGCGCCGGTAACCGTTTCCGTGGTTCGCCAGCGCGACCAAGTCACCCTCATTTCCCACGACGTCGAGTCCCACGTCCACGTGCTGCCGGGCAGCAACGGGTAGGCGGTGAGTACGTCGCGCAACGCCGGCGGAACGTGGTCTGCGTCGACCGGCGCGCCGAGCGGCGTCGGCACCGCCGTCGGGACCACACGCTCCCTGGCCTGTGGCATCGGTGTCATCGTCAACGGGATGGGGGTGACGGCGAACGTGATCGCGGCCGTCGGCTCCGCCGGTGGTTGTCCGCGAACCTCGTCGCTCGGCCAGTCGAGAGTTTCCAGGGCAAGACGCGCGCCTGAGAGCGCATCGAACCAGGCCACGATTCGGGATCGCTCGTCACTCTGCCCGGGGCGCGGGGCATCGAGCGGTGGAGCGTTGAAGCCGGGCCGGCGCAAGATCAGCCGCATCTCAAGCGGCTCGGCGTCGGCGACGACGCGTACGAGTGTCGTTGGCAGCCGCTCCAGCCGCCGATCCTCCCACCAGCCCCCGTACAAGTCGTTGACGATGAACGCCCCGACATGATCTCGCTCGAAGGCCACCGCCGCCGCCGGCACGTAGTCCGCCGATACGATCCGCGGTGCATGATCCGGATCCAACCAAGACATCACCTCCCCCCGCGCCTCCTCCAACGTCATCGCCACCGGCAACGGCACGCTCGCATCCACCGTCGGTAGCGCCGTCTTCGTCGGCCACGGCGAGGGAGTCGCGCTCGGTCCAGGCGTCGCGGACGGCTGCGGCGAGGGCGGCGTGATCGGCCCAAGCGTCGCCGACGGATACGGCGACGCCCAAGTGATCGGCCGCGGCGTCGGCGATCCGACCGCCGCCGGCCCCCCGTCCGCGCCACCCCCAAACAACACCCACCCCCCCACCGCGAAGATCGCCGCGTCCACGATCCCGTGCCCGAGCCACGCCCCCAGGAGGGACCGCGAGACGGAGCGCTGGACGCTCCACGCCGCGCCGCCGATGCCGACGCACGCCGCCAGCAGGAGCGCCAGCGGGAGTTGGCCGGGGAGAAGGGTTGTGACGAGGACGATGTGGTGGAGGGTGAAGGCGATGCTCGACACCCAGACGGCTGTCCGGGCGCGCGTCCGGTCGCGGACGGTGGTGAAGACGAGGCCGCGCCAGTACGCCTCCTCCAGACCGCTGTGGAGCAGGGCGTAGAACATGCCAAGGACGAGGAAACGGACGGGTGAGGCGATCCCGAGCGCGCCGGCCTTGTCGGACGCGGCGGCGGCGAAGGCGGCGTGGCCGGACGGGCCGAGGAGGTCGAACGGGCGGCCGGTGTAGACGGCGAACAGCGCGAGGGCGACGGCGGTGCCGAACGCGGCGCCCACCGCCAGGTCGCGGCGCGTGGTCCGGGCGCGCGGGCGGACGAGGTCCGGGCGGACGCGGGCGAGCCACCACAGCGCCGGTCCGAACTGGACGGCCTTGCCCACGCCGTAAGCCAGCTGGGGCCACGGCGCCGGGACGTCGGCCAGGGCGATGAAGTAGAGCCAGGTCAGGACGAGGGGGTAGAGGAGGGCAAGGCTGATCCACACCGTTGAAGTTCGGGATGGGCGACCGAGTCCTTTGAACGGGTCGCGCAGCCGAACGCGCAGATCATCGAGCATCAGTCGGCGTCGCCGATGCCGGACCCACCGTCTTCCCCGACATCGCTCGCGTCGATGTGCTGGCGAATCACGTCCAGGAACGCCTCCCCATACCGCGCCAGCTTCACGTCCCCGACGCCCGAGATCCCGCCCAGCGCCGCCGTCGTCGTCGGCCGCCGGGCGGCCATCGCGAGGAGCGTCTTGTCGTGGAAGATCACGTACGGCGGCACCGCCTGCTCGCGCGCGAGGGCGAGGCGGCAGGCGCGCAGCGCGGCGAAGAGCGCCTCGTCCACGTCGGCGTCGACATCGTCGTCGAACAGCCCGCCGCCACCGCTGACGCCATTCGTACCACTACCACCACTCCCACCACTGCCGGCACGCGACCGCGATCGCTCCGCCGACCGATTCCGCCGCGACGCACCGGCCTGCGGCGCCGGATCGCGCCGCAGCGTCACCGACTGTTGGCCGCGCAACACCGCTGCCGCGCCGTCCGTCAGCTGGAGGCTGCCGTGGCCCTCGACGTCCACGCGGATCAGGCCACCGGCGACGAGCTGGCGGATGACGGATGCCCAGCCGCGCACGTCGAGATCCGATCCGACGCCGAACGTCGGCAGGGCGTCGTGGCCGAAGCGCTCCACTTTCTCAGTCGTCTCGCCGCGCAGCACGTCGACGACGTGCGCCTGGCCGAAGCGCTGGCCGGTGCGCAGGATGGCCGACATCGCCTTCTGCGCCGCGACGGTGCCGTCCCAGGTGTCGACGGGCTCCAAGCACGTGTCGCAGTTGCCGCACGGCTCGGCGGGCGCGTCGCCGAAGTACTCGAGGAGGACCTGGCGGCGGCAGCGGGCGGTCTCGCAGAAGCCCAGCAGCGCGCTGAGCTTGTGGTGCTCGACGCGCTGGCGCGCCTCGTCCGCCTCGCCGTCGCTGATCATCGAGCGCAGCCGGGCGATGTCCGCCATGCCGTAGAGCATCGTGGCCGTGGCGGGCAGGCCGTCGCGGCCGGCGCGGCCGGTCTCCTGGTAGTAGGCTTCCAAGCTCTTGGGCGGGTCCACGTGGAACACGAACCGCACGTCCGGCTTGTCGATCCCCATCCCGAACGCGACGGTGGCGACGACGACCGGCACCTCGTCGTGCGTGAAGTGCCGCTGGTGCAGCGCGCGATCGGCGGCGTCCAGGCCGGCGTGGTAGGGCAGCGCCGCGATCCCGGCGGCGCTCAGCCGCTCGGCCGTCTGCTCGACCTTCTTGCGCGACAGGCAGTAGACGATCCCGGTCTCGATGCCGCCGTCCGGCCCGACGTGCTCGCGCTTCAGGCACGTCAGCAGCTGCTTGAACGGATCGTCCTTCAGCCAGACCCGGTAGCGGATGTTCGGCCGGTCGAAGCCGGCCACGAAGACGGTTGCGTCCGCCAGCCGCAGCCGCTGGACGATCTCGCGCCGCGTCGGCCCGTCCGCCGTGGCGGTGAGGGCGATGCGCGGCACGCCCGGGAAGCGGTCGGCCAGGACATCGAGCTGGAGGTACTCCGGCCGAAAATCGTGCCCCCACTGCGACACGCAGTGCGCTTCGTCGATCGCGAACAGCGCGACGCTCGTCGACGAGAGCAGTTCGAGGAATCCCTCCGTGACGAGGCGCTCGGGCGCCACGTACACGAGGTCCAGCCGCCCCGCACGCACGGCGGCCTCGACGCCGCGCTGCGCCCCGAGGTCGAGCGACGAGTTCAGCGCCGCGGCGCGCACGCCCAGCGCCCGCATCGCCGTCACCTGATCGGCCATCAACGCGATGAGCGGGCTGACGACGACGGTCACGCCCGGCCGCACGAGCGCCGGCAGCTGGTAGCACAACGACTTCCCGCTGCCCGTCGGCATGACGACGAGCGCGTCGCCGCCCCCGAGGACGCGGTCGATGACGGCCCGCTGCTGGCCGCGGAACTCCGCGAAGCCGAAGACACGGCGCAGCACCGCGCGCGGGTCGGCGGCGGCGGGGGGGAGTCGGCGGCGAGGTCGAGCGGGTCGTGGATCATGTGCAGAGCGTACCGGCCAAGGCCGTTGCGGACAAGCGCCGCGGCGACACGTTGGCGACAACGTCACGCCGCCCGCGTAACGACACGCAGCGGCGCGCAAGCGCGGCGCGATGCGGCGGCGACAACTGCCCCGGCACGCCGACCACCACTGCACACGCTCGTGATGGCCAGCAGGGGCGGGTCCCCCTAGCCTCCCCGGTGGCCGGCCCTAATACATGTGCTGCCCGCCGTTGATCGACATCGTGGCGCCGGTGACGAAGCCGGCATCCTCGGCCACGAGGAACACGACGCCGCGGGCGATCTCCTCGGCCTTGCCGAGGCGGCCGGCCGGGATCTTGGCGATGATCTTTTCGAGCACCGGCGGCGGCACGGCGGCCACCATGTCCGTGTCGATGTAGCCCGGCGCGATCGCGTTCACGGTGATCCCGTGGCGCGCGCCCTCCTGGGCGAGGGCCTTCGTGAAGCCGTGGATGCCGCTCTTGGCGGCGGCGTAGTTCACCTGCCCGTACTGCCCGGCCTGCCCGTTGATCGAGCCGATGTTCACGATCCGGCCGAACTTGCGCTCGACCATCGCCGGGAAGGCGGCCTTGGCCATGTTGAAGCACGAGCCGAGGTTGGTGGCGATGACGGTCGACCAGTCCTCGGCGGACATCTTCATCAACGTGCCGTCGCGCGTGATGCCGGCGTTGTTCACGACGATGTCGACCGGTCCGAGGTCGGCGGCGACCTTCGCCATGCCGGCTTGGCAGGCCTCGTAGTCCGCCACGTCCCACTTGTACGTGGCGATGCCGGTCTCGGCCGTGAACGCGGCGGCGGCCGCATCGTTGCCGTGATACACGGCCGCCACGGTGTGTCCGGCCTCCTTCAACGCCACGCTGATCGCGCGCCCGATCCCGCGCGTCCCTCCGGTCACAACCGCCACCCGGCCCACAGCCACCTCCTGTCGCGAACGACGTCGTCATGCGTGCGATGCCGGGTCCCCACCCGGCGCGACGACGTTACCAGGGGGGCGGCGGGGTGTCAATCGACGATTTCACCGGGTTGGCGAGCGTCCGGCACGTCGCGCCGGGCCGACGGCAGTGCGTGTGGCGTCACGTCAGATGCCGGCGCCACGCCAAAGTGCGCTATGCTGCAATGCGCACACGCGTTCACCGGTGCACACGAGGAGCAGAGAACCATGGGCAAAGCCACGCCGACCACCAAGGAAACCAAGAAGCAGCCAGCGCTGACCGCCAAGGAAAAGAAGGCCGCCAAGCTGGCCAAGAAGAACGGGCTCGCTGCTGCGCCGGTGCTTCCACGCCAAGGGTAGACTTGCCGTGTCCGAGACGATCGCGACGGGGACCCCTACAGGGACGACGACCATGACCACGGTCCAGGTCAACGGCACCCCCGTCCCCCACCACCCCGGCGATACGCTCGACGCCCTCCTCGCCACCCTCGTCACCGGCGCCGACCCCGCCCGCCCCGGCATCGCCGTCGCCGTCAACGACCGCGTCGTGCCGCGTTCGGCGTGGGCCACGACGCACCTTGCGCCGGACGACCGCGTCGAGGTGCTGCACGCGATCGCGGGCGGCTGATGACGGGTTCGTCCATGGCGCCGACGGCGGCGACCGCTTTCGACGTCGATCCCCTCGTCATCGCCGGCAGGACCTTCACCTCCCGCCTGCTCATCGGCACGTCGCGCTACCCCAACCAGCAGGTCATGCTGGATGCGATTGCAGCGAGCGGCGCCGAGATCGTCACGGTGTCCATGCGGCGCGTGAAGGTGGATGGCGGCGGCGAGGGGTTGTTCGACGTCCTCGGCGGGCGCTACCACCTCCTGCCGAACACCGCCGGCTGCTACACGGCGCGCGAGGCCGTCCTAACGGCACAGCTCGCACGTGAAGCGCTCGGCACGAACTGGGTGAAGCTCGAGGTCATCGGCGACGACGAGACGCTGTTCCCGGACGTCGAGCAGCTGCTCCAGGCGGCGGCCGAACTCGTCCGCGACGGCTTCATCGTCCTGCCGTACTGCAACGACGACCCCGTGACGTGCCGCAAGCTGGCCGATCTGGGCTGCGCCGCCGTCATGCCCCTTGGCGCGCCGATCGGGAGCGGGATGGGGCTGACCAACCCGTACAACCTCCGGATCATCCGCGAGCTGCTCGACGTGCCGCTCATCGTCGACGCCGGCGTCGGCACGGCGTCCGACGCGGCGTTGGCGATGGAACTCGGCTACGACGGCATCCTGCTGAACAGCGCCGTCGCCGGCGCGCGCGATCCGGTGGCGATGGCGCATGCCATGCGCCTCGCGCTTGAGGCGGGGCGGCTGGCGCACGGGGCGGGGCGGATTCCGCGGCGGTTGTATGCGAAGGCGTCCAGTCCGTTGGAGGGGATGCTGGACGTGGGGTAGCAGCGGGCGGCGGCGAGAGGCGGAGGGCCTGCGGGCGATGCGTTCGCATCGCCCCTACGAATATACCGATTCCTTGGCGTAAACTGTCGGCGCGGCTCGTACAACCGCACCCCCGCCCAGGAGGCCCACCATGATGCAACGCCTGTCCAACAGCTGGCAGCTCGTCAAGGCCAGCGCGGCCGTGCTGCGGGCCGACAAGGAGCTGCTCGTCTTTCCGGTCGTCTCGAGCATCGCGGCGCTCATCGTCTCCGCCAGCTTCTTCGTGCCGGCCTGGCTCACCGGGTTCGGGCAGCAGGTGATGGAGCGGAACGCCGATCGCAGCATCGGCGGCTACGTCTTCCTCTTCGCCTTTTACCTCGTGCAGTATGTCGTGATCTTCTACTTCAACTCGGCCCTCGTCGGCGCGGCGATGATCCGCCTCGACGGGGGCGATCCGACCGTGTCGGACGGCTTCCGCGTGGCCAACAGCCACCTTGCCCACATCCTGGGCTACGCCGCGATGGCGGCGACGGTCGGCGTGGCGCTCAAGGTGCTGGCCGATCGCGGCGGGCGCGCCGGACAGACGATCTCGCGCTTTGGCGGCCTTGGCTGGACGATCGCGACCGCGCTCGTCGTGCCCGTCCTGGTGAACGAGGGCCTCGGCCCGATGGCCGCGGTGAAGCGCAGCACGGCACTGCTCAAGCAGACGTGGGGCGAGCAGCTGGCGGGCGGACTGGGCATGGGCTTCGTTTTCGGGCTGGCCTACCTGGTGACGATCCCGATCGGCGTGATCGCGATCATCGGTGCCGCCGCCACGGAGTCGGTGGTGATGATCATCGCCGCCGTCGTGATCTTCGTGCTGGCGATCCTCCTCATCGGCTTGGTCCAGGGCGCGCTGCAGGGCATCTACACCGCCGCCGTCTACCGCTACGCCGAGGGCCAGCGCGTCGGCGGCTACTTCCCGCCGGACCTCGTGGCCGCCGCGTTCCGTGCCAAGTAGCTCGACCGAACGTCGTTCGACTTCGCCGCTGCCGACACCCCCGCTGCTCGTCCTCACCGATCGGCGCGCGTCGGTCCTGCCGCTGCGCGCCGTCGTCGCGGCGGCCCTCGCGGGCGGCTGCCGCTGGTTCGCCGTGCGGGAGAAGGACCTTGCGCCCGATGGCTTGGCCGACCTCGTCGCCGACGTCGTCGCGCTGGCGAAGCCGTACGGCGCCACCGTCCTCGTCGCCGGCGTCGCCGACGCCGCTGCCGCCGCGCGCATCGCCCGCACATCCGCCGCCAACGGTGTCCACCTCCCGCGCGACGGCGACGTCGCCGCAGCCCGAACGGCGCTCGGTCCGAACGCCCTCGTCGGCCTGAGCGCGCACGATCTGCGCGAGGTAGAACGGGCCGCCGCGGCCGGCGCCGACTACGTGACGCTCAGCCCGGTGTTCGCCTCGGCCAGCAAGCCGGGGTACGGACCGGCGCTCGGGCGCGCACGATTGGAGGCGGTTGCCCGGGCCACCGACGTGCCCGTCCTCGCCCTCGGCGGCATCGCGACCCGCGACGATGTCGCGGCGTGCCGGACGGCAGGCGCCGCGGGTGTGGTGGTCATGGGCGCGGTGGCGCGTGCCGGGGATCCGAGGTCGGTGGTGACGGAGCTGATCGAGGGCTGGTCAGCGTAGCGTCAGCTCCCGCACGTGGATGTGCGCCTCGTCCTCGAGGTCGTCCTGGTGGATCGTCAGCTTCAGCCGCGACACCGCGGCCGGCCCCGCATCGAATGCGAGGTCCCCGTGCGCGTCGCCGTCCGGGACGTCGGTCACCGTCTGCGCATAGGTCACCGGCTCGTCGGCGTCCGGGGCGAAGAGGTCGGCCGTCCAGGTGAACGGCATGTGGGCGAAGTGGGCGGCGATACCGGTCAAGGCACGGGGCGTCGGGAACGCAAGCTCGATGATGAGCGGGTTCGCCTCCATCCCGCGCAGCAGCGTGCTCGGATCGCCGTCGAACAGCTCGGCCGGCGAGCCCATGTCGGACACGGAGTGGCGAACGACCACGTCCTGGCCGTCGAGGACGACGGCGGCCTCGACGAGCTTGCGCCGCGCGGCCCGCTCGGCGGCGAACACCTTTGTCGATGCCCGGCGCGTAGCGCAGGCGCACGGCGTGGAAGCCGGGCCGCCCGTCCGGCCAGTTCAGCGTGCGCACGATCTCGGGCGGGGCGAACTTGCCGCTCTTGCGGACGCCGTCCAGTTCGTGGTCCGTGACGATCCAGATCTCGTCGTCCGACAGCTCGATCAGGCGCGTGAGCGGGTCCGAGACGCTGCGGGACCGGACCCGACGCGTCTGGTCGAAGTCGAGGAAGAAGTAGGGCAAGCGATCCGCAGCGTTCGCCCAGTCCGAGGTCACGAGCACGTGGACGTCCGGGTCCGCCGCCAACAGCGACGGGATCATGTCGTCGAACAGCTGCGCGGCCCCCCACTGCATCCCGTACAGCCCGTAGTCGTCGTACCACCGGTCGCCTGTGCGCAGCGCCGTCGTCAGCAGCTCGAAGTTGGCGCCGGCCAGAGCGACAAAGCACAGCCCGGTTGCGACGCCCGGCGCCCGGGAACGCCAACGCGCCGCCAGCACCGCCAACGACGACGCCCATGCCCGCGTCGACGCGCGCTCGCGCGCCAGCCATCGCCCGGCGACGTCGATGACCGCTTCGATGCCCAACGTGATCAGTACCGCCGCCGGCACGACGAAGGCCAGGACGCGCGTGACGCCGACGCCCGCCGTCGCGGCGCCGAAGGGGGTGGCCAGGGCGGCGAGGAGCACGGTGCGATGGGCCGGCGACCGCCAGCGGCGAAGCGCGGCGACGAGCCCGACGACAAAGAACGGCAGCATCCACAGCGCGATGTGACCGCGGCCGCGGTAACGGTGGCGCTCGATGTCGAGGTTGCCGCCGAGCATGAGCGCCGGCCGGATCGCCGGCCAGCGCTCCTCGGCCCATTGGAGGGGGTTGTCGACATCGTGGCTGATGAACCAAAAGCGCGGGTGGAGGCCGAAGGCGTAGCGCCGGGCGAAGCCGAGCGCCTTGTCGCCTGCGGACGCGGCGGGGTCGACGATGTAGCTGTCGATCGCCCGCAGGTGCTCGATCTCGGCGCCGGGGTGTGCCAGGCGGAAGCGCACGAACGGGATGAGCAGGACGAGGCCGAGCGCCAGGGCAGGCCCGAGGGCGCGCCGCTGGGACCAGTGGAAGCGGCTGTCGACGACGAGGAGCAGGATGCCGAGGACGGCCATGAGCGACTGGCCGTTGGAGTACGCATAGAACGTGGCCGCCCCGGCGGCGACGGCGGCGCACGACCAGAAGCGCCCGCCGCCCTGCCGATAGCGCAGGTAAGCCCACAGGAAGACGGCAAACGCGGCGGTCATCATCGCCGCCTCGAAGCCGGTGCGGCTGTGGAGGAACCACGTCGGCATCGCGCCAAGGACGAGCGCGCCGGCCCACCAGCGCCGCGCGCGGAAGCCGTCGCGCAGCGCCAGCGCCACGGCCGCGGCGCCGGCCGCGGTGACGAGCGCCGTCGTGACGCGTGTGACGATGATGCTCTTGCCGAACAGGGCAACGGTCACGAGGTGAGCGTACACCGTGCCGATCGGCATCCAGCGGTTGGGGGCGGGCTCGAAGTAGATGGGCAGCAGGCGCTGGTAGGCGTCGCTCAAGCCGTTCGTCAGCAGGCTCGAGGCCGTCAACGGCCCGAAGGCCTCATCGGCGTGGAAGAAGATCGGGAAGCGGTCGAGCGCGTACAGGCGGGTGATCAGGTAGACGACCATCGCCAGGGCGAAAAAGGCGATCGCGCGGCGATCGTGCGGTTGGCCAACCGCCGCTCCGTCCATCGATCCATCCGACATCGACTCCTCCTCGATCTACGAGGGTGCCACGATGTGGAGTTGCCGATGGGTAGAGGCGCACGGCCGCGCGCCCCTACCCACATCGTGCCATCGCGGGATCGGTCGCAATGCGGCCGATCCACCAAGCCCATACGCGGGTACTAGTTCGCCATGCACGCCGCAGCATGCGGCGCGTGGAGCCCGGTCAACGCATCCCAGAGCGCGACGGACATCTGCGCACACGCCGCTTCGGCCCTTGCCCGGTCCTCGGCCGGCAACGCGTTCAGGCCGGCCGCCAGCAGCGCCGGCTCGTGGTCGTCGTCCTCGTGCAGCCGGAAGTACGTCTCGCAGCTCGCCGGCAACGCGCTGTAGTGCGTGGCGAGGCCGGCGCGCTTGCTCCGGGCGGTGGCCGGCTGCTGGGCCTCGAAGGCATACAGCGCCCCGAGGGCGGTCACGCGATCCGTGAAGAGCGCGTCGGCGGTGGCGCAGAGCGCCTGCACGGCGCGGACCTCGGGCGCGGTGACCGCAGTGCCGAGGCCGTCGGCGAACGTCGTCGCCCAGACCTTGGCGTGGCCGACCTCGATGGCGGCGATGTCGGGCTCCCCGACCGTACGCCACCCATCGGCGATCCGGCCGATGAACGAGCCGTACTCGCGGGCGTAGTCGGTCAGGGCGGCGACGGGCAGCGTGCCGTCGCTCCATGCTTGGTAGAACGGGTGCTGCAGCAGGCTGTGCGCGGCGATATGGGTGTCACAGCGGGCGGCAAGCGTGTCGGGCGTCGTCACCGGAAGGCTCCTTCGGGGGCACGGTTCGTCGGGGCTGGCCGCTCATCGTAGGCATCGGCCGGCTGAAGGCAACTCGCAGCGGGTCAACCGGGCGCGGCAGAGCGCTCCGCGGTGTGCGCGATGGCCCGCCCGATGGCACCCACGGCCAAGTCGATCTGCGCCTCGTCCACGATCAGCGGCGGGCAGAGCCGGAGCACGCGCTCGCCCGCACCGATAAGCAGCACACCGTCGTCGCGGGCGGCGTCGACGATCGGCTTCACCGCCAGATCGAGCTCGACGCCGATCATCAGCCCCGCGCCCCGGATGTCGACGATGTGTGGGCTGTCGAGGGCGAGCAGGCCGCGCACGAGGTGATCGCTGCGGGCTTGGACGGCGGCCAGGAATGCCGGATCGCTCACCCGGTTCAACACGACCTCGGCCGCGCGGCAGACGAGCGGGCCGCCGGCGAACGTGCTGCCGTGCTCGCCGACGCCGACGCAATCTGCCACCGCCTGCGTCATGAGCACGGCGCCGATGGGCAGGCCGCCCGCCAGCGGCTTGGCCAGGCAGACGATGTCCGGCCGCACGCCGTACATCTCATGCGCGAAGAGATGGCCGGTGCGCCCGAGGCCGCACTGGATCTCGTCGAGGACGAGCAGCGCGCCGACGGCATCGCACCGCGTTCGAAGGGCGTGCAGGAACGGCAGCGTCGCCGGCACGTAGCCGCCCTCGCCCTGGATCGGCTCGACGACGACGGCCATCGTCGTCTCGTCGATCGCCGCCTCCGCCGCCGCGACGTCGTTGAACGGCGCGAACACGACGCCCGGGAGCAGCGGCGCGAACGGGGCGCGGTAGGCCGCCTTGTGCGTCAACGAGAGCGCGCCCATCGTCCGGCCGTGGAAGGCGTGGTCGAAGGCGACGGTCCGCCACTTGCGCGGCCAACTCGAAGTCGCCGCGTCATCGACGAGTTCCGACCACCCGTCCGGGGCCGGCATCTCGCCATGCGTCTTCCGCGCGTACAGGCGCGCGAACTTCAGCGCCGCCTCGACCACCTCGGCGCCCGAGTTGCCGAAGTACACCCGGTCGGCGAACGAGCGAGCAACGAGCTGTTCGGCCAGCCGGATGTAAGGCGGGGTGTGGTAGAGGTTGCTCGTGTGGATGAGCCGCCCGGCCTGGTCGGCGATGGCGTGCGCCAACTCGGCGTCCCCGTGCCCGAGCGCGCTGACCGCGATGCCGGCGTTGAAGTCGAGGTAGCGCCGGCCGGCATCGTCGTACAGCCACGCGCCCTCGCCGCGTATGAAGACGATCGGCGGGCGGGCGTAGTTCTGGAGGACGGCGGCGCGGTCGGCGTCGAGGAGGGGGGTGGGGTCCTGGCCGGGGCGGCGCGGGAGATCGACCGGATCGGAAGGGGTCATCGGGCACCTCAAGCTGGGCAGCGGATTATCATTCTCGTGCGACGCGGTTCCAAGCATTGCCGGGTCATCGCTGCATTCGCTCGCCATACGGAAGGACGACCGCCATGCTCTGGGGAGGCCGATTCGCCGGCTCGCTCGACCCGGCCGCGCATGCGCTGAACCGCAGCCTGCCGTTCGACAGGCGGCTTTGGGCCGAGGACGTCGCCGGCAGCCGGGCCTGGGCGCGCGCGCTCGCACGGGCCGGCGTGCTGGCCGGCGACGAGGCCGCAGCGCTCGACACGGGACTGCAGGCCGTCGCGGACGAGTTCCGGCGCGGCGCGTTCGCCTTCGCCGAGGCCGACGAGGACATTCACTCCGCGGTCGAGCGGCGGCTGGGCGAGCTCGCCGGTCCGGTCGCCGGCAAGCTCCACACCGGACGGAGCCGGAACGATCAGGTGGCGACCGACCTGCGCCTGTGGGTCATGACCGCCTGCGACCGCCTCGTCGACGCCACCGGCCAGCTCGCCTCCGCCCTCGTCGAGGCTGCCGCACCGCACATGTCGACGACGATGCCCGGGTTCACCCACCTCCAGCCGGCGCAGCCGATCACGTGGGCCCACTGGCTGCTCGCCCACGTCTGGCCGCTGGCCCGCGACCGCGACCGCCTGCACCACGTCCGCGCCTCGGCTGCCGTTCTGCCGCTCGGCGCCGCTGCGCTGGCCGGCACCGCGTTCGGAATCGACCGCGCCGCGATTGCCGCCGACCTCGGCTTCCGCGCCGTCGCGCCGAACAGCCTCGACGCCGTCGCCGACCGCGACTTCGCGGCCGAGTTCCTGTTCGCCGCGGCCCTCGCCGGCGTCCACCTCAGCCGGCTGGCCGAGCCGCTCATCCTGTTCGCCACGCCGGCCTTCGGCTTCATCGCCCTCGACGACCGCTTTTCGACCGGTTCGAGCCTGATGCCCCAGAAGAAGAACCCGGACCCGCTCGAGCTCGCGCGCGGCAAGGCCGGCCGCCTGATCGGCCACGTCACCGCGCTGCTCGCGACGCTGAAGGGGCTGCCGTCGGCCTACGACAAGGACCTGCAGGAGGACAAGGAGCCCGTGTTCGACGCCTTCGACACGTTGGCCGCCCTGCTGCCGGTGCTCGCCGGCCTCGTCGCCACGCTGCGCGTCGACCCGGTGCGGATGGCGGCCCAGCTCGACCCGGCGATGCTCGCGACCGACCTCGCCGACCATCTCGTCCGCCGCGGCATCCCGTTCCGCACGGCCCACGCGTTGGCGGGCCGCGCGGTCCGGTTGGCCGAGGAGCGCGGTATTGCGCTCACGTCGCTCCCCGCCGCCGACCTCGTCGCCCTCGACGCGGCGTTCGAACCGGGCGACGTCGCGGCCCTCGACTGGCAGGCCGCGCTCGATGCGCGATCGGTGGAGGGCGGGACGGCGCCGGCGGCGGTGGCGCGGCAGTTGGCGGCGGCGCGGGCGGCTGTGGCGGCGTGGGGCGATAGGGACGGTGGCTCATCGATCGGACGTCGGTAGGGGCACGGCATGCCGTGCCCTGTCTGGCGAACACCGCGATCCAACGACATCGTGCGTCCGACGATGGACACGGCATGCCGTGCCCCTACACGCGCCTTGTTGCGGGCGGCGCGGTCCAATCGCTGCGGGCGGGCGCGCTCACGTCCGGTAATCCGCGTTGATCCGCACGTACTCCTCCGTCAGATCCCCCGTCCACACCGTCGCCGCCCCGTCGCCCAGCCCGAGGTCGAGGCGAACGCGGAACGCATCATCGGCCAGGATCGCGGCGGCCGCGGCCTCGTCGAAGCCCGTCGGCAGGCCGTTCGCCAAGAGGCGCACGGGCGCGGCGGCACCCTCGACGTCGTGTTCTCCCGGGGCGAACGTCAGGGTTACGCGCGCCGGATCGACGGCGGCACCGGACCGGCCAGCGGCCGCGACGATCCGACCCCAGTTCGGATCGCCGCCGGCAAACGCGGTCTTCACCAGCGGCGACGTCGCGATCGCGTTCGCCACCCGTCGCGCGTCGGCATCATCGGCTGCCCCGGCGACGACGATGACGGCGAGCTTCCGCACGCCCTCGCCGTCCCGAACGATCTGGCGCGCCAAGTCCTGGCAGAGGTCGACGAGCGCGGCACGCCACGTCGCGACGTCGTCGGCGTCGGCGTCGTCGACCGCGGCGACCGCTACGCCCGATGCGCCGTTGGCGAGCAGGATCACGCTGTCGTTCGTGCTCGTGTCGCCGTCGATCGAGATCCGGTTGAACGAGACGTCGACGGCCGTGGCCAGGTCGGCAGCCAACGCGATCGGCGTCCGGTCGAGGTCGGTCGTCACGACGGCCAGCATCGTCGCCATGTCGGGATGGATCATCCCGGCGCCCTTGGCCATGCCGCCGACGAGGATGTCGCCCCCCGACAGGCGGACCCGCCGCGCCGCGGTCTTGGGCCGCGTGTCCGTCGTCATGATCGCCCTTGCCGCCGCCGGCCCACCGTTCGCCGACAGCGCGTTACTCGCCAGCGCGATGCCGCGCTCGACCTTGGCGACGTCGAGCGGCACGCCGATGATGCCGGTCGAGAGGACGAGCACGTGCTCGGCCGGGCAGGCGAGGGCCGACGCGGCCGCCCGCTGCATCGCCGCCGCCGCGGCGTCGCCCGCCGGCCCGGTGACGGCGTTCGCATTGCCGCTGTTGGCGATGACGGCGCGCGCTCGGCCGCCGCTGGCACGCAGCGTCGCACGGTCCAGGCGGACGGGCGCGGCGGCGAAGGCGTTTTGGGTGAACACCCCGGCGGCGCTGGATTCGAGGTCGCTGACGACGAGGGCGATGTCCGGCGCGCCGGAGGCCTTCAGGCCGCCCGTGGCGGCGGCGGCGCGGAAGCCGCGGGGCGTCGTCACGTCGCCGTCGAGAGGTGCGATGGCGTCGACGGCCGATTCGGGGCGTGCGTCGAAAGCTGCGACGGGGCGAACGTCGGCGGGGTTCGGTGCAGCCATGGCGATCAGTCGCGCTTGAACTGCGAGTAGTCCGGCGCCGCGTAGCGGGTCTTGCCGCCGCCGGAGACCTCCATCATCGCCCGCGTCTTCATCGGCAGCCCGAAGAGGTGGATGAAGCCGGCGGCGTCCGTCTGGTCGTAGACGTCGTCGCGGCCGAACGTGGCGAAGTCCTCGCGGTAGAGGCTGTGCGGGCTGTAGCGGCCGATGACCGTCGCCGTGCCCTTGAAGAGCCGCAGCCGCGCCCAGCCCGTGACGGACTCCTGGGTGCGGGCGATGAACGCCTGCACGCCTTCGCGCAGCGGGTGGAACCACTGGCCGAAGTAGACGAGCTCGGCGTAGCGCCCGGCCAGCTGCTCCTTGTAGTGCGCCGTGTCGCGGTCGAGGCAAAGAGACTCGATTTCGCGGTGCGCCGCGTAGAGCAGCGTCCCGCCGGGCGTCTCGTACACGCCGCGCGACTTCATGCCGACGAGCCGGTTCTCGACGATGTCCACCCGGCCGACGCCGTGCCGCGCCCCGAGGTCGTTCAGGCGGGCGATCAGCGCGGCCGGCGCCAGGCGCTCGCCGTCGACGGTGACCGGCACGCCGGCGTCGAAGCCGATCTCGACCTCCTCGGGCGTGTCCGGTGCGTGGCGCGGATCGACCGTCCATAGGAACATGTCGGCCTCGGGCTCGAGCCGCGGGTCCTCGAGCCGGCCGCCCTCATGCGAGATGTGCCAGAGGTTGCGGTCGCGGCTGTAGACCGAGTTCTCGCGGCTGGCGATCGGCACGCCGTGCGCGTCGGCGTACGCCAGGGCGTCCTCGCGGCTGCGGATGTGCCACTCGCGCCACGGCGCGATGACGTGCAGCGTCGGGTTGAGCGCCTGGAACGTCAGCTCGAAGCGCACCTGATCGTTGCCCTTGCCGGTACAACCGTGCGCCAGCGCGTCGGCGCCGACGGCCTCGGCCACCGCGACCTGCCACTTGGCGATCAGCGGGCGCGCGATCGCCGTGCCGAGCAGGTACTGCCGCTCGTACACCGCGCCGGCCTGCAGCATCGGAAAGAGGAAGTCGCGGGCGAACTCGTCGCGCAGATCCTCGATGACGCAGTCGGCGGCGCCGCTCGCGAGCGCCTTGTCGCGCAGGCCCTCGAGCTCCTCGCCCTGCCCGAGGTCGGCGCAGAAGCAGACGACCTCGCAGCCGTATTCCTCGCGCAGCCACGGCACGATGACGCTGGTGTCGAGCCCGCCGGAATAGGCGAGGACGACGCGGTTGACCTGGGTTCGGTTGGACATCGGAAGCCTCCTTGGCAACGGCGCATCCGCGATGCGCGCGTCGATGACGTCGAGCCGCAGCGCGGTCTCGTCGCAAGCGTCGATCAACGGACAGGTGCGGCAGTCCTTCCAGACCTTCTCCGGGAAGTCCGCCTTGTCGGCGGCCCCGAAGCCGAGCCGCTCGAAAAACGGCGCACGACGCGTCAACGTGAAGACGGTCTCGATGCCCCGGTCCGCCGCCATGCCGATGACGGCCTCGACGATCCGCCGCCCGAGCCCGGTGCCCTGCCACGCGTCGGCGACGATCGTCGTCCGGACCTCGGCCAGCCCGGCGCCGTAGCGGAACAGCGCGCCGCACGCCACGACGTCGTCGCCCGCCACGCCGACGACCCAGTCGCGCAGCGTCACGCGGATGGCCGCCGCCGGCCGCGGCAGGACGTCGCCGCGCCGCGCGAACTCGGCCACAAGGGCGGCAATCGCAGCCACGTCCTTCGGCTCCGCCGCACGCACGACGACGTCAGCACGCGCGCCGGCGGCGTGGAGCGCCCGGCTCATGTCGGCTCCGTCGCTACGATCGCGGTGCCTTGGCCGTTCGCCAATCCCGCGAGGTCGCCGATCCACGCTTCGCCGACGCCGGCAGCCAGCGACGCGAGCGCTGCATTGACTTTGGGCACCATGCCGCCATGGATCCCGCCGCGGGCGATGGCCGCCTCGATCGCGGCCGCGTCGAGCCGCGCGGCGACGGCGTCGTCCAGCCGGACGCCGGGCACGTTGGACACCAGCGCCAGCCGCGCGGCGCGGAGGGCGCCGGCGATCGCGGCGGCGGCGGAGTCGGCGTTGACGTTCCAGCTGGAGTCGTCCGGGCCGAGCGAGATCGGCGAGACGATCGGCACGACGCCATCGGCCAGCAGGCCGAGGAGGATGTCGACGCGGACGCGGTCGACCGTGCCGACTCGGCCGAGGTCGGCCGTGGGGTGCTCGAGTGGGCGGCAGCGCAGCAGGCCGCGGTCGACACCGCTCAATCCGAGGGCATCCAGACCGGCGGCGAGGAAGGCGGCGACGAGGCGCTTGTTCGTCAGGCCGGAGAGGACCATCTCCGCCACGTCGAGGCCGGCATCGTCCGTGACGCGCAGCCCGTCGACGACGCGCACCGCGAGGCCGAGCTTGGACTGGAGTTCGGCGATCGCCCGCCCGCCGCCGTGCACGACGACGACGGCGCGTCCGGCGGCGCGGAGCGCGGCCACGGCCTCCGCCAGGCCGGCGACGAACGTCGGGTCGTCGAGGTCGTGCCCGCCGACCTTCACGACGTCGATCGGGGCGACAGCGCTCACCCGAGCAGCCCCGTGGTCTCGGGCAGCCCAAAGACCGCGTTCATGTTCTGCACCGCCTGCCCCGCCGCGCCCTTCACCAGGTTATCGATCGCGCTCGTGACGATCAGCATCGCCCCGCGGTCGGGCGGCTGACAGGTCTCCAGGCTGATCGCGCAGCGGTTCGTTCGTACGACGTGGGCCAGCTGCACCTGGTCGCCCGCCGGCAGCACGGCGACAAACGGCTCGGCGGCGTAGGCGTCGGTCAGCGCGGCGCGGGCGGCGGCGAGGTCGAAGCCGGTTGCCAGCGGCACGTACAGCGTGGACAGGATGCCGCGCGGGACGGGCAGGAGGTGCGGGGTGAAGACGATCGGGGGCGCCGGGGCGCCCGACGGCGCCGTCAGGCGCGCCAGATGCGACTCGATCTCGGGCAGATGGCGATGGCTGCGGCCCACCTTGTAGGCCGAGAAGTTGTCGGCCACCTCGACGAAGCTCGTGTGGAGGAGGGGGACGCGGCCGGCGCCGGAGATGCCGGACTTGCTGTCGGCGACGATGACCGCGCCCGACGCGACGGCGCCCGCCCGGACGAGCGGGACGAGCGGCAGGAGGATGCTCGTCGGATAGCACCCGGGGTTGGCGACGAGCCGGGCATCCGGGAGCGCGCCGCGGGCATGCTCGGTGAGGCCGTACACCGCGCTGCCGAGGTGCGCCGGCGACGGGTGGGCGCGGTCGTACCACGCCGCGTAGAGATCGGCGTCCGGCAGCCGGAAGTCGGCGCTCAGATCGATCACGCGCACCCCGGCGTCCAGCAGGCGCAGCGCCGTCTCCGCGGCGGCGCCGTGCGGCAGGCACAGGAACGCGACGTCGAGGCCGTCCGCTATCCCGGCATCGGCCACCACGGCATCGGCGGCGACGAGCGGCACGTCGGGTGCGCCGGGGATCACGTCGGCCAGCGTTCGGCCGGCGCTGGAGGTCGACACCGCAAAGCGCAGCTGAACGCCCGGGTGGCGGGCGAGCAGGCCGATCAGCTCGGCGCCGGTGTAGCCGGTGGCGCCGTGGACCGCGGCACGGATCACGCGTTGCTCCTAGTACTCTGTCACTGGACACGCTTCGGGTGTCCAGTGACAGACGTGCAATACCCGTAGACTCTGCAGTGACAGAGTACTGGAAGGCCATGGCCGATCGCGCCGGCGCGTGCTCACCAGGCCACGAGCGCGCGCAGCGCGGCGGCGATCGCGTGCTCATCGGGCAGGTACGCCGCTTCGAGCGTCGGGTGGGCCGGAATCGGCGTGTCGAGGCCGGCCAGCCGCCGGACGGGCGCGTCGAGGTCCGTGAAGGCCGCCTCGGCGATCTCGGCCGCGATCTCGGCGCCGAAGCCGGCCGTGCGATGGGCCTCGTACACGACGAGTGCGCGGCCCGTCTTGGCCACCGAGGCCAGCACGGTGTCGCGGTCCCACGGCACGATCGTTCGCAGGTCGACGACCTCGACGTCGATGTCGTCGGCAGCGACGAGCGCGGCCGCCTCGAGCGCCTTGTGCGCCATCGTTCCGTACGCGACGACGGTGGCGTCGCGGCCGGGCCGGGCGATGGCGGCCTGGCCGAGTGGGACGGTGTAATCGCCCTCCGGGACCGGGCCCTTGAGGCGGCGGTAGAGGTACTTCTGCTCCAGGAAGAGGACCGGGTTCGGGTCGCGGATCGCGGCGAGGAGCAGGCCCTTGGCGTCGGCGGGTGTGTGCGGCATGACGACCTTCAGCCCCGGCACCTGGGCGAACCACGCCTCCATGCTCTGCGAGTGGAACGGCCCGGCCCCGGCCCATGTGGCGCCGGCCGGCATCCGGACGACGAGCGGCACGGGCTGGCCCCAGCGGTAGTGGATCGTCGAGGCCATGTTCACGAGCGGGTCGAAAGCGCAGGCGATGAAGTCCGCGAACTGGATCTCCGCGATCGGGCGCATTCCCATGATCGCTGCGCCCGTCGCCGCCCCGATGATCGCGTTCTCGCTGATCGGCGTGTCGATGACGCGGTCGGCGCCGAACGTGTCGACGAAGCCGTCCGTCACCTTGTAGACCCCGCCGTAGTCGGCGATGTCCTCGCCGAGCAGGAAGACGCGCGGATCGCGCGTCATCTCGTCGTGCAGCGCCTCGCGGATTGCCTCGAGGTAGGTGAGCTCACGCATCGTTCGGCTCGCGGACGGCAACGGTCGCGGGTTCGGCCGCCATCGCACCGACTTCGGTGGAGGGGGGCGACATCGGCCGGGTGACCCGGAATTCGTCCGGGTAGCCCTGATGGATCAGCTCCGCCAGTGCCGCTGCCGGCAGCCGTGTCGTCGGCGCGTCCGTCGTCGCCCACACGCCTGCCCCGACGTCTTCGGGCCGCGGATCCTCGAGCGCAGCGGCGACGTCGATCGCGTCGTCGATCTCGACCCGGAACGACTCGATGAGGGCGGCCTCCCGTGCGTCGTCCCACAGACCGGCGGCGACGAGGCGCTCGAACTGGCGGGCGAGCGGGTCGCGGGCGGCCCAGGCCTCGCGCTGGGCGGCCGGCACGTAGTCCGCCGGATCGATGATCGAGTGACCGCGCATCCGGAACGTCATGCACTCGATCAGCGTCGGACCCTCGCCGATGCGGGCGCGGGCGACGGCCGCTCGTGCCGCTTCGTACACCGCCTCGACGTCGTTGCCGTCCACGCGGACGCCGGGAAGGCCGTAGCCGTGCGCGCGGTCGGCGATCGAGCCGGCGGCGTACTCGCGGTCCGTGGGGGTCGAGAGCGCCCATTGGTTGTTCTCACACACCAGCACCGCGGGCACTTTGAGGACGGCCGCCATGTTCAGCGCCTCGTGCCAGGCGCCCGTCGATGTCGAGCCCTCGCCGAAGAACGTCATCGCTACGCGCGGCTCGCGGCGCAGCTTGAAGGCCAACGCCACCCCGACCGTAACGGGAAGGGAGTCCGGGAGGACAGAGATCATGCCAACGATGCCCCGCGCCATGTCGCCCATGTGAAGTCCGGAATCCGTGCCGCCGTTCGAGCTGTCCCGCTTGCCCATGTACTGGGCGAAGACCTCGACCGGTCGGATCCCCCGGACCAGATGGGCGCCCATGTCGCGGTACATCGGGGCGATCACGTCGCCGTCGGCAAGGGCGAAGGCGCAGCCGACCGGGATGGCCTCCTGGCCGTGACCGGTGTACAAGCGCCCGACCAGTCGCCCCTGGCCTGCGAGGGCCCACGCGGCATCTTCGATCGCCCGGCTCTGGCGCATATAATGGTAAAGTTGGTAGCGCTCATCGCTGGTCAAGGGCATCGCCGACCTCCCACGTTGCAGAAGGTGGGATTGTAGGCGGCCCTCGAAGCCGCGGCCAAGAAGTGGCGGCGGCCGAGAGCGGCGCTATCGGCCAAGATCGGGCACCGAGGATCGGGCCCCCGCTTGAGGAGAATGGGAAGAACATGGGTCACAACAGTGTCGTCGTCACCGATGCCGACTTCGAGGCCGAGGTCCTGAAGTCGGACATGCCGGTCCTGGTCGACTTCTGGGCCGAGTGGTGCGGCCCGTGCAAGATGCTCGGCCCCGTGGTCGAGGAGATCGCCGGCGAGACCGTCGGGCAGCTGAAGGTCGCCAAGCTGGACATCGATGAGAACCAGCAGGCGTCGTTCCAGTTCGGGGTGCGCAGCATCCCGACGCTCATCCTGTTCAAGAACGGCCGCGAGGCCGAGCGTTTGGTGGGCTACATGCCCAAGGAGCGCATCCTGGCCAAGCTCGAGCCGCACCTCACGCCGACGCTCGTCAGCTGAGCCTGCGGAGTCGGATCGGCTGATTCGCAGACGCGCGTCCCGTGCCTGGATTGCCCGATGCTCACCTGATCGCGTGTCGACGCCGGTCCAACCGCCGGCGTCGAACCGTGTGCGCCGGCCTTCTGGCCACGGTGTCGTTGCTGGGCGGCCGCCCAGCGCCTGCCGCCGTGAACGCCGACGCGGCTCCGTCGCCGCCGGCCATCCTGCCGACGCTGCCGCGCTTCGCCCTCGGCGCCGCCGACAGCGCCGGCCAGTTCGACGGGCCGGTTGGCGTGGCGCTCGGCGAGCGCGGAACGGTCTTCGTGGCCGATGCGGACAACCACCGCATCCAGCGCTTCGATGCATCCGGCGCTTTCCAGCTGGCGTTCGGCAGCCGCGGCGACGGCGAGGGGCAGTTCGTGCAGCCGATGGGGGTCGCCGTGGCGCCGGACGGCACCGTCGTCGTGGCCGACAGCGGCAACGACCGGCTGCAGCGGTTCACGGCCGACGGGACGTTCCTTGCGGCCGTCGGCCGGCGCGGGACGGCGGCGGGCGAGTTCAAGCAGCCGGCCGCCGTCGCGGTCCGGCCCGACGGCACCGTCGTCGTGGCCGACACCGGCAACGACCGGCTGCAGCTCTTCACGGCGGACGGCACGTTCGTGGCTGTGTGGGGCCGGAACGGCCGGGGGCTCGGCGAGCTGCGCTCGCCCTACGGGGTGGCCGCGGCGCCGGACGGCAGCGTCTGGGTGGCCGACACGTTCAACCACCGCCTGCAGCGCGTGTCGTCCACCGGCGAATGGATCGAGGTGTTCGGCCGTGAGGGAACGGACCTCGGCGCGTTCAGTTTCCCGGTCGGCATCGCCGTGGGGAGCGACGGGGCGTTGGTCGTGGCCGACCGGGACAACCATCGGCTGCAGCGGTTCGGGCCGGACGGTGCGATCCGATCACCATGGGGCGGTCCCGGGCGCGGCAACGGCCAGTTCCTGCTTCCGTGGGGCGTCGCGCTGGCCGCCGACGGTTCGGTCTTCGTCGTCGAGAATGGGAACCGGCGCGTCCAGCGGTTCGATGCCGACGGGCGATTCCTCGGCACGTGGGGTGCGCCAGGCACCGGCGAGGGGCAGTTCAACAGCCCGGCCGGCATCGCCGTTCGTCCCGACGGAACGGTGTACGTGGCCGACACCGAGAACCACCGCATCCAATTCTTCAGTCCGGAAGGCTACTACCTCGGCGCGATCGGGAGCTTCGGCAGCGCGCCCGGCCAGTTCCGATCGCCCGGCGGGACCGCGCTCGGCCCGGACGGTTCCCTCTTCGTGGCCGATACCCTCAACCACCGCGTGCAGCATTTCAGCGCCGTCGGACAGGTGCTGGCGGTCTGGGGCGCATACGGCGGGGGGCCGGGCGAGTTCGACAGCCCCGAGGGGGTGGCCGTCGCCGCCGACGGCACGATCTTCGTCGCCGATACGGGCAACCACCGCGTCCAGCGCTTCCAGGCCGATGGCCGTCCGCTGGGCGAGTGGGGCGCGCCGGGCGACGGCGCCGGGCAGTTCAACAGCCCGAGCGGAATCGCCATCGCGCCGGACGGGCGGGTGTACGTCGCCGACGCGCGGAACCACCGCGTCCAGTGGTTCGACGCGGGCGGTGCGTTTCTCGGCCAGGTCGGGGCATACGGCCGCGACGACGGGCAGTTCGCCCGCCCGCGCGCCGTCGCCGTCGGCATCGACGGCCGGGTGTATGTGGCCGACACGCTGAACCACCGCGTCCAGATCCTGGGCGCCGACGGTGCGGTGGTCGGCGGGTTCGGCGAGCGCGGCGGCGACTACGGCCAGCTCGACGGGCCGCAGGGCATCGCCGTCACACCGGACGGTGCGATCTTCGTGGCGGATACCGGCAACGACCGCGTCCAGCGGTTGGGTCAGACCGGGCGACTGCTCGGCATCGTCGGCGTCTCGCGCATGCAGGAGGGACGGTTCAACGGACCCGAGGGCCTCGACGTCGCCGCCGACGGGCGGCTGTACGTGGCCGACACGGGCAACGACCGGATCCAGCGCTTCTCGGCCAACGGCGCGTTCGAGCTGGCGTTCGGGTCGAGCGGCGACGGGCGCGGTCGGTTCCTTGCGCCGAGCGACCTGGCGATCGACGCGGGCGGCACGGTGTTCGTGGCCGACCTCGGCAACCACCGCGTGCAGCGCTTCGATTCGGACGGCGTGTTCGAGACGAGTTGGGGCGGCCAGGGCCGTGGTCCCGGCCAGTTCGTCGGGCCGGCGGGCGTCGCGGTGGCGCCGGATGGATCGGTGTACGTCACCGATCGCGGCAACCACCGCGTGCAGCATTTCACCCGCGATGGCGGATTCCTGGCCGCGTGGGGCATGAACGGCCGGGCGCTCGGCGAGTTCCGTTCGCCGCAGGGCATTGCCGTCGCGGCCGACGGTACGGTGTTCGTGTCCGACCTGCTCAACCATCGCATCGTGTCGTTCACCCCGGACGGCACGCCGCGCGTGGAGTGGGGCACGATCGGCAGCGACCCGGGCCAGTTCGTCTGGCCGACGGACGTTGCGGTGACGCCTGATGGTCTGGTTTGCGTCACGGACGACGGCCTGACGGGCGATACGAACGACCGCATCCAGTGCTTCACGGGCGATGGCGACTTCGTCGGGTATTGGAGCGGGCCGGGCGGCGGCGATTCCGAGCTCCAGAACCCGGAAGGCATCGCTTTCGGACCGAGCGGTGCGTGGGTGGCCGACCTGATGGCCCACCGCGTCATCGGGTTCGGCCCGACGCCGCTCGAACCGTGGCGGATCGAGTTCTTCGGCAACCGCTGGCTGACCGAGCGCCCGCTCGCCGTCGTCGGAGCGGAGGCCATCGACCTCGACTGGGGGATGTCCGCGCCGGGCGATGCGCTGCCGGTGGATGGGTTCGGGCTGCGGGCAAGCCGCGACGTCCTGCTTCCGGCCGGCCTTTCGCGCCTCGTCCTCGACGGGCGCGGCGGTGCGCGACTCTGGCTCGACGACGATCTGCTGCTCGACACGTGGACGACGCCGCCCGACGGGCCGTCCGTGGCGCACGCCGAAGTGCCCGCCGCCGGTCGCCACCGGGTCCGTCTCGAATACCACGACCTGGACGGGCCGGCGAGCGTGCGCCTGATGATCGACGGCATCGCTGCGCCGTCTCGTGTCTGGCTGCCCATCGCCTGGCGGAGCCGCTGACCGCGCGGCGAGTGATCCTCGACGCGCATCCTGGCGCGGGCGTGTCGCCCAACTTGGCGCGGGTGTGTCGCAAATCGGTCGCCGTTGACCTTCTCGGACCGAGCGCAGCTCGTACGCTGTGGGCATGTTCAGCGTACTCGCCGCCGCCGTCGTAATCAGCGCGGTCTTCGCGGACGGCTTCGCGCCCGACGAGGGCGATGAGGCGGTCCAGATATGGAACGTCGGCGCGCGCGGCGTCGATCTGAGCGGCTACCGCCTCGCGGACGCGTCCGGCGACGCGGTCTTTCCCGCCGGCGCGCACTTGGCGGCGGGCGATCGATGGTGGCTGGCGCGCGACGCGTCGGCGTTTGCCCGCACGTTCGGCGAGGCGCCTGACTGGGCGTGGACCTCGTCCCCGCCGGACGCCTGGCCGGTCGGCCGAAATCGGGCGAGCGGCGTGGTTGGCCAGCTGGTGGTGCGAACGGCACCGCCGCGCCTGGCGAACGGCGGCGACACGATCCGGCTCGTCGCGCCGCAGGGCGGCTACGACGACGTCGTGCGCTATGCCATGACGACGGAGACGGACTCGGTCGGCGCCGCCGCGTCGGCGGGCTGGCGTGGCCCGGCGGTCGTCCCGTACCGCGTGACGGGGGTAGGCGCCGGCGCCCAGGTGCTCTATCGCAAGCTCGATCCGCTCCTCGGCCTGCCGGTCACGGACACGGACGGTGCGGCCGACTGGGCGTCCGACCCCGATGACGATGCGCTAGGCGGTCGCGTTCGCCTACCGGGCTGGGACCTCGAAGACCGCGTCGTGCCCGTCCGCGTGCCGGTGCGCACGGTCCGTGTCGACGAGGACGGACCGACGCTGGCCGACGGCGCCCTCGAGCTGGCGGTGGCGCCGGATGCGCTCCTGCCGTTCCTGCGTCGCCATTTGGCTGCCGCCCGCTTGTCCATCGACATCGCAGCCTACACGTTCGACAATGCCGATCTGGCCGACGTCGTCGCCGCGCAGGCGAAGCGCGGGGTGAGCGTCCGCGTCATGGTGGACGGTTCTCCTGTCGGCGGCCATCCGCCGGAACAGCGCTGGTGTCTGGCCCGAATCGCGGCCGCCGGTGGGGACGTTCGGTTCATGGACCAGGGGGGCGATGTCCGGCCGCGCTACCGCAGCTTCCACGCCAAGGTGATCGTCGTCGACGGGCGCGTCGTGCTGATCGGCACCGAGAACCCGGGCCTCGGCGCTGCGCCCGCCCCCGGCCGGCCGGGCCGCCGTGGCGCGTATCTGGCCACGGCGTTGCCCGATGTGGCGGCATGGGCCAATGACCTCATCGCGCGCGACCTCGATCCCTCACACCATGCGGACGTCCGGCCGTACCAGCCCGCCGATCCGGTGCGCGGCGCACCGGCCGCGGACTACGCCCCGCCGCGGCCGGCGGACGTTTCGGGCAGCTATACCCCCGTCGCGCCGGATCCGGTGCTGCTGACCGACGTGACCGGTCTGACGCTGCTCACCGCCCCGGAGAACATCCTGCATCCGACGGCGGGCCTGTTGGCGCTCGTCGAGCGCGCCGGACCGGGCGATGGGGTGCGCGTGGCGCAGCTGCGGGAGCCGTGGTCGTGGGGCACTGCGGCATCGACGATGATCGTTGCCGGCGATGACTCGCCCGTTGCACCACCGACGAACCCACGCGTGGCCGCCTACCTGGGCGCCGCCCGCCGCGGCGCCCGCGTGCGCATCCTGCTCGACGGCCGATTCGACGATGCCGCGTCCCCGGACGGCAACTGGGCCACCGCGGCGCGCCTGAACGCCGTCGCCCGTGCCGAGCACCTCGACTTGGAGGCGCGCCTGGCCAACCCGGCCGGGGGCGGGCTGCACGCCAAGATCGTCCTCGTCAGGCTGGCCGCGGGCCGCGACGTCGGGGCGCTGCGCGCGGCGCACTGGGTGCACCTGGGCAGCTGGAACGGGACCGAGGTCTCGGCCAAGGCAAACCGGGAGGCGGCGGTGCAGTTCGAATCGGCGGGCGGGCACGCGTTCCTGGCGCGGGTGTTCGATGCGGACTGGGCGGGGGCGGCGGGGATGCGGGTTTGGGTGCCTTGGGTGGGGCGGTGAGGGGTCAGGGGGTGGAGGTGGTGGGGGTGGGAACTGTCGGGCGGAGGTGATGGTCGCGCAGGACGTACGGGAAGTAGGGGCGTCGTCGGGTTGGGGTTGGTGTTGGGGAAGGCGTTGGTGTTGGGGAAGGCGTTGGTGTTGGCGACACCAATGGTTCACGCGTCGCAGAGTCGTCGAACGTCAACTCGATCGCGTGATACGCTTCATATGCTATGGCACTAGCTCCCCGCCGTTCGGCCTTGTACCAGAACACGATTCCATCTTGACTGCGGTTGTCAACGCCCTCGATCTGTAGGTCTAGATACTCGAAAGGCCTCAGTGCGGCCCGCCCAGGGACTTCCTGCATTGCCCCTGGGATCCTGTCGGCGTCGTTCGTCAGGTCCTCTAGCTTGATCCCGGCACCTCTTGGGACGAGCTTATAGAATCGCTGGATGATTACCTCTTCCATGGACATGTTCTGAATTCGGGCGAGAATGGTCGGCGGGTCGGAATCGGGGCCTTGTTGCGCCGCAAGCGGCAATGAGATCGCCGGAACGATCTCAAGCGGCAGCCGTGGCGTGCGCGTGGGAGTGGCGGTAGGCGTGTATGCAGGCGTGAGCCACTGTGCAAGGGTGGACGCCTCAATGGTGGCCTCGACAGTTGCTCCCGCACTGTCGACGCCGGTCCATTTGCCCCTAACCTCGTTCGGCTGATAGTTCGGGGCCAACTTGTAGCCAAAGTGAGCCGTCGTATTGGATAGGACGGTTCGCCCGGTTGCACTGTTGTTCCAGGCAATGATGGTGTCGTTGCACGTATCAGCTGGCGGGCAGACAGGCATGGCATAGCCTGCAGGGACAGGCAAATTACTGGTATCCGTAGTGAACGGATTGTCCTCGCCGTTGTAGGCCTCAATGACCTGACCCGCGCTGACCTTGTAGAGCCTGTACGTCCACCCGGTCCCGCCCAGCCCGTTGGGCAGGGTGTTCAATACCGTGTGGTTTGAGAACGACCCTCCTGTCCCGAGAGTCCGCGCTACTCCCCGCATGCGGTCTGGTACGGCGTTGGATGCGGATCCCGGCGGGAGCCGCAAGGCGAGGACGAGGCTGCCTGCAACAAGGCCGCAGGTGAGCCACACCACGGCAGGAAGCGACGGGCGCATCGGCTTTGTCATGTCTGAAGTTCCTCCCTATAGTGCAAGCAGCGACCCCGGTCAGTATTCCACGGTTCTCGGACTAGGCAAGCCGTCCATGTCGCTGTTCCAGAGCACCACATTCGCCTTTCTGTTCACCGATATTGAAGGCAGCACCGGTCTGTGGGAGCACTTGGCCGAGGCCATGGCGCGCGCTCTCGACAGGCACGACGCGATCGTGCGTGACGCAATAGAGTCGCATGGCGGCAAGGTGTTCAAGACCGTCGGCGACGGCTTTTGCAGCGTCTTCGGTGACGCGAGGGACGCAGCCGAGGCGGCTGCAGCAGCGCAGCGGGCGCTGCAGGCCGAGCCCTGGCAGGCGCTTGATGCGCGGATCGGGCCGCTGCGAGTGCGGATGGCCATCCACGTTGGCCCGGCCATCGAGCGTGCGGGCGACCTGTATGGGCCAACGCTGAACCAGACGGCACGGCTCCTGGGCGCCGGCCACGGCGGGCAGATCCTGACATCGCTCGTTGCACAGCAGATGATCCGTGGGCGGCTCGGGGATGGTCTCGAGCTGGTGGATCACGGTCACCACTCGCTCCGTGATCTACGGTACAGCGAGCACATCTTCGAGATCGTCGTCGCCGGCCTGCCGCGCGAACAGCGCCCGCTACGCGTTGCGGACGCCGAGCCGCGTGACAACCCACTGATTGTGACTTCCTCGGACGAGCCCTCGGCCGACCGCGACGCGATGGACGCGCCGACGATCATCGCGCGCCTGCTACACGGAATCAGGGGGTCCGACGCCAACGGCGCGGCGTTGGGCTTGTCCCAGGCCGAGGCCCACATGTTGGCCCATCATGTACCCCACAACCTCACCGCCTACCGGTTGACCCGGCTGGCCGAGTGGTCATTGCCGCAGTATCAACTCGACCGCCGCTTCGTTTCGCTGTCGCTCCTCGTTGATCTCGGGGAGGAGTCACGGGGAATGCGCTGGCTGGCCGAGCCTCAGCGCTTCGACGATCTTGCCGACATCCTCGACACGACCCTCCATCCGGCGTTCGTCGTCCTCGGAGCTCCGGGCGGCGGCAAGAGCACGCTGTTGCGTCACCTTGAGCTGACTCTGAACGCGCGCGCGCTGCGGGACGAGACGGATGTGGTGACGTGGTACGTCCCGCTCAACCAGTTCCGATTGTCCGGCGAGGATCCGGAACCGGAGGCGATCGAGCGGTGGTTCGAGGCACGGTGGCGCGATCGATACCCTGCCCTCCCGCCGTTGGCCGAGATCCGCCGCCAAGGGCGGCTGGTTCTGCTGCTGGACGGCTTGAACGAAATCCCGCACAAGGATGCGGCCGAGTACCGCCGTCTGGTCATCGCGTGGCGCCACTTCGTCCATGTGATCCTCGGCGGCCGGCCGGGGAACCGCGCCGTGTTCAGCTGCCGCGGCCTCGACTACAGCGCGCCGCTGTCCAGCCCGACGTTGCGTGTGCCGCAGGTCGTCATCGAAGCATTGGACAGCGAGCGGATTCAGGAGTTTCTGGAGCGGTATTGCCCCCAGCATGCAACACAGCTTTGGGAGGTGCTGCGAACGACGCCGCAGGTGGAGTCGCTCTGCACGCCCTATCTGCTGCGTATGCTCGTTGATCAGGTCGAGATGACCGGCGAGATCCCTCGCGGCCGGGCAGCCCTCTTCACCGGCTTCGTCCGACTCGCCCTCGAGCGTGAGATCATGCTCGTCAACCCGCTGCTTGGGCCGAACGAACTGCTCACGGAGCGCGACCATCGCCAGATCGTGCAAGGTGGACCATGGGAATCGCCGTATGCGCTGCCCGTTCGTGGCCGGCTGCTCGAGGCGCTGAGTCGCTTGGCCTTCACCATTCATGCCCGCACCTCGGATGTCGAGGCATCGCAAGTGGTGGTTGACCTCGACACGGCTTGCCGCCTCATCGACAGTCCTGACGGGCCACACATTCTCGAGGCGGCCGAGGCGCTCGGGTTGCTCGGCGAGGTCACGGCGCGCGACGAAGTCTCGTTCGTCCATCAATTGCTGCAGGAGTACTTCGCCGCTCGTCAGGTTGCACGTGAGCCAGATGTCCAGTTGGCATGGACGGAGTGGCGCGCCGATTCAGTAGCGGTGCCGTTGCGCGATGCGATCGACGAGCTGGCGCCCGCCGACCCGTTGCCGCTGCTTCCCGGAAGTCGGTGGGATGAGGTCATGTTGATGGCGTGTCCGATGGCGGTTGATCCGGACGCCTTCATCCGAGAACTATTGGGCGTCAACCTTGCATTGGCTGGCCGCTGCGCAGGAGCGGGCGAGGCTGTGCTCACAACAGAAACGCGGACTCTCGTCGCGCAGACCCTGCGACGTCGACGAGATGACCCCACGACCGATCTCCGTGCTCGGATTGAGGTGGCGTTGCGTCTGGGTGAACTCGGCGATCCGATGTTCGAACCCCACCGCAGCCCTGACGGACGGTTCGTTCTTCCGCCTATGATCACTGTTCCTGCGACCATGTACACCGTCGGACACGACGGGCAACCTCCCGGCGAGGCGCTACCTGTGCAGAAGATTGAACTGCCGGCTTTCTCTCTCGGGTGCTACCCCGTAACGAATGCCGAGTATGCCTTGTTCATCAGCGCCGGTGGCTACGAGGATGACCGCTGGTGGGTATCCGACGAGGCCAAGGCATGGCATCGCGGCGAAGGTACAGGAGAACCTGCCCGACAACGTGAATGGCAGTTCTTCACTTGGTTTCACTCGGATTCGGAAGTCTTGCAGGGATTCTACCGCGCCGGCTACGTGACCCAGCCGTTCTACGAACGTTGGCAACGATGGTTGACGCTCGATGAGCCCGCGTTCCGCACCGAGATGGAGGAAATGTACCCTGACCGCCCGATTCGTGTGCCGTTTCGCTGGGAAGATGATGGACTCAGTGCCGCATTCCAACCGGTGATCGGCGTCACCTATTACGAGGCTCTGGCGTATTGCGCTTGGCTGGCCAAGTGTTCGGGGGTGCCGTTCAGGTTACCCTCCGAGGTCGAGTGGGAGGCTGCTGCTCGAGGACCAGAAGGTAGATGCTACGCCTGGGGCGACACATTTGACATCAATCGATGCAATGCCGTGGAGACCCACGTTCGACGTACCACACCCGTGGGTGCGTTTCCTGGTGGCGGGACACCCGAGGGTATCTTGGACCTGACAGGCAACGTCTTCGAATGGACGGATACCTTGTTTGCAGCTGTGGATCGACACGTGCAGGTCGAAGCTCGTCGGGCAGATCTTGGCCACACGACTCGTTCGGAGACCTCATCACAGAGGCGGGTGATCCGAGGCGGTTCATGGGGCCAAGACCAGAATCAACTGCAGACCTGGCGCCGAATTGGTGAGTTGCCCGCGGCATATGGTGACAATCAGGGCTTCCGCCTGGCACTCTCCCTCCCGTAACGTACCCTGGTTCCCGCTACGGACAAGGCCGAATCCGCCCCGCGATCTGCCGATAGATCCCCTCCAGATCCTCCCCGTCCGGCGCGAAGAAGAAGTCCTCCGGCGACGAAGCCGCGTCCCGGAGCAGCTGCTTGAACACGTCGTCCTCCTCGCCGAGCCCGATCGTGAACAGCCGTGCGCCGGTGGCCTTCAGCGCCGCGGCGGCCGCGAGCACGGTGTCCTCCTGTTTGCCTCCCCCCTCGGGCGTCGGGACGCGGTTGGGCAGGCCGTCCGTCAGGAGGATCACCGTGCCGTGGTTCTCGGGTGTCCGCGGCCCGCGCGCCATCGCCGCCCCGGCTTCCGCCAGCGCGAGGTCGAGGCGCGTTCCCTCGGCGATCTTGTCCAACAGCCGGTCCAGCGCCGTCTCGACGTCCGCCGGCCGGTCGCTGAACGCCAGCGACGTCCACGCCGTGTCGTTGAAGCCGACGACCGCCGCCGTGTCCTCGCGCGCCCAGCCGTCCGGCTCGAAGTCCAGCTGGCGGACGAACGTCTTGGCGGCCTCGATCGCCGCCGCGTGCTTCGTGCGCCCGGCGCGCGTCGTGCGGTACATCGAGGTGCTCATGTCCAGGGCGAGCACGACGTCCGTGTGGACGAACTCGGGCACGCACGGCGTCGGCCGGGGCGCCTTCGGGCGGTCGCAGTAGATGAACACGTCCGCGATCTGGGCGTAGATCCCGGCCAGGTCCTCGGGCTGCGGCGCATAGTGGTAGGCCCACGGCTCGGAGGCGGCGGCGATCATCAGCCGCGGGTAGATGTCCCGCGTCGTGCCGAGGCCGATCGTGAAGAGCATCGTCCCCCGATCCTTGGCCGCCGTCGCCGCCGCGAGGACGGTGTCCTCCTGGCGGCCGCCGGACGGAGGCGTCGGCACCCTGTTCGGCAGGCCGTCCGTCAGGAGGATCATGACCGGCAGGTTCGCCTTCACCCGCCCCGGCCCCTCCAGCGGCCGCTGGCCCTCGGTCAGCGCGAGGTCGAGCCGTGTCCCCTCGGCGGTCTTCGTTCGCAATCCCTCGAGCACCGCCAGCACCTCGTCCCGATCGTTCGTCAGCCCCGCCTCCGTCCACGCCGTGTCGTTGAAGCCGACGACCGCCACGTTGTCGTGCCGCCCGAGCGCGTCGGGTGTCAGCTCGAGCAGGTCGACGAACGTCTTGGCCGCATCGATCGCCGCCTCGTTCTTCGGCACGCCGCCCGGCACGACGGGCCGCAGCATCGACGTCGATCGGTCGAGCACGAGGACGACGTCGACGTACTGGCGCTTGGGCAGGCAGATCGTCTCGCCTTGCGGGAGGTAGATCCGGTAGCGGTCCGGTGTCGAGGTGCCTGTGGGCGTTGACGTGGGCGTTGCGCTCGGCACGGCGGACGGCGACGGGGTGTCGGACGGGGCGGGGGTCTCGGTCGGCGTCGGGGTTCCATCCGGCGTTATTCCCGACGTCGGCGTCGTCGTCGGTGTGGCGATGCGCTCCGCGCACAGCAACTCGAGGTCGCCCAGCCCCATGGCCTTGCCGTGCGGCCCGCTGTGCGTCCGCGCGTTGTAGACGATCTCCTCGCGCGCCACGTCGCGGCCGGTGCCGTTGTCGAACCAGACCGCGCCGGCGGATACGGCGCCGATGTTCGTCCCGAACGGGTTGCCCCGAATGGGATCGATGGCCGTGGAGACGACGACGTCCCGGCTGATAAGCTGGGCGAGACCGCCCAGCACGATCTCGTCGTGGATCGGCGCGAGGTCGTCGTGCGCGTAGGCGTCGTGTGTGCCCGGCGGGAGCAGCCAGCCGCCGGCGCCGTCGGGCTCGAGGCGCAGCACGTCCCCGGCGGCCACGCGGTAGTACTCGGTCAGCGACGGGCCCGTGTCGACCCACCGGTCGCGCAGTCCCAGGATCATCCGACCGTCGGCGTCGAACTCGATGTCACTGACCAGCGGGTGCGGGTACTCCTTCGTCTCGCGCCCGCGATCGTCGTTCTGCGGCCACGGGTTCCAGTCGGGGTGCTTGCCGCGCGGGTAGTCGAGCGGCACACGGGCGACGAGGGTCATCCCGCTGCCGTCGAACGCGGAGCGGTAGACGTACGCCGCCAGATCGACGGCGCTCCGGCTGCGTTCCGCGGAGTGGACGACACCGTGGTAGAGCGCGCCGTCGTGCACGGCCAACCCGAACGGGCGGGCGTCGTCGGCCCACGGCTCGGCCGCGGCGCCGTGGGCGAAGTGGTCGATCGGCCGGCCCGTGGCCACGTCCAGTCGGTCGATCCGCCGCTCGGCGAGGTTCGCTGCAAAGAGCACGGCGCCGTCCGGGCTCAGGTCGATGTCGCCGAGGCCGGTCTTGCCCGCGTACGCGCGGCCCCGCTCGTCGGGCTGGTAGTTGCCGTCCCGATCGTGCATGTCGCGTCCCGCATCCGGCACGCGACCGAGCGGCTCGGCGTCCCCGCCGTCCAGCGGCACACGGTAGATGCCGCCGGGACCCAGCGGACCCAGCGCCGTGTTGCGCTTGTGGAACGCCCCGACGTAGACGCTGGCACGGTACGGATCGTACGCCACGCCGTACGTCGTGCCGACCTTGCGCATGTCCGTCAGCTCGACGTGTGCGTCCGAATCATCGTTCGGCGTGTCGTGAAACGCGACGACGGCCGGCTCGGCGTCGAACGTCTGCCCGCGCGCGAACAGCGTCGTGACGAGCCACGGGTCGGGGGACGCGCAGTCGCGGGGCGGCAAGGCGTCGTGCGGCGCGACCGTCGGGCGCGCGGGCGCGCCGAGGGCGGTGGTACCGACGATGACCACGCCGACGAGAGACGCGGCGCTCAGCCCGCCGCGGGCCGTGAACGGACGGGACCGATCGGCCTTCATCGTGCGCCCCCAGTCGATTCGTTGTTCCCCGCTTCTACCCCTTCCTAACGCGCCGATGCGGTCAAGTGCGACAACGGCACCATTCCCGCTACGGACAAGGCCGAATCCGCCCCGCAATCTGCCGATAAATCCCCTCCAGATCCTCCCCGTCCGGCGCGAAGAAGAAGTCCTCCGGCGACGAAGCGGCATCCCGGAGCAGCTGCTTGAACACGTCGTCCTCCTCGCCGAGCCCGATCGTGAACAGCCGTGCGCCGGTGGCCTTCAGCGCCGCGGCGGCCGCGAGCACGGTGTCCTCCTGTTTGCCTCCCCCCTCGGGCGTCGGGACGCGGTTGGGCAGGCCGTCCGTCAGGAGGATCACCGTGCCGTGGTTCTCGGGTGTCCGCGGCCCGCGCGCCATCGCCGCCCCGGCTTCCGCCAGCGCGAGGTCGAGGCGCGTTCCCTCGGCGATCTTGTCCAACAGCCGGTCCAGCGCCGTCTCGACGTCCGCCGGCCGGTCGCTGAACGCCAGCGACGTCCACGCCGTGTCGTTGAAGCCGACGACCGCCGCCGTGTCCTCGCGCGCCCAGCCGTCCGGCTCGAAGTCCAGTTGGCGGACGAACGCCTTGGCGGCCTCGATCGCCGCCGCGTGCTTCGTGCGCCCGGCGCGCGTCGTGCGGTACATCGACGTGCTCATGTCCAGGGCGAGCACGACGTCCGTGTGGACGAACTCGGGCACGCAGGGCGTCGGCCGCGGTGCCTTCGGGCGGTCGCAGTAGATGAACACGTCCGCGATCTGGGCGTAGATCCCGGCCAGGTCCTCGGGCTGCGGCGCATAGTGGTAGGCCCACGGCTCGGAGGCGGCGGCGATCATCAGCCGCGGGTAGATGTCCCGCGTCGTGCCGAGGCCGATCGTGAAGAGCATCGTCCCCCGATCCTTGGCCGCCGTCGCCGCCGCCAGCACGGTGTCCTCCTGCCGCCCGCCCGCCGTCGGCGTCGGGACGCGGTTGGGCAGGCCGTCCGTCAGGAGGATCATGACCGGCAGGTTCGCCTTCACCCGCCCCGGCCCCTCCAGCGGCCGCTGGCCCTCGGTCAGCGCGAGGTCGAGGCGTGTCCCCTCGGCGGTCTTGGACCGCAAACCCTCGAGCACCGCCAGCACCTCGTCCCGATCGTTCGTCAGCCCCGCCTCCGTCCACGCCGTGTCGTTGAAGCCGACGACCGCCACGTTGTCGTGCCGCCCGAGCGCGTCGGGCGTCAGCTCGAGCAGGTCGACGAACACCTTGGCCGCGTCGATCGCCGCCTCGTTCTTCGGCACGCCGCCCGGCACGACGGGCCGCAGCATCGACGTCGAGCGGTCCAGCACGAGGACGACGTCGACGTACTGGCGCTTGGGCAGGCAGATCGTCTCGCCCTGCGGGAGGTAGATCCGGTAGCGGTCCGGCGTCGACGTGCGTGTCGGCGTCTCCGTCGGGGTCGCGCTCGGCACGACCGACGGGGACGGCGTCTCGGTGGGCGTCGGGGTCTCCGTCGGCGCGGTGTTCGTCGGCGTCGGCGTCGGCGGCGTGAAGCAGACCTGCTCGGCGTCGCCGAGGCCCTGCATCTTGCCCTGCGGACCCTCGTGGCGCAGGCGGTTGTAGAGCAGCTCCTCGCGGGCGATGTCGCCCCCCGTCGCGTTGTCGAACCACACGGCGCCGTCCGAGTAGCCGCGGAACGGGTTGATGGCCGTCGAGACGACGACGTCGCGGCCCATCAGCTGCGTCAGGCCGCCGTCGGTGATCTCGGCGAAGTCGTTGTTCGCGCCGGGCTGGGCCAGGTCGTCGCCCGTGTAGAACTCGCCCTTGGTCAGGTCCTCGACCTCCCAGGTGAGCGCGCCCGTCTTGCGCGCCAGGACGACGTCGCCGGACGCCCGCCGATAGACCTCGGTCAGCGACGGCCCGGTGTCGATGTAGCGGTCGCGGAACCCAAGGATCATGTCGCCGGCCCGGTTGAACTCGATGTCCGTCAGCAGGGGCAGCGGATATTCCTGGCGCCGCCAGCCCTGATCGTCGTCTTCGGGCCACGGGCGCCAGCCCTGGGTGTTCGGGCCGCGGTCGTAGCCCATGAACAGGCTGGCCACCTTCCGCATCGCCGTGCCGTCGGGCTTGGAAGCGAAGACATACGCCCAGAGCGCGGTATCGCTCTGCCCTTTGCGCTGGCTGTTCACCACGCCGTGGAACAGCCAACCATCGCGCACGGCCAGCGCGAACGGACGCGCCTCACGGCGCCAGGCCTGGCTGTCGCCGCCGCTGAAGAAGCTGCCGAGCAGCTTGCCGGTGCCCACGTCGTAGCGATAGATCTTCTTGTCGTACAGGTTCATGACGAACAGCGTCTTGCCGTCGTCGGACAGGTCGATGTCGCCGAGGCTCGTCTCCGACACCGGATTGCGTCCGCGGTCGTCCGGCTGGTAGTTGTTCGTGTCGTCGTGGATGTTGCTCCCGGCATTCGGCACCGTCCACAGCGGCGTGACGTCGGAGCGGGCCACGTGGATGCCGTAGATCCCCCCTGGGCCGAGCGGTCCGTAGTGCGTGTTCCGCTTGTGGTATGCCGCGGCGTACAGCACGTCGCGCTGGGCATCGTACGCCAGGCCCCACAGCGACCCGACCTGTCCGATCGTGGCCACCGGGTAGTGGGCGGTGTCGTCGGGTGAGTCGCGGAAGAGGACGACCGCCGGCTCGTCCTCGAACGTCGTTCCGCGCGCGAAGCACGTCGTGGCGATGAACGGGTTGGGGTCGAAGCAGCTGGTGGGCGGCGTCGGCAGCGCCGGTGCGTCCTGCGCGCCGAGCCCGCGCGCGAGGGCGATTCCGCCGAGCGCGGCGCCCGCGACGAACGCAACCGTTCGTCGACCCGGTCCGGCGGGCAGGCGGGGCAAGCGGCGGGAGGAGGTCAATCGGAGGCGGAGCACAGTACCCTCCCAACATCGTCGCGGGTAGCGACGGGGCGTTGGCATCCATGGGTTTTCGGCGACGCTATAATATCACGCAGCGGCGAGGCTCCTGTTTGTCTCCTCGTCTGCCTGACGACAGGGAGTTCCATCGATGTTTGGCTCAGGGTCATACATGCTCTGGGTACTGTTGCCCAGCCTCGCCCTCTCGCTGTACGCGCAGTGGCGCGTGAAGAGCGCCTATGGCCGTTGGTCGCGCGTCGTGAACGCCCGCGGCCTGAATGGCGCCGCTGTGGCGCGTGCGATCATGGAGGCACGGGGCCTCACCCACGTTGGAATCGAGAGCATCCAAGGCGTGATGACGGATCACTACGACCCGCGCGGCAAGGTCATCCGGCTGTCCGAGTCCAGCGTCCAGCCCTCCGTCGCCGCGATGGCGATCGTGGCCCATGAACTCGGCCACGCCGAGCAGGACAAGGTGGGCGACGCGATGCTGAACCTTCGCGCGGCGCTCGTTCCGGCGGCAAACCTGGGGTCGGGGCTGGCGATGTGGTTGTTGATCGGCGGCTTCGCCTTGCAGTCGATGGGCTCAATCGGGCTCGGCGGCCTTGTCGCTTGGACCGGCGTGCTGATGTTCAGCGCGGCCGTCCTCTTCACGCTCGTCACGCTGCCCGTCGAGTTCGACGCCAGCCGGCGGGCCAAGCGCACGCTGGGCGAACTCGGCTTGGTGTCGGGGAGCGACGCGCAGGGCGTCAACGCCGTCCTCGACGCCGCGGCGCTGACCTATGTGGCGGCGGCGGCCGGGGCTGTGCTCCAGCTGCTGTACTGGGTCTCGCTGCTGACCGGTCGGCGCGATTAGCCTCCCGCGCACACCGACGGAAATCGCAACGGGCCCGCCGATGTCGGCGCGCGGCGAGAGCGCGATCGAAGGGCTCGACCCAAGACGCATCCAGGTGCTGTGCTGGTCGATCCTGCTCGTCGCGTTCACCATCTTCGTCGCACTGGCCGTCGGCGGACCATGGGCCGGCTGGCGATGGGCTCACTTGGCCACCCGCCGTGCGAACGCCGAGGTCCGGGTGACCGCCGGCGGCTTGGATCGCTGCCTGGGATCGGACTGCTTGCCGTCGCTGCGCGAGGACGAGTCATGGCAGGCGCCGGAGAATGCTACGCTCGAGCTCGCCGGGGGTGGGAACGCGGCCGCCTTCCTGCGCTTCGTCGACGGGTCGACCGCCCAGATCGAACGCTTCGGGCGCCTCCGCCTCACGCGTCTGCGCCGCCCCCTGTTCCCGTTCGGCATCCGCCGCCCGACGATCGCGCTGACCCTCGAGCCCGTGCCGGCCGGAACGGCGCTGCTGCGCGCCGGCGCTCGCTTCTACGACGGCCCGCCCGACCGCGCGCCGGACTACCACATCGATACGCCCCACGGTCGCGTTTCGCTTGCGCCCGAGACGCACGTGCAGCTGCGGCTGGACGACGACGTGCTGCGGGTGGCCGTCGCGATGGGGCAGGCGTCCGTCACGGCGAATGCCGAAACGAACGATGCGCCGCCGGCTCCTTCCGCCGCGACCCGCATGGTCGTCGTCCGGCGCGGTGAGCGGACGGTGATCCGGCGGGGTGCGTGGCCTTCGGCGGCCACCGATCGCCCCGAGAACGTCCTGCCGGACTCCGACTTCGACCGGCCGCCCGTCGAGGACGAGGGCTGGGTGGCTTCGCCTGTCGTCGCCGACACCGCGGCCCCACCGCAGCTGACACACGTGCTCACGCCGGGCGGCCGGACGGCGATGCGATTCGCGCGCGAGGGCTCGAACAAGACGCCGGCCGACCTCGTGCTGGCACGCGACTTCGAGGCGTTCGACCTCACGGACGCCACGTGGCTGAGCGTCGCCGCCACGGTGCGAATCGACCGCCAGTCGCTGCCGGGCGGGGGGGACCGCGCCGAGGAGTTCCCGCTGATCGTGACGCTCGTCGTCGGGGACGCGGCGGGAAACGAGCAGCGCTGGTTCACCGGCTTCTACAGTCTGGCGCCCGACCCGAGCGGCAGTGAGTTCGCCGGCGCGCGCGTGATCGAGGGGCGCGACGTCCAGGTCACGCCGCGCGAGTGGACCGCTTTCGACAGCGGCAACCTGCTCGACGCCGCGAACCGCCGCGGCTTCGCGGGGTGGTCGGCGGCGCCGGTGCGGCTGAAGCGGCTCGAGATCAAGGCGTCGGGGCACGATTTCGAGGCGTGGGTGGATCAGATCGAGGTGCGGTGGAAGTAGCCCGAACCGGCCGGGTGGTCGCTATGCGTCCAGCAGCCTCTCCTCATAGATCCGCCGAACGGTCGTCTCGATGTCAGGCTCCTTCAGCGCGAGGTCGACGACCTTCAACCGCTGCGTCACGCGGGCGATGAGGTCGGCGGCCGTCGTCGCATCACGATCGAAGGCATAGGTGATCCGCGGGCCGTCGCGGGCGATGACCTCGGCGCCATGGACGGCGAGGCGGGCGTCGTCCAGCCGAACGTCGCCGCCGGCGTCCGCCGCACCGTCGACATCCTCGGCCAAGTCGACGACGAGCTCGCGGCGGCCGCCGAAGCGCCGCTGGAGCTCGGTCAGGTTGCCGTCGTAGAGCAGCCGGCCACCGTCGATGATCAGGACACGGTCGCACAAGCGCTCGACATCGGCCAGATCGTGCGTCGTGAGGAGAACGGTCGTGCCGCGCTCGGCGTTCAGGTGGCGGATGAAGCGGCGGACGCGCTCCTTGGCGACGACGTCGAGGCCGATCGTGGGCTCGTCCAGGAACAGGACGTCCGGATCGTGCAGCATGGCCGCGGCGAAGTCGGCGCGCATGCGCTGGCCAAGGGACAGGGAGCGAACGGGTGATTGGAGGAACGCGTCGAGGTCGAGCAGGTCGCGGAAAGCGTCGAGGTTCGCTCGATATCGTTCGGGCGGGATGCGGTAGATGTAGCGCAGTAGGTCGAACGACTCGATGACCGGCAGGTCCCACCATAGCGACGTGCGCTGGCCGAACACGGCGCCGATCGTGGCCACGTGGGCGCGCCGCTCCCGCCACGGGATGCGGCCGGCGACGGTGACGTCGCCCGACGTCGGCACGAGCAGGCCGGTGAGCATCTTCAGCGTCGTCGACTTGCCGGCGCCGTTCGGGCCCAGGTAACCGACGAGCTCGCCGGGCGCGACGCTGAACGTGACGCCGTCGACGGCGCGGACCGTCGGCCGCCGGCGCACGGCGAAGTGCTTGGCGAGCTCGCTGACGGCGATGAGCGGCTCGTCGCGCCCCAATTCGCCGAACCGTTCGTTCATGTGCCCGTGCTCCGGTAGTGGCGGATGCCGATTCGCCAGATCGCCATCGCGCCGGCGAACGCGCCCAGGCCGATGAGCGGGCCGATGAAGCGCACCCACGGCGGCATGCCGGTCGGGTCGGGCTTGTCGAGCACGTAGAGCGTCGGGTAGTAGGCCAGGAAAAGCGTCGGGACGATGTAGGTGAAGAAGCGCCGCAGCCCGAGCGGGTAGATGTGGGCCGGGTATTGGTTCAGCTCGTGGCCGCCGTAGGTCAGGATGTTCATCGCCTCGATCGAATCGACGGTCCAGAACGTGACGGTCGAACCGATGACGAAGAGGGCGGCGAAGAAGGCCAGCTGGCCGAGGACGACGAGCGGCAGGAAGGCGAGCTTGGCGGCGGTCCATTGGACGTCGACAAGCCACAGCGCCAGGCCGAAGACCGCGACGCCCTCGGCGATCGCCCCAACGCGCATGAGGACGAAGCGCGAGCCGAGGACCTGAAGGGTGAGCGGCGCCGGCCGGAGCAGGATCGCGTCGAACGTGCCTTTGCGGACGTGTTCGCCGAATGCCGGTGGGTCGAAGCCGCTGAAGAGCATGTCCATCGTCTTGAAGGAAACGGCGGTCAGGCCGCCCATGAACGCGACCTCGCCCAGCGTCCAGCCTCCGAGCGTCTCGAAGCGGACGAACAGCGCGGCCAGCGCACCGAACTCGAATCCGAACATGAGGAACGACGAGACGACGTCCATCGTGAACGAGACGCGGTACTGGAGCTGTGAGCGCACCTGCGCGCGGACGAGCCGGATGAGCAGGCCAAGGTGGTGGCGCAGTCCGGACAGGACGTCGTCGCGCGCATCCATCGTCGACATCGTCGTTGCCCTCAACCGCCGAGGATGACGAGGCGACGCACGCCGGCGCGCAGGACGAGGGCGCCGGCGACGAGGAGCGCGGCGGCCCAGGCGGCCTGGATCGCGAGGAGGCGCACCACATTGTCTCCCTGCTGTAAGCCCAGATACACCTCCGTGATCGCGTTGACGGTGTAGGCGAACGGCGTCAGTGCGCAGAGCCGTTGCAGCCAGTCCGGGAAGTAGCGCAGCGGGAACAGGAACCCCGATGCGAACCAGCTGAGCGAAAAGACGAAGCGGATGATCCCTCGCGCGTCGGGCGACCAGAAGGCGCTGAGGTTCGACAGGAAGCGCCAGCCGAAGCTGATCAGCCACGCCAGCACGGCGCACAGGCCTGTGGCCGCCCACATCGCGCCGCCCTGCGGCCACACGAAGTGCGTGCCGGCGGGGGCGATCCACGGGAACAGGAGGACGTAGCCGATGAGCATCGGCACGCCGCGCAGCAGGAACTGCGTGAGCGCGCGGCCGAAGTCGTTGGCCAGCCAGTACGTCAGGTAGCCGATCGGACGGAGCAGGTCGCCCGCGATCTCGCCCGAGTGGACGCTGCGCATCACGTCGAACCAGCTGAACGCCGCCAGCGGGCCGATGACGGCCTGGCTGAGCGCGGTGAACGTGATGGCGGCGGGCAGCGTGATGCCGGCGGCCTCCGACCGGCCGTCGTAGAGCGCGGTGATCACGGCGACGCGGACCATACCGAAAAAGAAGTTCGTCAGCAGGCCGGCGGCGGCGGCGGCGCGGTACGTGAGGTGGCGGCGGAAGCTCTGGCGGGCGATGGCGAGAAAGACCATGGCGGGATTGTGCCACGCCAAGCGGCGCGGGCCCCGGCCGACCAGAGCCCGCGCCGCGATCGATCAGGCGTCGTGGATCCCGAGATCCTTCCCGGTCTCGAGCAGCGTCTTCAGCCCGCTCAAGATCATCGCCCAGCCGCCGCCGCCTTCGACCATCGGGGCCGACCCGCCGACCTGCTCGGCCGTGAGCGGCGCGCCCTCGAGCTCGTGCGTCACGGTGAGGCGCGTGATCCCGCCGATCTCCTCCGCCGTCTCCCACGTGAGGCGCGTGTAGCCTTCGGCGATGATCTCCGGGCTCCAGTTGAAGCGCCACGTCTGGACGAGCCGCCGCGGCGGGTCCGCCTCGAGGACCTCGCCGTCCACGAGAAGCTCCGGGAGGCCCATCGCCATCATGTTGGCGTCGGCGATACCGCGGTAGGCGCCGCCGGGTCGGAGGTCGTACTCGCTGTGGCCGGGGTAGCCGTAGCGCGCGTTCCACTCGGGCTGGGTGATGGCATCCCAGACCTGCTGCGGCGTGGCCTGGATGTAGACGCGGTGGACCTGGGTGGTCGCGGCCGCCTTCGTCGGCGGGGCGGTGTCGGGGCCGGTCATGTCCGAAGCTGTCATGATCTATGTGTCCTCCAGTTCCTTCTTGAGGTCGGTGAGCGCCGTGATCCGACGCTCGGTGAACTTGTCGATCCACCGGTCGTGGATCAGCCGGATCGGCACGGGGTTCAGGTAGTGCAGCTTCTCCCGGCCGGACCGGCGCGTGACGATGAGGTTCGCCTCCTCGAGCACGCGCAGGTGCTTCATCACCCCGAATCGCGTCATCTCCAGCGTGGACTCGAGCTCGGTCAGCGTGCGGCCGTCACGCTCGAAGAGCCGGTCGAGCAGGATGCGACGCGTCGGGTCGGCGAGCGCCTTGAAAACACGGTCGTCGTCCGTCATGGGGGGATCATATGTGACCGAACGGTCACGGGTCAACCGAACGGCAGGGGCACGGCATGCTGTTTGACCCTACCGTTCGGTTATTGGGTGCCGACGTCGCGGGCTCGCTGGGTCGCGTGGATCGTGCGAACGTGCTCCAATCCGTTTCGCCTCGATCCGTGGCGTGCGGTATTGTGCGGGCAGCCTAGACGATGCCCCGCCGCCACGCGACTGTACGGACAACGAACCGGGATTGGACGTGCAACAATGCGAATGCGCCAGCGAGTTGTCCCTTCTACATGCACCTGGACCACGCGTGCGTCGGTCTTCGTGGGTGCGATGGGTGGCCCCCGTGCGATCGTTGCGGCCGGTGCGATCGTCGCAGCCGGCGCAGTCGCCACGATCGGCGCTGTCGGCGCGGTCTCGACGGCGCGTGCCGCGCTCGATCGCCCGCTGCGCCTCGTGCTCGACGGGCGGCGGTGGGATGCCTCGGTCATCGGCGGTCCGGCGGTGCTCGACAGCCGCTCGGCCGGACTCGACGCGGCCGCGGGCCGGGTCGCATGGCTGCCCTACGCGCCCGAGCAGTCGACGGATCCCGAGGGGGCGTCCGGCACGCCGGTCGTCGAAGTAGGCGCCTCCGACGGCTGGCCGGCAACAGCTCGGTGGACGCTCGGCCTCGGCGCCTGGGCCGTCCGCACCGACGGCCAACGGATCGTCGTCGCCGGCCAGCGCGCGACGGGCGTCAACCGCGACCGTCCGGTGACGATCGGCGTCTACGGCGTGGTCGACGACGGCACGGTCAGCGGCGTCGGCGCGGTCGACATCGACGGTTGGCCTTCCAAGATCGAGGTCTTCGGCGACCGGGCGTACACGCTCGAGGACCGGCACGACCTTCGGGTCATCGACCTGTCCGATCCCGCACGGCCGCGCGCGTCGGGCCGATGGAATGTCGGGAGCCGCCCGGACGAGATCGCCGCGGGTCCCGGCGGCGCGGTCTATCTGTTGTACGAAGATCGAGTGGACGTCGTCGACACGCGCGACATGGTCAAGCCGCGCCGAGCGGGCACGCTGCCGGGGCTGCGGCGCGGACGCGGCCTCGCAGTTTCGCCCGACGGACGCATTCTCTGGGTGGTCGACGAGGAATGGCAGCGTGCGTTCGTCGCGGATGGAAAGATCATCGGCTTCGATCTGGCCGATCCACTGCACCCCGTGCCCGCCGCATCGACGACGTTGCCGGGCCTGCGCGACTTCGGCGACGGCGTCATCGCCGACTTCGGCCCGATCATGGTCGATGCGAACGAACGCTGGCTCGCGCTTACCGCCGATGGACTGGCCGTGTTCGACGTGAGCGATCCCCTCCGCCCCGCCCTCGCGCTGCGCGCGCCGCTGCCCCGGCGCGCGGTCGGGCTGGCCCTGGACGGCGACGGTCTCTACATCGCCGAGGCCGTCAGCATGGTGGGCGAGCGGCCGGCGGTGGCGCGGTTCCGGCTCAGCGACGGTTCGGAGTGGTCGGCGACGATCGTGGCGCGCGCTTGGCTGCCGGTGACGTTCCGGTCGGGCGGCTGGCGATGATGACCAAGGTCAGCGTCATCACGCGCTGACCGAGCCCGCCGGCCCGCCGGTCGCCAATACCGCCGCCCCGATCGAGGGCCATGCCCGCCACCACCGCTCGAAGGTGCGCGTGCCCAGGATCGCCCAGGCCACGTCCGCCGCCGGGTCGCACCAGGCCAGGCAGCCGCTGGCGCCGACGTGGCCGAAGGAGTCGGGCGAGGCCTCGGCCGGCGTCCAATGGGGCGCCTTGTCGCCGCGCAGCTCGGCGCCGAGGCCCCATGGGCAGCGCGGCCAACGCAGCGACCCGAAGAGGCCGCCGCCGAGCCCGCCGGTCTGGTCGCGGGTGGCGTCGGCGAGGATGTCGGCGGGCAGGAAGCCGGCGGGCACACCGGCGTACGCCCGTACCAGCGCGAGCGCACCGGCGGCCGTCGTCAGCAGGCCGCCCCACGGCATGCCGAGCGATCGCCAGAAGGGCGAGTTGAAGGGCTCGAGCGCGGTGCCGGCATGGTCGCCGAGCTCGCCCGTCAGCACGGCCGGCGGGCGCGGCGGCTCGCTGCCGAGGGTGCCTTCGATGCCGAGCGGCGACAGCACGTGGGTTTCGAGCGCCTCGCGGATCGGCAGTCCGGTCCGCCGCTCGACGACGATGGCCAGCAGGCCGGAGCCGACGTTGCTGTACTGGACTTCGATCAGGGGCGCAGCCGCCGGCGGGGTCGCGAGGCAGGCGCGGACGAGAGCCGGCCAGTCGAGCCCCGGCGCGTACGGAGCAGCCTCGGGTGCGAGGTCGATCGGCAGGCCCGCCGTGTGGCTGAGCATGGTGCGAAGGGTCACGCCGTCCTGAGCGGCGGCGGCATCGGGCAGGTGCTTGGCCAGCGGATCGTCGAGCTCGAGCATCCCGTCAGCGACGAGGCGCAGGACCGCCAGCGCCGTCGCCAGCTTGGTGATCGAGGCCACCGGGAACAGCGAGTCCGTCGTCAAGGCGCGGCCGGCGGCGTCGGTGCCGAGCACGAGGTATTCGGGCACGTCGTGGCCGCGCGCCACGGCAAGGACGAGGCCGGGGACGGCGCGGTTGTGTAGGGCGGCTTCGGCGAGGGGGGCGATACGGGATTGCCAGGACATGGTCGGCCCTCCTGCAGATGGGGAGGCGGCTGGACGGGACCGATTCTACTGCGTGGTGGAAACGGATCTGGACCCGCACTCCCCCGCCCGCCCCAGCAACAACGCCCGCTCCCGCCCGTTGCGCGTCATCCCCGCCGCCCGCTCGAACTCCGCGCGCGCCTCGTCGGAGCGCCCGAGCTTGGCCAGCAAGTCGCCCCGCACGCTCGGCAGCAGGTGGTATGCCTTGAGCGCCGGCTCCGCGACGAGCCCGTCGACGATCGCGAGGCCCTCCGCCGGACCGAACGCCATCGCCACGGCCACGGCGCGGTTCAGCTCGACGACGGGGGACGGGGCGAGTTGGGCGAGCGCGTCGTACTGCGCGGCGATGCGGCCCCAATCCGTATCCGTGGCGGTTCGCGCCCGAGCGTGGCAAGCGGCGATCGCGGCCTGGAGGGCGTACGGGCCGAGCGCACCGCCCTGTGCGGCGGCGAGCGCTGCCGCACGGTCGAGGGCTGCCAGGCCGCGGCGGATGAGGAGCTGGTCCCAGCGGCTACGGTTCTGGTCGAGCAGGAGGATCGGCTCGCCGGACGGGCCGACGCGCGCGTGCGTACGGGATGCCTGGATCTCGAGAAGGGCGACGAGGCCGTGCACTTCGGGCTCGCCGGGCGCGAGGCCGGCCAGGATGCGGGCCAGGCGGAGCGCCTCGTCGCACAGCGCCGGCCGGAGCCAGTCGTCCCCGGCGGTGGTCGAGTAGCCTTCGTTGAAGATCAGGTAGATGACCTCGAGGACGGACGAAAGGCGGGCGGCACGGTCGGCGCCGCGCGGGACCTCGAACGGGACGCGCGCCTCGGCAAGGGTCCGCTTGGCGCGGACGATCCGCTGCGCGACGGTCGCTTCGGCGACGAGGAAGGCGCGGGCGATCTCGTCCGTCGTCAGGCCGCCGAGGAGGCGGAGCGTGAGCGCGACACGCGCTTCCGTGGACAGGACGGGGTGGCAGGCGATGAAGACGAGCCGCAGCAGGTCGTCGCCGACGTCGTCATCGGCATCGACCCCGACCCCGTCGAGCGCCGCGTCGCGGTCCGCCGCGGCGTCGTCGTGCTCGGCCTCGAGGGTGTGCGCGATGGCCGCGTACTTCACGTCGAGCCGCTCGGCGCGCCGGAACTGGTCGATCGCCCGGTGCTTGGCCGCGGCCATGAGCCAGGCGCCCGGGTTGTCCGGGACGCCTGACTCAGGCCACTGCTTGAGCGCGCTGACGAGCGCGTCTTGGGCGAGGTCCTCGGCCAGGCCGACATCGCGGACGATGCGGGTGAGGCCGGCGATCAGGCGCGCGGACTCGATCCGCCAGACGGCGTCGATGGCGCGGTGGGTGGCGGACGTCGGCATGGTTCGATCATCACATATCCCACCGCGACGGTCATGTTTCACCTGGGCGATCGTCACGATTCACCCGGGTGACCGTCGCGACTCGCCTGAGTGACCGTCGCGATTCACCCGGGTAACCGTCAGGCTTCGGCGGGCGTCTGCGATGAGCAGGCCGCCGAGCAGCGCGGCGACCGCCTACGACGCCTGCTGCGCCTCCACCTTCGCCCGCAGCCGATCCTCCTGCTCACGCAGCTCCGGCGTGTACTCGGCGCCGAAGTCCTCGGCCTCGAACACCGGCCGGATCTCGATCTCGGACGGCCCGAGCATCGGGTTCGGGCAGCGCTTCACCCACTCGATCGCCTCGTCCATCGACCGCACCTGCCAGAGCCAGAAGCCTGCGACAAGCTCCTTGGTCTCGGCGAACGGGCCGTCGACGACGGTGCGGTTCGTGCCCGCGAACTGGACGCGGGCGCCCTTCGTGCTCGGATGGAGGCCCTCGCCGGCCAGCATGATGCCGGCGTTTACGAGCTGCTCGTTGTAGGCGCCCATCTCGGTCATCCGCTGCTCGCTCGGCATGACGCCGGCTTCGGAATCCGCGGTGGCCTTCACGATCACCATGACGCGCATCGTTCGCTCTCCTTGTCGCTGGTTACTGGTTCGAGTTCTGGTTGCGAGGCCCGCTTGACCGGCCTCTACACCAGCGTCGAACGGCGCGACGCGAAATCGACATGGCGGGCCGAAGTCCGTCGCGACTTGTCCGGATGCACTCACGCGCCCGTCGGGTCTAACACGTCGCATGGATCCGCAGGGAAATCTAGCACGCCACCGCGGCTGTGGTCACGCTTGCCACCCTCTGATAAACTGCCTCTATGTTGACCCCACCGCCCCTTCCACCACCCACGGTAACCGCAGCCCACCGCGCCACCGTCCGCCGCCGCAACGCCGAAGACGCCGCCGCCCGCGCCGCCAAGCGCGATCGCGCATGGTCGGCCGCACGCTCCTGCGCGGCGCTCCTCCGCGAGCGCTTCGGCGCCGAGCGTATCGTGGTGTTCGGGTCTCTGATCGAGAACGAGGGGCGCTGGTTTGGCACCCGCTCCGACATCGACCTTGCCGCGTGGGGCATTCGGGACGACGACTACTTCACGGCGGTAGGTCAGTTGCAGGGCGTCGCCGCCGAGTTCGGAGTCGACCTCGTGGCCATGGAGCGCTGCCCGGATCATCTGAGGGCGACGGTCGAGGAATACGGGGTGGCGCTGTGAGGCCAAGCTACCGGACGCTGGCCGGCCGCATCAGGCAGGAGATGCCCGCCCTGGCGCGTGTGACCCAGCGCGCTGCAGGATCGCTGGCGGCGGCACGGCACGCTGATGACGATCGCTACGTCGACGCGGCAGCGCTCAACCTCCACGCATTCTATTCAGGCGTCGAGCGGCTGTTCGAGCAAGTGGCGCGGCAGGTGGACGACACCTTGCCCGAAGGGCCGAGTTGGCACGCCGAACTCCTGGCCCAAATGGCCGCCCCGGTCACGGACGTCCGGCCGCCGGTCATCACTTCCGACCTACACGCCACGCTCGATCGCTACCGCGGCTTTCGGCACGTAGTGCGCAACGCCTACACCTACAACCTCGATGCCGGGCAAATCGATGTGCTGGTTACGGACGTTGGAGTCACGATGGCGATGGTGACGGCCCAGTTGGCGGCATTTGCCGATTGGTTGGACGCGGCTGCAGTGGAGTAGCGCGGTGTCGAACGCCTGAGCGTCGTTCACGCCCCCGGGGGGGGGGGCCCGGGGGGGTTGCCCCGGGGGGGGGGGTGGTGCGGGGGGGGGCGCCGGGGGGGGGGGGGGGGGGGGGGGGGGGGGGGCGGGGGGGGGGGGGGGGGGGGGGGGGGGGCGACGCCGCACGCTGCGGGAACCACCGTCGCCAGCTCCCGCGTGCTCGCCTGGCGGCGGATGACGGCGAGTGGATGTGGCACTACGTGCGCGGTTCGGACGTCAATCGCCATCGTGCCTCGCCGTTTCTGATCACGCGCTGAAGGGCATGAACACCTGCCGAATGAAGTCGCGCTCGGGAACCTCGCGGTCGTCGAACGCGCGCAGAAGGTCGGTCGGGTCGTAGGGTTCCGAAGCGATCGATAGTTCCCAATCGTCGGCGGCCCGGACGTCCAGGAATGCGACCCGCGCCACCGGTGTCGGCGCGCAGCCGACCGAACCTGGGTTCACGTAGCGCGTCGCGGCGCCCGTCAGGTCGGCGGCGGTGTGATCGTGCCCGTAGAACGTCATCCACGCCCCGCCCCCGAACAACGCGTCGGCCTCCTCGCCCGTCCGCGGCGCAAATCGAGCCGAGAGGAACTCGTCGTTCGGCCGGAGCGGGAAGTGCAGGAGTTCGATCGCGCCGGCCGGCGTCTCGAGCCGCAGGTTGTACGGCCAGGCGGCGACGACGCCGCGCAGCTCGTCGCCCAGCTGGGCGTGCGTCCAGACTTGGTGCGCCCGCTCGCCGACGCTCATCCAGTCCGGCCGCGGGTCGGGCAGGCCGAAGGCGTACCAGGCGTCGTGGTTGCCCATCAGGCAGCGCGTGGCGGGGCGGGCGAGGAGGAGCTCGAGGCACTCGCGCGGGTAGGGGCCGGTGCCGATCGCGTCGCCGGTGTGGACGGTGAGGTCGGGGGCAAAGCGGTCGACGGCGGCGAGGGCGGCGCGGAGGGCGGGGAGGTTGGCGTGGGCGTCGGTGAGGATGGCTAGGCGCATGGTGTTCTGACGTTCATGCAAAGTGTCGTGCGATGGGCGAGCGCCCAAAGATGCTACAACGCAACGTCTAGCGGTGCCTGCTTCACGGCGCTGACACGTAACACGGAAAAGCCGAGCACATTGCCCTCCTCGTCAACCTTCTCCATCACCTGATCATTCGTTGTCTCCCGAAAGAACCCTGGCCTGTTATCGAAGATCACCTCAAGGAAGTCACCCTCCGCGTCATACCAGATCTTCACTTTTCGTTTGGCGAGGGCCATATCGGCACTCCTTGCTTGACCCGGTCGGTCAGATAGGCGGTTAGGACAAACGCATCATGTTCGAGGGTCTTCCTCGATGGCCGCTTCCATCGACACCATCTCGGGGTGGTCGAGAATATGGGCGCGTCGCTCATCCGTGAAGCGGATAGCCAGGCCCTGGAAGTCGTGAAGGAGGATCATGCGTCCGGGGTTGATGGGGCCATCACGTACTTGGTCAAGGCTCGCCCATGCATCGGCGGCAACTCCATCTGTAGCGGGGTGAGCAAGCACAAGTCCACGACGAGCATGGTACGCGCTCGCCGAAGCCGAGCCAAGGCGGCTGGCGAATCCAATGGTGATCAGAGCCCGAACCACGCTCGAACGAGCGGCAACCGCGCCCCGAGCTCGCCCGCCAACGCCGGCGGTGCGGCGAGCGGCACCCAATACAGTTCGAACGCCACCGGCGGCCCGCCGTCCGAGCGATGCGCCTCGACATGGCGCCAGCGTTCGCGACGGGCGCCGTCGACCGCATCGACCGCATCGACCCCATCGCCTGCATCGACAACCGCGTGGAAGAAGTGTCGCCGCGCCGTCGCCTCGACGCCGTAGGGCCGCAGGTCCACGTCCTCGATGCCCAGCGCGGCGACGAGCCGAATGCCCTCCAGCCCGGTCTCTTCGTACGCCTCACGCAGCGCGGCGGCCGCCACGGCCTCGCCGTCGTCGACCGTCCCGGCGGGCACCTGGGTGCCGGCGGCCGGGTGATCGACATGGTCGAAGACGAGCAACTGGGGCGTCGCCGCCGGGCCGTCGAGGCGGGTGATGTAGACGACGGCCTTGCGGATGATCAACTCCGCGACTCCGAGTTCAACCGGAACCAGTCGGCGATGGCGCCTTCGGAGTATTGTCCATCGATCATCCCGATGACGATGTCATACGCATCCGGTTCCGACGCCGTGAGCTGCAGACCGTTCCAGACGAGAAACGTCGCCGCCGCGGCGAAAGCCACCCGCTTGTTTCCGTCGACATAGCCGTGATTCATGGCGAGGCCAAACAAGTAAGAGGCGGCCAGGGCCGGAAGATCGGAGTCCGGTTCGTACGCGAGACGTTGTTGCGGGCGCATGAGCGCGGACTCGATCAAGTCATCGCCGCCAGCGCGAACACCGGGTGAGCCGCCATGCTCGCGAAGCATTTCCTCATGCATCACGTCCACGAGCCTACGCGACAACCATCGGGGTTCGCTCACGGGCTACTCCGCAAGGCGCTTCAACGTGTTCCTGTATTGCCGCCGAACGTGATCGAACGCCTTGATTGCGTCGCTGAACGCAGGGTCGTATGGAGTGAGGAGGACGCCTCCATCCGTCTCGATCGCGAAGATGGTGTCTCCAGGCTTAACGTGAAGTCGATCCGCCATGTCCTTGGGAAGCGTGGCCGTAACCGACCCGCCAGCCTGCCGCAACGTGATCTCCCGTACCATGCGCATCCTCCATGATGAGAAGCTCCGAGTGTAGCACAATGGTGCTACATGGGCGGCTTGACCCCCCGCCCACCCTCTGCGCTATAGTGCCGCCGTTCCCATCGTGACCCCGTGACGCTCGATGGCACACGTTCGCGCCCATTCCTGCCGACCCTCCCTCGAAAGGCCCAAGCCGCGCCACCCACCCCGCCCCCGGTCCCGCGCCGACCGACCCCGAGCAGCCAAGCACCAGGACTCCCCCATCGCCCGCACCGCACCCAGTGCGCCGCCGTTCGACGACGATCGACGAGGCGCCCGCCGTGCGACGGGCACCCCGCGGCGGGTAGCGGCCGACGCCGGGGCGGGCAGAGTCGACGAGGTGGAGGTTCCCGGACGCGCCGGGCTAACCCGCGGCAACGGGCGACGAATCGTCGTCGCAAGCGGCCGAGAACGGGGAACATTCGACAGATCGGTGGATGCCTCCTGGGCCGGCACAGCCCAAGGTCTGCTCTCCTGAACCCAACAAGCCGCCGCCAAAACCACCGGGTGACCGGCGGGACAACGCGGCCGGCAGTGCCCCCGACGTTGAAACGAATCAGGAGAGTCCCCATGTGCGGAATCGTCGGCTACGTCGGCGGGCGCGATGCCCTGCCGATCCTCCTCGACGGCCTGTCCCGCCTCGAGTACCGCGGCTACGACTCGGCGGGCGTCGCGATCATCGACGACACCAGCCAGCTTGCCGTCCGCAAGGCCGCCGGCAAGCTGTCGGCCCTGCGCGACATCCTCGCCCTCGACGCCCCCGGCGGCCACCACGGCATCGGCCACACCCGCTGGGCCACCCACGGCGCGCCGACCACGCCCAACGCCCACCCGCACACCGCGGCCGACGGGCGGATCGCCGTGATCCACAACGGCATCTTCGAGAACCACGCCGTCGTGAAGGCCCGCCTCGTCGGCGAGGGGCACGCCTTCGCCTCCGAAACGGACACCGAGGTGTTGGCGCACCTGATCGCGGAAGCGGCAGCCTCGCCGACGGCGAATGGGTCACATGGGTCGCATGAGTCGCATGGATCGGTCGATGGATGGATATCGGGCGACGTCGACACGCGACGCGCCCGCTTCGCCTCCGCCGTCCGCACCGCCCTCGCCCAAGTCGAGGGCGCCTACGCCATCGCCGCCCTGTCGCCCGACGCCCCCGGCCTGATCGTCGCCGCGCGCAAGTTCAGCCCGCTCGTCGTCGGGCTCGGCGACGGCGAGAACTTCCTGGCCAGCGACATCCCGGCCCTGCTGCCCTACACCCGCCGCATCCTGATCGTCGAGGACGGCGAGTTCGTCGAATTGACGGCCGACGGCGTCCGGCTGTCGACGCTCGACGGGACGCCCGTCGAACGCGCGCCGATGATCATCGACTGGAGCGTCGAGGCCGCCGAGCGCGGCGGCTACCGCCACTTCGTGCGCAAGGAGATCGACGAGCAACCGCGCGCGCTCGCCGATACGCTACGCGGGCGGATCGCGGGCGGCCGCGTCGTCCTGCCCGAGCTCGACGCGCTCGACCTCGACGCGATTCGAAGGGTGACGATCGTCGCCTGCGGCACATCGGCCTACGCCGGCCTCGTCGGCGCGCGCCTGCTCGAGCGCTGGGCCAAGCTGCCGACGGACGTCGCCATCGCGAGCGAGTACCGCTACGGCGACGCCCTCGTCGGCCCCGACACGCTCGTGATCGGCATCACGCAGAGCGGCGAGACGGCCGACACGCTGGCCGCGCTGCGCCGCGCCAAGGCCGCCGGCGCGCCGACGCTGGCGCTGTGCAACATCGTCGGCAGCTCGGTGACGCGGCTCGTCGACGCCACGCTGTTCCTCCAGGTCGGCCCGGAGATCGGCGTCGTCGCCACGAAGACGTTCACCGCCCAGCTCGCGCTCCTCACGCTCGTCAGCGTCGCGCTGGCGACGAAGCGCGGTGCGCTCGACGGCGACGAGGGGTCCTCGATCCTCCGCGACCTCGTCGCGATCCCGGACGCGATCCGCGCCGCCCTCGCCGTCGAGCCCGCCGTCGAGGCCCTCGTCGACGCGCTCGACATCACGGACGTCCGGTCGATGTTCTTCATCGGCCGCGGCTTCGGCTACCCCATCGCGCTCGAAGGCGCGCTGAAGCTCAAGGAGATCAGCTACATCCACGCCGAGGGCTACCCCGCCGGCGAGCTGAAGCACGGCCCGATCGCGATGCTCGACCCCGCCATCCCGGTCCTGGCCATCGCCACACCCAGCCCCGTCCACGAGAAGATCCTCTCGAACATCGAGGAGGTCCGCGCCCGCGGCGCCCGCACGATCGTCCTCGCCGCCCCGGGCGACGCCGCCTCGGCCGCCGTCGCCGACCACCTCCTCACCGTGCCGACCGTCCGCGAGGAGCTGTCCCCCCTCGTCGACGTCATCGCCGTTCAACTCCTCAGCTACCACGCCGCCGTCGCCCGCGGCTGCGACGTCGATCAGCCGCGCAACCTGGCCAAGAGCGTGACGGTGGAATGAACGGGATCGACGACGCGATGACCGGCCGGCGCTAGGCGATTCGCGATGAACGCTGAGCACCCGGGCCGCGGGCTGCGAATCGTCATGCTGGGCCCCTTCGGTCTCGGCCCCAAGATGACGATCCGCCGCCGCGCCCTGCCCGCCGCCCGGGCGCTCGCTGCGCGCGGCCACGCCGTCACGCTCCTCCTGCCGCCGTGGCACACACCCGCCGAGGCCGACCGCGCCTGGGACGACGACGTCCCGGGCGTGCGGATCGTCCACGTCGCGCTGGCCGGCCTGCGCATACCGATCGTCGGCCACGCCATCGTCGCGGCCCGCATGGCCCGCATGGCCCTCGCGCTCGAACCCGACATCGTTCACGCCTTCAAGCCCAAGGCCTACAGCGGCCTGGCGGCGACGATGTTGTGGCTCGGGCGGCAATCACGAATGCTGCGATTGTGGCCGCTAAGCCCGTCGCGTCGCGATGCCGCCCGCCCCTTCCGCCTGATCGTCGACACGGACGACTGGGAGGGCGCCGGCGGCTGGAACGACCTCGAACGCTACAGCCGCGCCCAGCGCGCCGTCTTCGCGTGGCAGGAGCGCTGGGGACTGACCCATGCCGATCACGTGACCGTCGCCAGCCGGGCGCTCGAGGGATTGGCGTGGGCGATGGGCGTGCCGCCGGCGCGGGTGATGTACCTGCCGAACGCGATGGACGACAGTCTGGGAATCGACGGCGGCGACCCCGTCGCCGCGACGTCGGCGAACCACGGACGATCCACATCGCCTCGCCCGCCCACGCTCCTCCTCTACACCCGCTTCTTCGAGTTCGCCCTCGACCGCCCGCTCGACGTTCTCGCCCGCGTCCGCGCTGCCGTGCCGGACACGCGACTGATCGTCGCCGGCACGGGCTTGTTCGGCGAGGAGCGACGCTTCGCGGAACTGGCGGCGCGTCGCGGTCTGGCCGATGCCGTCGAGATGCGCGGCTGGCTCGACCCGCAGGCCGCCGCCGCGACGTTCGCCGAGGCTGACATCGCCCTCTACCCCTTCGATGACACCCTCGTCAACCGCACGAAATCGCCGTTCAAGCTCCTCGAGCTGATGAGCGCCGGTCTCCCGATCGTCGCCGACGCCGTCGGAGAGCTGCGCGAGGTGATCGTCGACGGCGTGAGCGGGCGCGTCGTCGCCGCGGGCGACGACGGCGCGATGGCCGAGGCCGTCGTGGCCCTGTTGCGCGATGGATCGCTTCACGCACGCCTCGGTGACGGGGCACGGACGCGGGTTTCCGAGGCATACGTCTGGTCGACGCGGGCCATGTCTCTGGAGCGTGCGTACGACCAAGCGATGTCGTTTCAGCCCACGACGCGTTCCATTCCAACGCATCCCCCATAACCCAGACCCCCCCTTCCGCGTCTAACCCCGCGGAGGCCGATTGGACCGCCCAGGGCTGGCGATGCCCCGCCCACGGCGCTAAGCTTGGCGCCCAATCCCTCCCCCCCACCGGCCGACGACCCCCCGCTGCCGGGATATCCGGCGCGCACCGCCCGTGCGCCCGTCGACCGACCGCCAACGCGATAGGTGAGACATGCCCGTGCCGTTCCTGCCCCCCCACCGGCTGCGGACCTGCATGGCGGGCGCCTTAATAGCCGCCCTGCTGCTGACGCTGCGAACGCCTTCTCAACCCGATGCCGATACCGCCCGCGCGCAGCCGCTGCGCCAGTGGTCGCTCGTCGAGACGCGCATGGCCGCCTTCGATACCGGCAGCCTCTATCTCCCAGGCGGGGTCGCCGCCGCGCCGGGCGGCCTGTTCTACGTCGCCGACAGCGGCCACCACCGGATCGCCGTCGTCGGTGCGGATGGCCGGGTGGAACGTGCGTTCGGCCGGTTCGGCAACGGGCCGGCGGAGTTGAACCAGCCGCGCGACGTGGCGGTGAACGCCGCGCGCGACCGCGTCTACGTGGCCGACCGCGCGAACCGGCGTCTCTCCGTGTTCACGCTCACCGGCGAACCCGTGGCGCAGTGGATGGCCGCCGCCGACTTCCAAGCCTTCGTCCCGCACGCCGTCGCCCTCGCCCCGAACGGCGATGTCCTCGTGCTGTCCGATGGCTCCCGGCGTGTCGAGCGCTTCACATGGGACGGCACGTGGTTGAGCGGCTTTGGCGGGGCCGGCGGCGCGGCCGACCAGCTGGCCGGGCCGAACGAGCTGGCCGTGACCTCCGACGGCCGGATCCTCGTCGCCGATACCGCCGGCGCGCCAAGCGATGATCGCACGGAGCCGCTCGGGCGCCTTTCGGTCTTCGCGAGCACCGGCGCCTTCATCGACCGCCATGCGTTCAAGGGCATCCGCGACGTCGCGGTCCACCCGGACACCGGCGCCGTCTACGTCCTGCTGAACGGCCCTTCGGGCGACCGCGATGAGATCAAGGTCCTCGACAGCGCGCTGGCGCAGACGGACGCGATCACGAGCGACATGCTGCCCGAAACCGCCCGCTTCGCGCCGGCCGAGCGCCTGGCCCTGAACACCGGCGGCCGCCTGGCCCTCGCCTCCGGCCCGACCGGCGATCCCGGCCGCCCGACGCAGGGGTTGCGACTGTATGCCACCGGCGCGGGCTTGCCCGTCCTGACCGCCGCGACGCTGCTTGACCCGCTGGCCGCACCGACGGCCCTCGATCCGATCGCCCTCGACACGCTGCCCGACGGGCAGCTCGTCGTCGCCGAGCGCGACCTGGGCATCGTAAGGATCTTTCGCCATGACGGCGGCTTCGAACGCGCACTGCCCAGCCTCGGCGCCGACGAGGTGGCCACGACACCGGACGGCGGGCTGTTGCTCGGGATCAGCAGCGTCTCGTACGCCACCCGGATCGACCCCGTCACCGGGCGGGAGAGCTGGCGTTGGACGTGCGATTGCCTGAACGGCTTCGGCCTCGCCGCCTCGAACGACCGCGTCTACGCCACGTCGGCGCTGTCGGGCACGGTGTTGGCATACGATCCGAGCGGCAGGGAGCCGCTCGGCCGCTTCACCCCGACCCAGAGCGGCTACGCCTGGCCGCTCGACATCGACCGCGGTCCGGACGGCCGTTTGTACGCCGCCGGCGGTGAGCAGGGCGACGTTCGTGTTCTCGACCCGACCACGGGACAGGTCCTCGCCAGCTGGCCGACCGGCGGCGGCGGCCCGCACCGGATCAGCGTCGGGCCGGACGGCACCGTCTTCACGCTGCGCTTCGACGGCACGGTCGCCGCTTGGGCGTCCGACGGCCAACCGCTGGCCGCCTGGCCCATCGAGGCGGTCGCGACCTACCCCCGGGGTGTGCCGTCCGACCTCGCCGCCGGCCCGAACGGCCGACTGTACGTCCTGGACAGCACCTCGCGGGCGGTGCTCGTCTTCGAGCCGGGTCCCGGCACACAGCCGACGCCGACGCCGACCCCCGACCCGCCGTGCACCGTCACGGGCGACAAGACGGCCGCGCCGGCGCAGGTCGTCCTCGGCCGGCCGGTGACGATCAACCTCCTCCTCGACATCCAGTGCCGCGGCGGCACGGCGCCGGCCAGCGAGATCATGCTGATCATCGATCGCTCGAACTCGATGGCCGGGGTGAAGCTGGCTGCCGCCAAGGCCGCGGCCGACAGCTTCGTCGCCTCGCCAAGCCTCGACCTGACGACGAACCGTGTCGGCCTCGTCTCGTTCTCCGACCTCATCTCGCTCGACCAGCCGCTGACCCACGACCGTGCCGCCGTCCGTGCCGCCGTCGCCGACATCCAGCACACCGGCAACACGGACATCGCCACCGCCCTGCGCCGGGCGACGGATCACGTCCTGGAGGCGGCCAGGCCGGGCGCACGGCCGGTGCTGATCCTGATGACGGACGGCAAGCCGAGCCGGATCGGCCAGCCCTATGTGGACACGGTCATCGAGGCGGCCCGCGCCAAGGCGCACGGCGCGCTCGTCTACGCGATCGGCCTGGGCGACACGATCGAGACCGACCTCCTGGTCACCGTCGCCGGCGCCTCGAGCCGCTACTTCGCCGCGCCGCGGCCCGATCAGCTGGCGTCCATCTACGCCGAGCTTTCGCAGACCGTCGGCGGCGTCGCCGCCACCGACGTGCGGATCGTCGACGGCCTCGGCCCCGACGTGACGTTCGTCCCGGGCTCGGCGACGCGCGGCGGGACGCTGATCGGGACGGACGTCGTCTGGACGCTCGGCGCGTTGCCGAGCGGCAAGGCCACCGTGAGCATGCGGGTGACGCCGGGCCGCGTCGGCCGCATCCCGACGAACACGCTTGCCACGGCCAGCTACACCGCGGACGGCCGGCGTTTCACGTTCGAGTTCCCGGTGCCCGAGGTCGAGGTCCTGCCCGCTCCGACGCCGACGCCGACGCCGAGGGTCACCGGGCCGTCCGAGGTCTACCTGCCGATCACGCAACGGAATCACTGCCAGCCGGATGACGCACGCCTCGGCGCCGAGATCGTCCTCGTCATCGACACGTCATCGTCGATGGCGGGCGACAAGTTGGCGGCGGCCAAGGCGGCCGGCCGGCAGTTCGTCGATCTGCTCGACCGTCGCCGTGACCGCTCGGCGCTGGTGACGTTCGACGGCCAGGCGCGGCTCGCCCAGCCGTTGACGGCCAACGCCGTGCTCGTCAAGACGGCGCTCGACGAGATGACGACCACTGCCGGCACGCGCGTCGATCTCGGTCTGGCCAAGGGCGCCGACGAGCTTCGCCTTCGCGCCCGCAACGGCAGCCAGCGCGTGCTCATCTTCATGTCGGACGGCCAGCCGACGTCCGGGACGCGCGACGCCGCGCTGCGCACCGCGGCGGACGTCCGGCGGACGGGTGCGACGGTCTTCGCCATCGGGCTCGGCGACGCCGATGCCGCCTTCCTGATCGCCGTCGCGACGAGCAGCCGCCACTACTTCCACGCCCCCAATCCGTCCGACCTCGAGCAGATCTACCGACGGGTCGCGGCGGAGCTGCCGTGTCGATGAGCGGCGTGGCCGGTCGAGGTTGGATCGCTCTTCCTGTGGCGGCGGCGCTGTCGCTCTGCGCCACCGTCGGCCTTGCGCCGACCTCCCCTGGGCGGGCCGAGCTCCAGCTCGGTCCCGGCGACTTCACGTTCGCCTCCGAGATCCCGATCCCCGACGGCGAGCCCGTCGCGCTCGCCGTCGCTCCGGACGGCAGCGCCGTCATCGCCGTCGCCCCCATCGTGGCCCACCCGGCCGCCTTCCAGTCGCTGCGCTTCTTCGACGCGGCCGGCGCCCTCATCATCGGCCGCGTGCCGCGCGACAGCCAGGGGCGCGAGCTGCTGCCGCTGGCCGTCGCGCCGTTGGCCAACGGCGCTCTCGTCGTGGGCACCGCCGATCGGCTGGTCGGGTACGATGCGGCCGGCGGCGTGTGGTTCGATCGTCCGGCCGGGGACGGCCATCCCGACTTCGGGCCGGCAGCGCGCGGGCTGGCGGCGGCGGGCGATCGGATATCCGGAGTGGACGTCGCGAACGCGCGGCTGCTGGGCTACGAGGCGGGAACCGGCGTGCTGCGGCAGCGACTCGGCACGGCCGGCACGGGACCCGGCAGCTTCCTGGCGCCGCTCGACGTCGACGTTCTGGGCGACGGCCGCCGTGTGGTGGCCGACTTCGGCAACCGGCGCCTGGCGTTCTTCGACGGCGACGGCAACCCGGTGGCCCGCTGGCCGCTGCCCGATCGGCCCGTTGCCGTGGCGCGCGGGGCCGACGATGCCGTGCTGGCTCTGCTGGCGGACGACACAATCTTCGTGCTCGATCGGAGAGGGACGCCGATCGCCCGCTTCGGCGGCTTTGGCCGCGGCGCCGGCCAGCTGCGGATGGCGAGCGACATGGCGGTTGGGCCGGACGGGCGGGTCTGGGTCTCGGACCGGGGCAACCGGCGCGTGGCGATCTTCGCGCCCAAGGGGGCCGGGGCGACCGTGACGGCGGGTTCGCCGCCGCCGACGTCGACGCCGGCCACGCTCCGCGACGTCGTCGACGTCGCGGCCTGCCCGGGCGAGCCGGCACGGTTGGCGCTGGCGGTCGAACTACCGCCTGTTGCGCCGCGGACGGACGTGGTGCTGGTGTTCGACACGACGGGCAGCATGGAAGCCGTCGTGTCCACCGCCAAGGCGCGGGCGATCGAGCTGGCGGCGCGCCTGGAGGACTTGGCGCCCGATGTCGCGGTGGCGGTCGTCGACGTGCGCGATGTCCCGTACGGCGCGGCCGGGCAGGCGACGGACTGGCCCTGGCGGCTGCGCGGAGCGCTGTCGACGGAGCCGGCGGACCTGGCGGCGGCGGCGGGGGAGCTCTGGGCGGGTGGGGGTGGGGACGAGCCGGAGGCGTACGCGGCTGCCCTGCGCGGGGTGATCGACGATCCGCGGATGGGCTGGCGGGCGGGGGCGAGGAAGGTGATCGCCCTGTTCGGGGATTCGGTGCCGCGGGACGAGGATCTGAACGCGGGTGTCGTCGGCGGGTTCGTGCCGGGGATCTGGGCGCCCGGATCGCCGGCGCGCTGGCGGGACAGCGGTCCGGACATGGCGCCGTACTCGGCGGATGATCTGGATTGGCAGTCGGTGCTGCTGGACTTGGCGGACGCCGGGATCACGCTCGTCGTCGGCGTGACGGGCACGGCCCCGGCGGGGGTGCGCGGGCGGCCGGATCGGCTGACGGCGTACTGGCGCGATTGGGCGCTGCGCACGGCGCCGGGGGGCGGTGCGGTGGAGGTCGGCGCCGCCAGCGAGTTGCCCGCGGCGTTGACGGCGCTGGTCGGCTCCACGGGACGGCAGGTGCGGCGGTTGGCGGGCGATGTCGAGCCGGTCGTCCTGGCGCCGTGGGTGATGTGGTCGCCGCCGGAGTATCTCGACGTGGCGGTGCCGCCGGAAGGGATCGCAAGGACGTTCGACGTCACGGTCGCACCGCCGCCCCTGACGCCGGACGGCACGTACCACCTGACGCTGCACGCGCTGGCGGACGGGGCGCGGTACGCGTCGCAGCCGGTGCGCCTGTCCTGGCGGTCGGTGTGCGGCCCGAGGGCCACGCCGGGGGTCGAACCCACGCCGACGGACGGCGCGACCGAAGTGCCCACGCTGCTGCCGACGGATACGACCACGCCAACCATCGCGCCGACGACCGCGACGGCCAGCGCCACGATTGTCGCATGGCCGACGGCCTCGGCGACAGGGCGGCCCGCGACGGCGACGGCGCCAAACCCGCGCGTTCAACTGTTCCTTCCGATCGCCGAGCGCTTCTACTGCGATCCGGCGCGCCGCCCGGTGGTGCACGTCGTCCTGGCGATCGACACGTCGTCGTCCATGGCCGGCGACAAGCTGGCGGCGGCGACGGAGGCGGGACGGAGCTTCATCGACCTGATCAACCTGCCGCGCGATCAGGCGGCGGTGGTGACGTTCGACAGCGCCGCCCGCGTCGTCCAGCCGCTCAGCGCGAGCCGGGCGCGCTTGCGGTCCAGCCTGTCGGACCTGACGACAGGCGTCGGTACGCGGATCGATCTCGGGGTCGGGACGGCGCTTGGACTGCTCGAGGCGACGGTGAGGCCGGGTGTGCGCCAGATCGTGGTGCTGCTGACGGACGGCCGTCCGGACGGCGGATCGGAGACCGAAGTCCTGGCGACGGCTGCGCGAGCGCGGGCAAGCGGTGTGGCGGTGTTCGCCGTGGGCCTGGGCAACGACGCGGCAGGAGAGCTGCTGGCCAAGGTGGCGACGGACCCTTCCCTGTACCGCTTCGCGCCGTCAGCAGGGGAGTTGGGAACGGTCTATCGGGAGATCGCCGGCGACGTCGGCTGTCGGTGACGCGCACCGAATCGCGCCACGCCCGCCGCCGTGTCCCCCGCCCCGAAAAGCGCACCGTCCGACACCGCAACTCAACGGCGTACGGCGTCGGACGGTGCGCGCCGTTGTGCTACGGCGTTGTGGGCTGGGGCTCGGGTGTCGCCGGCTCGGGTGTTGCCGGCTCGGGCGTTGCGGGGACGGGTGTTGCGGGAACGGGTGTGCTCGTCGCCGGAGCGGGCGGCACGCTGGTCGGCGGCTCGTCCGTCTCCGTCGCCGGCGGTGGCACAGGCGTGTTCGTCGCCGGCGGAGGCGGGTTCGTCTTCGTCGGTGGGACGGCCTGCGTGGACGTTGCATCCTTGGCCACGACCTTGATCTCGATCGAGCGCTTCTCTTCGGCGCCGCCGCGCAGGATGACGCGCAGCGTGTAGGTGGCCGAGGTCGGCGGGCACTCCTTGGAGGAGCCCTTGCCGGTGGCTGCCTTGCCGTTGAAGTATACGGCGTCGATGTTCTCGACTTCCCAGCTGAAGTTCACGCACTCGCCGGCCGTGATGCGGGTCTTGTCGGCGCTGAACTTGATGTTCAGGGCGACGGTGGGCGTCGGGGATGGTGTACCAAGGTAGGTCGGGGTGGGGAGCGGCGTGGTGATCGGCACGACGAACGGATTGCGCGTCGGGAGGGGGCGCTGGGTCGGCGTCGCGACGCCCTCTTCGCTCGCGACAGGTGCGTCCGCCGGCGGGGCGAGGCACGTCAACGCGTCCACCGGGAGCCAGCCCTCTTCGGTGCCGTCCAGCAGGCGCACCTTGAGCCAGCTGGCGGTGTCGTCGCGCTCGGTGACGACGACGACGGTGCCGGCCGGGATCGCCTCGCCTGCCTCGGCGTCCTCGGACGGCCTGTCGCGCAGGCCGACGTCGTCACCCTTGACCTCGCAGCGGAAGGCGACACCGGCGATCGAAGTCTTGGCGCTGCCGGTGCCCAATCGCTCCAGCCAGGCCTTGACCTGGGTGGGGTCGATGCCGAGCGGTTTGGGCAACGCACCCTCGGCGGTGAAGGCCGTGGCCGTGTATGCCGCCGCCTCGCCCGTTCGAAGCGTGACCGTGGTGGCGGTGGTGGCGGATGCGCCGCCGCCCTCCGCCCGGACGGGATCGACCGTTGCCGTGCCGTCCAACATGACGACCCACGCGGTTGGGTCGGCGCCGGGGATGTAGCTGATCACGAAGTCTGCGGGGCCGCTGGCGACCTTGACCTCGATCCAGTTCGCCCGGACCTTCACCTCGGCGGCCTCGTCGCCGGACACCTGGTAGCGCGCGGTGCCGGACGCTTGGTCCAGGAATGCCTGGCGGCGCTCAGGCACGCTCAGGCTGATCAGCGAATCCGTGCCGCTGTACAGGTCGTTCGTCAGGAAGTCGGGCCAGGCGAGGGCGCCGTGGCCGTTCTCGCCGATGAGGATGTTCGCGCCCGGCGTGACCGTCACCGACTCGCCGGCGGCGATCTCGGTGGCCGGGTCCGTCTCGCTGACCTTGTACTCGACCTTGGGCGCGACGGCGGCCAGCGACGGGCCGGCGGCGACGGGCGCCGCTGCCGTCGGCGTGCCGAGGTCGTCCGGCGACTTCTTGCCGCACGCGGCCAGTGTGACGGCCACGCAGGTCATGAACAGCGCGGCTCGCAATGGGTGACGCGCCATGGCGCAACTCCTTGGATAGGCGACCGGGGGGCGGATCTTTGCTGGGCTCGACCACGGGCCGCGCCAACCGCGCGATTATAAGGGCAACCGGACGGATGGTGTAGGAGCGACGCGAACGCACCGACCGCCGCGCCCGATGGATTCCCGCTATCGAACCTCGCTCCGCCCCGTCATCGCCCGACCCAGCGTCACCTCGTCGGCATACTCGATGTCGCCGCCGACCGGCAGGCCGCGGGCGAGACGCGTCAGGCGCACTTCGACGCCGTTCGCGCGCAGGGCGCGCTCGATGAACATGGCCGTCGCATCGCCCTCGAGGGATGGATTCGTGGCCAGGATGATCTCGCGGATCGGCTCGACAGCCATCCGGCGGACGAGCTCGTCGATCCGCAGGTCCGTCGGGCCGATGCCGTCGACGGGCGAAATGGCGCCGTGCAGCACGTGGTAGAGGCCCTTGTACTCACCGGTCCGCTCGAGCGCGATCACGTCGAGCGGCTCCTCGACGACACAGACCGTTCCGCTGTCGCGGGACGGATCGGCGCATACCTCGCACGGGCTCGTCTCGGCGATGTTGTAGCAGCGTTGACAGTGGACGACGCTCTCCTTGAGGGCGCGGAGGGCCTCGGACAGCTGCAGCGCGTGGTCGTCCGGCATCCGCAGCAGATGGAACGCCAGACGCGACGCGGTCTTGGGGCCGATGCCCGGCAGGCGCGCGAACGCGTCGATGAGGCGGGCGACCGGGCGCGGGAGCGCGCTGCTCAAGCTAGAACCCCAGCCCCGGCGGCAGCTGCAGGCCCTTTGTCACGTCGCTCATCCGGGCGTGCGCCAGCGCTTGTGAACGCTCGACGGCCTGGTTCATCGCCGTGATCAGCAGGTCGCGCAGCATGTCGACCTCGCCCGGATCGAGCAGCTGGGGATCGAGTTGGATCTCCTGCACCTTCTGGTGCCCGTTCATGACCACGGTCACGGCGCCGCCGCCGACGGACACTTCGACCGTGGCGGCACCGAGCGCCTGCTGTTCGAGGAGCATGCGCTCCTGCATTTCCTGGATCTGGCGCATCATGTTCTGGCTCTGGCCGCCGCGGGGGTTCATGGCGGGGGGGGGCATGCCTCGGGGCATTGGGGGCTCCTTGGGTGGAGTGGAGGGCGGGCACGGGGACCCGCCCCTACGGGACGATGGGTGGTGGGCGGCGATCGTGGCCGCCGTACGCGGTTACGGGTCTTCGGATTCGGGCTTCATGCCCGCCACGCGCGCGCCGAGCGCGTCGATCGCGTGGCGGACGACAGGGTCGTTCTTGGCGTGGTCGGCCTTCGTTCGCGGTCGCGCCGCGTCGGCCTCGCCCGCGGGCACGACCGTGCAGCGCACCTCGCGCGTCCCGCCGATCGACGCACCGACCGCGGTGGCGATGGCGGCGCGGCGGGCGGGCTCGGCGGCGCGGCGGCAGTGGAACTCGTAGAAGAAGCCGAGCGTGATCGATGTCTCGTCGGCATCCACCGGCCGACAGTCCTTCAGCAGCGCGGCCGTGTTCCGGTCCGCCCGCGCCACGGAGTCGACGATCGCCGACCAGCGGTCGCGCAGCGTGGCGAGGGTCGAAGCGTCGCCGGAGGGGGTGAGCGGACCCGGGCTCGGCGCGTCGGCCGGCTGGGCCTCGCGGGCGGTCGATGGCGGGGGCGATCCGGCGGCAGCGGGTGATCCGGTGGCAGCAGGCGATCCGGTGGCAGCAGGCGATTCGGCGACAGGGGACGACACCGGCGACGGGGACGACGGTGGCGCGGTCGCGTGAGATGCCGGCCGCTGCGGCGCGGCGGTCGACGACGATGGTTGTCCCACCGCGCCTTGCGCCGCGGGCTGGGGTGTTGCGGTGGCTGCCGACGCCGAGGAGAGCAGCGACTCGACGAGCGCCAGCTCCATGGCCAGCGCCGGCTGGTGGTGCTCGGCGGACGGGCGGGCGTCGCCGAAGCGGTGCATCGCACCGACGAGCAGCGGCGTCGGGATCCGTTCCGCCAAGCCGCGGAGCGCCGGCAGGTCCTCGGGATCGGCGTCGATCAGCGTGTCGGAGATGCCGGTCTGGATGAGCAGCAGCCGGCGCAGCGCATCGAGGATGCTCGCTTGAAGCTGACGCGCGTCCGTGCCTTCGTCCAGGCAGGCGTTGATCGCCCGCAGGCCGGCGGCCGCGTCGCGGTCGGCCAGCGCGGCGACGATGGCGGCCACGGCCGCCGCGTCCGGCGTGCCGAGCGCGGCGTGCACGCTGGCGACCGTCACGGCGCCGTCGGCGGCACTGACCTGGTCGAGCAGGCTCTCGGCATCGCGGAGGCTGCCGGTGGCGTAGCGGGCCAGCAGGTCCAGCGCGGCCGGTTCGGCGGTGAGCCCTTCCGCCGCGCAGATGCGCGTCAGCTTGCCCGCCACCAGCGCGGGCGCGACGCGTCGGAAGTCGTGGCGCTGGCAGCGCGACTGGATCGTCTCGGGGACCTTGTGCGCTTCGGTGGTGGCCAGGATGAACAAGGCATGCGGCGGCGGCTCCTCCAGCGTCTTGAGGAGCGCGTTGAACGCTGCCGTCGAGAGCATGTGGACCTCGTCGATGATGTAGACCTTGTAGCGCGCCTCGGCCGGGCTGTAGCCGATCTTGTCGCGCAGGTCACGCACATCGTCGACGCCGGTGTTCGACGCCGCATCGATCTCGATGAGGTCGAGCGAGCGGCCCTCGCCGATGCTCAGGCACGTCGGGCAGGCATTGCACGGCGGGCCCCCGGGGTCGTCGCCCGTGCAGTTGACGGCCTTGGCCAGCAGGCGCGCGACGGTGGTCTTGCCGGTGCCGCGGACGCCGGTGAACAGATAGGCATGCGCCAGCCGCCCGGCAGCCAGCGCGTTGCGCAGCGTGCCGGTGATGTGGTCCTGCCCGACGACGTCGTCGAACGTCTTCGGCCGCCAGCGGCGGTAGAGAGCTTCAGCCATAGGGGGGTCGAGTGTAGCAGCGAGGGCGAGGGCGAACAACCGTTCGCGAGTGGCGGCCGGTGCCATTCGACCCGCGCGAAGCCGCACGCAACGGCCCGCCGGCCGCCCGCGTATACTTCGCCCGCCGACGCGGCTTCCGCGTTGTCGACAGGGCGGGCGACGCCGTCCTTTGTCAGAGGAGCAGTCGATGGGCGCGCTGGGCAGCGGTATGGTCGTGTTCAACCTGTTGCGCGAGGTGAACCTGCGCGAGATCAAGCGCGAGGCGGACCAGCCGTTCACGCTGCACATTTTGGGCGAGGTCGGCGCGGCGACGCGGCTGGCCGAGGCCCTGTCGGCCGCGCCGGGCAAGCACGGCATCCACCCCTGGGTGCGCGTCGTGCCGCTGCCGCTCGCGGCGCCGGACGGGCTTTCGGCGCCCGGACCGAATGACGGGTTCACGGTGGCCCTCGTCCTCAACGACGGCGTCGACCCCGACACCAACGCGCGCGCCGCGCTTTCGCGGCTGCGGGCGCTGCGCATCCCGTCTCTGAGCGTCGTGCAGAACGATGATGCCGTCGACCTCGTCGGCGCCGCGACGCCGCGGCCGGGCGAGACCGCCCGCGTCGTGCTGCCGGCGGGATTGCCGGGGGATGAGCTGGTCGCCCAGTTGGCGCCCGCCCTTTTCGAGCGCCTCCCGGCCGACGACGGTGCCCGCGTCGCCCTGGCCCGCCAGCTGCCGGCGCTGCGCCGCAACGTCATCGCCTCCCTTATCGACCCGACGGCGCGCGCGAACGCGATGTATGCCGCGACGACGGGCCTGGCCGAGTGGGTGCCGATCCTCAACCTGCCGCTGAACGCCGCCGACGTCATCGTGCTGACGAAGAACCAGCTGATCATGGCCTACAAAATCGCCCTCGCCGCCGGCAAGAACGGTCAGCCACGCGATGTGATCGGCGAGATCGTCAGCGTGCTCGGCGGCGGGCTGTTGATGCGCCAGATCGCCCGGGAGCTCGTCGGGCTCATCCCGGTCGTCGGCATCGTCCCCAAGGTGGCCGTGGCCTATGGCGGCACGCGCGTGATCGGCCTCGTCGTCGAGCGGTGGGCGCTCGAGGGGCGCCGCATCGAGGGCAGCGAGGTCCGCGCGCTCCTGACGGAGGCGACGGCCGGCGCGCGCGGGCTGGCCGAATCCGTCGTCGATCGGGTCCGCGGGCGGAAGGATCAGGACGGCGACGCAGAGGCGAGGGCCTTGGATCGCCCCGCGACGCACGACGACAACCCCCTGTAGGGGCACCACCCCTTGTGGGTGCCCCTACAGGGGGCATCATCACACGGCTGCAATGCGTCGGACTGGTATTACGACCCTCCCACGACGCGCCGCACCCCCACCATCTCGACGGCCGCCAGCGCCGCCTCCCCCCCCTTGTTCCCGTGCTTGATCCCGCACCGCGCGAGCGCCTGCTCGGCCGTGTCCACCGTGAGGATCGCGTTGGCCACCGGCACGCCCGTGGCGAGCGCGACGTGGGCCGCACCGTTCGTCGCCGCGGTAGCGATGTGCGTGTAGTGATCCGTGTCGCCGCGGATCACGGCGCCGATGCACACGACGGCGTCGCAGCGCCCGCTCTCGGCCAGCCACAAGGCCGCGACGGGAAGCTCCCAGGCGCCGGGGACCCAGACCGTCGTGGTGTCGGCGGCGGCGACGCCCGCGCGGAGCAACGCGGCCTCCGCCCCGCGCAGCAGCTCGCGCGTGATCAGCTCGTTGAACCGTGCGACGACGAGCGCGATCCTGAGGCCCGTGCCGTCGGGGGGGACGTCGACCGTGTTCGCGGCGGCACGGACGACCGCCTTGTCGCCGTCGGCCGCACGCGCCGCGCCCAGATCGACGCTCACGACGGGTGGCGCACGATCGCCAGCGCCGGCGGGGCGGCGATGCCGGCAGGGGCGACGGAGGAGCGGATGGTTTCGACGAGCGTGAGGCCGGGCTGCGCGGCCGACGACTGCGTGGACGACGACTGCGTGGACGACCCGGCCGGATCGTTCGCGGCGCGCCAGGCGATCAGATCGGCGATCGCCAGCATCCCGAGACCGTGCCGCAGCGCGAACGAGACGAGCTGCGCGCCGCGGGCCATGTGGCCGTCGTCGTCGAGGATCTCGCACACCACGCCGGCCGGGTAGTGGCCGGCCAACCGCGCCAGGTCGACCGCCGCCTCGGTGTGGCCGGGGCGGGCGAGCACGCCGCCGTCGGCGGCCTGCAGCGGGAAGATGTGGCCGGGGCGCAGCAGGTCGACCGGCCGGGTGGCAGGGTCGATGAGGACGCGGATCGTGTTCGATCGCTCGAAGGCCGAGATGCCGGTCGTCGTGCCGTGGCGGGCGTCGACCGGAACGGTGAAGGCCGTGCCGGTCGGTGTCGTGTTGCGCTCGACCATGAGCGGCAGATCGAGCTCGGCCAGTCGGCCGGCCGTCATCGGCACGCAGACGAGGCCGCGGGCGTGCGTGACCATGAAGTTGATGTGATCCGGGGTCACGCACGAAGCGGCGACGATCAGGTCGCCCTCGTTCTCGCGGTGCGGGTCGTCGACGACGATCAGCGGCCGCCCGGCGCGCACCTCGGCGACGGCTTCGGGCATGGAGATCAGGCTCATCGGTGTTCCTCCCTTTCGACAGCTTGTGGCTCGACAGCTTGTGGCTCGATAGCTCGTGGCTCTGTAGTCTGTGGCTCGGCAGCCTGTGGCTCGATCGTCTGTGGCTGTCCCGGCTGCGCCGTGCCGGCGCCCAACAGGCGCTCGACGTATCGCCCGAGGATGTCGCTCTCGAGCTGGACATGCGTGCCGACGCGGTACCCGCCGGCGACCGTGACGGCGAGGGTGTGCGGGATGAAGGCGATCGAGAACGTCGTCGCGTCGACATCGACGACGGTGAGGCTGGCGCCGTCGACGGCGATGAAGCCTTTGCGCACGACATAGCGCAGGACGTCTTCCGGCGCACGGACCCGAACGCGCCGCGCGCCGCCGCCCTCGTCCTCGACGGCGACGACCTTGCCGACGGCTTCGACATGGCCCTGGACGATATGGCCGCCCAGTCGCGTGCTCGGCGTCACGGACCGCTCGAGGTTCACCGCGTCACCGACGGCGAGCGCACCGAGCGCCGTCTTGGCCAGCGTCTCGGGCACGAGCTCGACCGTGAAGCCGTCCGGATCGACCGTGACGGCGGTCAGGCAGGCGCCGTTCACGCTGATGCTGTCGCCGACGGCGATGCCGTCCGCGATGGCGGGCGCGGCGACGTCGAAGATGCGCACGCCATCGCGTGTGCGGACGGCGGCGAGGTGGCCGAGGGTCTCGACGATGCCGGTGAACATCGTCAGCGGGCCGATGGCGACATCGTCGCCGGTGCGCGGTGCGCGCTGGCTGACGTGTCGTCGTCCATGGGTGGAAGCGACGACGCGTCGTTGGTCGGCCACGTCGGCGTTCCGGTGACGACGATGTCGTCGTTCAGCGGCGCGAAGGCGATGTTCGTGAGCCGCACCGCATCCGCCATCCGCGCCACGCCGTGCCCGCCCACCGGCCCCGGCGCTTCACGCCCGCCGACGATCACCGGCGCGACGACGGCCCACACGGCATCGACCGCGCGCGCGGCGACGAAGCTGCCGTGCACCGCGGCGCCGCCTTCGACGAGAACGTGAAGCGCGCCGCGGCGGCCAAGGATGTCGAGGAGTGCCGCGATGTCGACGCGACCTTCGGCATCGCCCGCCACCGCGACGACCTCGACGCCCCGCTCGCGCAGTTCGGCCGCGCGGCCGGCGGGCATCGCCACGGTCGCGACGAGTGTCGGGGCCTCGGTGACGTCGAACACGCGGGACCAGAGGGGTACGAGGCCGGTGCTGTCGAGGACGACGCGCAGGGGCTGGCGGGCATCGCGATCCGAGTCGGCGCGGCCTGCATCGCCGTCGCGGGTGTCGGCGCGATCAAGGCGCACCGTCAGCGCCGGATCGTCGCGAACAACGGTGCCGCTGCCGACGACGACCGCGTCGACGCGGTCACGCAGACGGTGGGCTTCGGCGCGAGCGGGCGGGCCGCTGATCCAGCGGCTGTCGCCGGTGCGGCTGGCGATCCGGCCGTCGAGCGTCATCGCCCACTTGGCGGTGACGAACGGGCGACCGGTCGTGATCCAGCGGGCGAAGGGCGCGTAGAGCGTGCGTGCCGCATCCGCGCCGACGCCCTCGACGACGTCGAGGCCCGCGGCCAGCAGCCGTGCAGCGCCGGCGCCGTCGACGCTCGGGTTGGGGTCGCGGAGCGCGTATACGACCCGCGACACGCCGGCGGCGATGAGGGCGTCGGCGCACGGCGGCGTCCGGCCGTGGTGCGCGCAGGGCTCGAGCGTTACGTACGCCGTCGCGCCGGCCGCCGCCGCGCCGGCTGCCGCGAGCGCGGCGGCCTCGGCGTGCGGTCCGCCGGCCGGCGCCGTCCGGCCCTCGCCGACGACGGCGTCGCCTTGGACGAGAACCGCGCCGACAGACGGGTTCGGGCTCGTGCGGCCGATGCCGCGTTCCGCCAGCGCGAGGGCGCGGGCCATGAAGGCCGCGTCGGCCGGGGATGCGGGCCTCGGCCCGCGCATGCCAGGTTGCGCACCAGGACGTCGGATCGACAAAGAAATCGCCCTCCAGGCAACAACCTGCAGGGCATCGGGGCACGACGGGCCGCGCCGGCACGTGGAGTCGGCCTGCGGCTGTCGCGCAGGCCGTCGTCCCACACGGAACGACCGCCCGGCGCGGACGGCCAAGGCCGGCCCGGCGCGCGGTGGCGCGAGCTCGTCAGCCTTCTTTCATCCGGACTGTACCGTCGGCTCTGGCATCGAACCAGATCTGCCTTGCGGCTCGCGGGCTCGGGCCTTGCGGCCCCTACCGCCGGTCGGGAATTGACGATGGGCGCGAAGCGTGCCCGTCGTCTCACCCTGCCCTGAAGGCTGAGTTGTGCGGCCAGTATAGCATCCGATACAACGGCCGCTGCAACGGCTGTTACAGGGCCCGTCACGGCGGCCCGTTACGGCGGCCCGCTACAGGGGCCCGCTACAGAACGGCGGCCCGCTACAGCGGCCCTCGCTTTGCCGCATGGTCGATGAGCGCCTGTCCCAACAGCCGCTCCACCACCATCCCCGCCGTCAGCCCCGCCTCCGCGGCCTGGTGGAACATGAAGCTGCTCGGCGACATGCCGGATGTGCTGTTCGGATCGGTGAACAGCAGCCGTCCGTCGGCCATCAAGAAGCCGTCGAGGCGGGCGTAACCCTTGAATCCGAAGGCGACGAACAGCCGCTCCGCCTCGCGCTGAATCCGGGCGAGCGTTGCCGGATCGACCCGCGCCGGCGTGATCTTCTGCGAGCGACCGGGCATGTACTTGTCGTCGTACGTCATGAACGGGTTTGGGCTGACGGTCTCCGTCGGGAGGAGGGCCTCGGCACCGCCGTCGTCCGTGCCCAGCACGATCACGCTGAACTCCATCCCGTCCAGGAACGTCTCGACGAGCGCCGCCGTGTCCCACGAAAGCGCTTCGTCGATCGCGGCGGCCAGGCCGCGGGCACTGTCGCCGTCCGCCACGTCTGCGCCGTTCCCGACGTCCTCGATGTCGGCGACGACGCTCACCCCGATGCTCGACCCCTCGCGTACCGGCAGCACGACGAGCGGTGCGCCGACCTCGGCGGCGATCCGCGCCACGCACCCGTCCCGATCCGCCGCCCATGCGTCCGCCGTGATCACGACCTCGCGCGGCACGTCGAAGCCGTGCGCGCTGAGCAGCCGGTGGGCCATCGGCTTGTCGAGGGACAGCGCGGCGGCCAGGACGCCGGAGCCGGTGTACGGCATGCCGCAAAGCTCCAGCATCCCCTGCACGCAGCCGTCGTCGCCGTACTTGCCGTGCAGGGCGATGAAGGCGATGTCGATGAGGTCGGGCAGCGCCTCATACGGCACGCGCTCGGCGTCGGCCTCCAACCGCGATTCGATGTCGGCGCACGCGTTCTGGACGACGAGCTTGTCCGGCAGGCGCCACAAGCGCCCGCCGCCGTCCATGAACAGCGGCACGGCGGTGAACCGCGCGCGGTCGAGGTTGAAGATCACCTGCCGTCCGCTGGCCAGCGAGACCTCGCGCTCGCTGGAGCGGCCGCCGAGAAGGACGCCGACGGGTCATCGGATCCCCATGCCTGCCCCGCCTACTCCCGCACCGCCTTCGGCAAGTACACCGTCGACCGTCCGGGCGTCGGCTCGGCGGTCGGCTCGGCCGTCGGCACCACCGGCACCGGCCCGTCGACGACGTCGTCCGCGAGCGCGCCGTCGTAGCCCACCCGGACGTGGCGGTTGCGGCCGACCGTCTCGCCGTCGAACGTGTGCGCGGTGCCGTCCGGGAACGTGACGGTCAGCGTGTAGGCGCAGTCGCGCGCGCCGAGGCCGAAGTGGAGGACGCGGGTGTCCGTGGAGTTGTACGTCCCGCGGCCGGCCTTCACCTGGCGGGTGATCTGTTCGCCCGCCGGGCTGCCGATCGTCGCCGCACCGTCCGCCGCCCAGCGCAGCGTGACGCGCGCGCCGATCGCGTCGCGGTTCACGGTCGCGCCGTCGCCGACGACGCGGACCTGGAGCCAATCGTTCGATTGGCCGATCGTGTTCCTGAACAGGTGGCCGCTTGACGCGCCCGGGCCGCCGCCCAGCAGGAGGTCGAGGTCGCCGTCGCGGTCGTAGTCCGACCAGTTGATGTTGCCGGAGCCGCGCATCCGGGCGGCGGCCTCGGGGTCGGTCGGGACATTGATGCCACTCGTGTAGCCGACGGTGCCGAACGTGCCGTCCGGCTGCTGGTGATAGAGGCCGAACCAGCCCTTCTGGTCGGGCTCGATGAACGTCGGGTTCGCGTCGTACTTCCGGTCACGCGAAACGCCGACGTCCAGACGCCCGTCGTTGTCGAAGTCGGCGTACGCGGCGTCGATGTCGCCTTCGTTGTACGGCAGCTTGCGCGTCTGCCACTCGTTCTTGAACGACCAGCCGCCCGCGGCGCCCTGGTTCACGAGGAGCTGCGACGGATCGGCCCAGCGGCGGGTGAAGTTCAGGGCGTCGATCTCGGACTGCGGCCAGCCGCGGTAGCCGGGCGGGATCTCGGTGGAGTGGGCGATCGTGGCCATCAGGATGTCCATGTCGCCGTCGCCGTCCGCGTCCTCGCAGTCCACGCCGAAGCCGTTCGAGCCGACCCATTCCTCCCGCGGCCCGCCCTGCGGTTTCTTGCCGTACTCCATGTCGGCCCGCCACGTGTTCCCGCCCTCGAACGCCTCGATGCCGCGGGCGCGGGCCTCGTTCGTGAAGCGACCCTTGCCATCGTTGATCCACAGGATCTTGTGGCCCCGCTCCACCGACACGCCGTACGTGCTGACGAAGATGTCGAGGTCGCCGTCGTCGTCCACATCACACGTCGTCGAGCCGTTGGACTGGCGCTGCGGGTTGCCGGCGAGGTTGGGCGTCGCGTCCGTAAACGTGCCGTTGCCGCGGCCGAAGAAGAGCTGATCGGGCAGCGCGTAGCCGGTCTGGCCGTTGCCGACGTAGATGTCCAGGTTGCCGTCGGCGTTGTAGTCACCCAGCGCGGCGTTGCCGGCGCCCCAGTAGATCACGCCGGCCTGGTCGACCCCGGCCGCGACCTCGACGCCGCTGCGCGCCTTGACCGTAAAGTGCCCCTCGCCATCGTTCAGCAGGATCTGGTGGGTGTGCGGCACGGAAGTGTCGTAGTGATTGTGGATGTCCAGCCCGGCGAACACATCCTGGTCGCCGTCGTTGTCGAAGTCCCCGAACGCAAAGAAGCCGGCCTGCACGCCTTTCAGCCCGCTCTCGACCGAGACATCACTGAACGTTCCGTCCCGGTTGTTCCGCCAGATCAGCCAGTCGAACGGCTGCGGGTTCGCGTCGCCGACGCGCGTGCCCGGGAACATCGTCGGCGCCGCGATGTCGTCCCAGCCGTCCCCGTCGATGTCCGCCCAGCGCACGCGCGGGTGGGCGCGCGTGCCGGCGGGCAGCGCGGCCGGCTTGATGCCGCTGGCGACCGAAACGTCCTCGAAGAACGGGGCGACCGGCGCTGAGAGCGGCCGGATCGGACAGGCCTGGGCGGCAGGCGACAGCACGACGCTTGCCTGGAGCACGACGTCGTGCCTGGACGCCGCTGACAAGACGGCCGCAGCGGCGACAATGCCGCTCGCGCCGATGACGGCTCGATGGCGCAAGGTCGGAACGGGACGATCGGCGGTCATGCGGGCCTCCACGGTGCGGATCCGGCGGGAGCGACGGCGCCGGCGCAAGGATATCGCGAGCGCTCGGGCAGCGCCAGCGGCCGCCGCCGGGAATGCGTGAGGGGCGCCCCGCGCGCCGCGCGGAACGCCCCTCACATGTCCAACAGATCCCGCGCCTCGGTCCCAAGCGCCTGGCCGACCGCGCGATGGTGACAAGTCCGGGACTGAGGCTTCGCTCCCCAACATCACCCCAGTCCCGGATATCCCCCCTTCGTATCGGAGAGATGGATAGGAGGATAGGCGTGTTTGCGCCGCTGCCAAATGCCCTCTGCAAACGGGCCAAATGCCCCCTGCAAACGGGTAGGTGGTACCATCCCGCGTCGCGCCCGCCGCCCCGATACCGACGCAATGGAGCCTTGTCATGGAACGCACGCTCATCATCCTCAAGCCCGATGCCGTCCAGCGCGCCCTCGTCGGCGAGCTGATCACGCGGCTCGAGCGCCGCGGCCTGCGGATCAGCGGCCTGAAGCTCATCCACGTGACCGAGGCCCTCGCCGGCGAGCACTACCAGGAGCACGTCGGCAAGGGCTTCTTCCCCGGCCTCGTCGCCTACATTACCTCCGCCCCCGTCGTCGTGATGGCCGTCGACGGCCCTGGGGCCATCGCCCTCGTCCGCACGACGGTCGGCGTGACGAAGCCCGCCGAGGCCGCGCCCGGCACGATCCGCGCCGACTACGGAGTCGACATCGGCCGCAACCTCATCCACGCCTCGGCGAACGCGGCCGACGCCGAGCGCGAGCTGTCGCTGTGGTTCGGGAAAGGCGAGGTCATCGAGTATCGGCGGGATGTGGATCGGTGGATCGTGGAAGGGTAACGGATCGACGTCGAAGGACGATCGGGCCGATCGTCAGCGCAGCGCCGACGGCAGGATCCCCATCTGCTCCCGATACTTCGCCACCGTCCGCCGTGCGATCTTGAAGCCGCGCTCGCTCAGCAGCGCGGCGAGTTCGGTGTCCGTCAGCGGCGCGGGCTCGTTGTCGACGAGCTCGCGCAGGACATCCTGGACGGACAGCGCGGCGCGGAAGAACGAGGCGTAGGGGATCACGTGGCGGTTCGGCAGCATGACGTGTTTGCCGGCTGTCGCGCGGCTGATCGTGGATTCGTGCAGGTCGAGCGCCTCGGCGACCTCGCTGCGCGTGAGCGGCACGACGTGGCGCGGGCCGTGGCGGACGTACGCTTCCTGGACGCGCACGACGTACGTCGTCACCCGCAACATCGTCGCCCGGCGCTCGTCGATGTAGTTCAGGAAGCGCCGGGCGCGCTCGACGTGGTCGGCGATGTGGGCCCGGTCCGTGGCGGACATCGTGTCGGCCGCTCCGGTGGTTGAAGCGGCCGCCGACGACGCGGACGTCGCCGCCCCGCCGAGGCTCCGGTACAGCGGGTCGATCGCCAACCCCGTGCGCAGCGAGCCGACGATCTCGATTTCGATCCCGCCGTCGCGGCCGTGGCGCAGGACGACGTCCGGGGCGACGCTGCCGGGGCCGGTCTGACGGTCCCACGGCTGGAGGTCGATCAGCTCGGCCACCGGGTAGGGTCGGAGATGGGTTCGGATGAAGTCGCGGCCGGCGATCACGTCCTCCGTCGTGGCGCCGAGGGCGGCGGCGATCGCGCTGAAGCGGCCATGCGCCAGATCGTCCAGGTGGTGGGTGACGAGGTCCTCCGCCAGCGGGTGCGTCGCGCCGACCTCCGCCCAGCGCGCGAGCTGGAGGTGCAGGCACTCCGCCACCGAGCGCGCGCCAAGGCCGAGCGGGCCGACGGACTGCAGCGCCTGGAGCACGTGCTCGACCCGCTCGATACCGACGCGCAGCGACGCGGCGACGGTGGCCAGCGGCATCTGGATCATGCCGCGGTCGTCGAGCTCGCCGATGAGGAACTCGGCGATCTCGAGGTCGTCGTCCGACAGGACGGCGGCCAGCTCGATCAGGAGGTGCTCGGTCATCGACCGCTGGTCGGCGACGGTGCGGAAGACGTCCAGATCCACGTCGTCGAAATCGGCCGCGTCCCGCGCCGCGTCCCTGGACAGCGTCTCGCCGCGGGCGCAGCGGTAGCACGTGCCGTTGGACAGGAGCGCGTCGCCGCACGCCGGGCAGCGCTCGACGTCGCGCAGCTCGAGCGCCGGGTTGGCGGCCAGCTCATCTTGGATCAGCGTGTCGAGTTCCTGGCCGGTGAGCTGCAGGATCTCGGTGAACGCGATCAGGCTCGGCGAGGGCCGCATGCTCATGTGCTGGCCCTGATCGAAGCGCATCCCCATCGTCATCGCGCCGCCTCCCGCTTGCCGACGAGGCCGCCGAGGCGATCGGGTGCGATGTCGAGGAGCCGCGCCGCCTCGTTCGCGTCGCCGTGGGCGCGCCGCAGCGCCGCCTCGGCCATCGCCCGCTCGACATCCCGCACGACGCCGGCCAGCGTCGCGCCGTCCCGCACGAGCGCATCGACGTCCAAGGCGATGCGGGTATGCGGTGTGCCGAGCTCGAGCGTCTCCGGCGTGATCAGCCGGTCGTTCGCCAGCACGACGGCGCGCTGGATCGCGTTCTCGAGCTCGCGCACATTGCCCGGCCAGTCGTGGGCCAGCAGCGCCTGCATCGCCTCGGCGCTGATCTTGGTCGGCGCCGCGCCGGGGCGGCTGCGGTAGCGGTCGAGGAAGTGGGCGACGAGCGCCGGCACGTCGTCCGTGCGGGCGCGCAAGGGGGGCATGTCGATCCGGATGACGTTCAGGCGATAGTAGAGGTCCTCGCGGAACCGCCCGGCAGCCACGGCAGCCTCCAAGTCGACGTTCGTCGCAGCCACGACGCGCACGTCGGACTTCACCGTCACCTGGCCGCCGACGCGCTCGAACTCGCCGAACTGCAGGACGCGCAGCAGCTTCTTCTGCACGGACGGAGCGATGTCGCCGATCTCGTCGAGGAAGATCGTGCCGCCGTCCGCCAGCTCGAAGCGGCCCTTGCGGCGCTCGAGGGCACCGGTAAAGGCGCCCTTCTCGTGGCCGAAGAGCTCGCTCTCGAGGAGCGACTCGGGCAGCGCAGCGCAGTTCACCCGGATGAGCGGCCCGCGCCGCCGGGCCGAGTTGGCGTGCAGCGTCTCCGTCACGAGCTCCTTGCCCGTGCCGGTCTCGCCGGTGATGAGCACCGGGATGTCGCTGCCGGCCACCCGCCCGATCAGCTTGTAGACCGCCTGCATCGGCCCGCTTGCGCCGACGATCCGTTCACGCGCGTCGCGCGCGCCGACCTCGGGGAGGGCGCGCACGGACGCCGCCAGGCGGCGATGGTCGAGGGCCCGCTGGACGACGTGGCGCACGGTCTCGGGCTCGAGCGGCTTGACGAGGTAGTCGTACGCGCCGGCCTGTATCGCACGGATCGTCCGCGACGAACTCGAGTCCGCGGTGATCACGACGATCGGTACGTCCGCGGCCGACCGGAAGCGGGCCAGGACGTCCAAGCCGTCCGTGTCCGGCAGGTGCATGTCCAGCAGGACGACGTCCGGCTTGGCGGCGTCGAACTGCGCCTGCGCCTCGGCGCCGGTCTCGGCGGTCACGACGGCGATGTCGGGCGCCAGGTCGGCCACGTACTCGCGCACCAGCTCGCGGATGGCGGCGTCGTCGTCGACGATCAGGATCGTGTCGCCCAGGCCGTTGTGGCTCATTGCATGCCCCCGTGGTGGCGCGGATTATACCGGCCGGCGGGGGCCATGGTGGCTGGCCGATCGCTGACGGTGGGCGGGCGATTGGAGGACGGCGGGGATCCGATTTCCATCGACCGCCGCGTCGGCTACCATCCCGCCATGTCCCTCGACGGCCACAGCCTCGCCGATGCCGACCCGACCGCCCCGCCCCGCCGCCCGCTCGCCGCGACGCTGGCCGGCCTGTTGGGCACCGCCGTCCGCGCGTTCGACGCCGATGCGGCGGGGATCTACCTCGTGGATGCGGCGGAGGGGGATCTCGTGCTCGCGGCGGGGCACGGCCTGCCGCCGTCGGCCGTCGGGCATCGGCTGGCCGTTGGCGAGGGGCTCGTCGGGCGCGTCGCGGCGGAGGCGCGCAGCTTGGTGAGCGACGACGTCGGGGCTGACCCCCGCGCCCTCCACCAGCGGGCGGACTGGGAGACGCCGCCGCCCGTACATGCCTTCCTCGGTCTGCCGCTGCGGGCGGGCGTGCCGGTCCTCGGCGTCCTCGAGCTGACGAGCCGACAGCCGGGCGCGTTCTCGCCGGACGCGCGCGGGCAGGCGTCCATCCTGGCCGACGCAGCGGCGCTGCTCATCGAGCAGACGCGGCTGGCCGAGCTGACGCCGCTGGCGACGCGGGACGACGAGCCGGTCAGCCTCGGCGGCGGCGACCCGCTCGGCATCGCCACGCTGAACCGCCGGCTGTTGTTCACGAGCGCCAGCCAGACGTTCTGCCTGCTCACCGGCCAGGCCGTCGAGGCGCTCATCGGCCGGCCCGCGCTGACGGTGCTGCCGTTCCTCGGCCGGTCGCGGGCCGGCGACGCGCTGCAGGCTGCGCTCCGCGGCGTGCCCGGGCACCTGGCGAACATCCGGCTGACCGACCGTGCCGGCCGGCCGACGCGCGAGGTGTACAGCGTCACGCTCATCCCGCTGGCCGACCCGCTCGGCGGCACGGGCGAACGGGGGGGCGACGCGGGCGGCGGCATCCTGATGGCGCTGCAGGACGCGACGGCGCGCGCCCGCCTCGAGAACGAGCTCCGGCAGCAGAGCAGCGAGGCGAACGAGGCGCGCGAGCGGCTGCGGGCGGTGATCGAGGTCGTCAGCCACGAGCTTCGGACCCCGCTGACGAGCGTCCTCGGCTACGCCCACCTGCTGCACGACCGGCCGGACGCCGACGCCGAGCGTCGGGCGGAATGGGCTTCACTGGTCATCGACAAGGCGCGGGTGCTCTCGCGGCAGGTGGATGAGATCACGGAATTGGCGCGGCTCGGCAGCCTGTCGTTCACGCTCAAACGGCGCGCCTTCGACCCGGCGGACGTGATCCGCGCCGTCGTCGCCGACGTGCAGACCGCCGTCCCGTCGGCCGAGATCACGCTGCTGCTGCCGCGGCGCGCTCTCCGCGTCGACGCCGACCCCGATCGGATCGCCCAGGTGCTCGCCAATCTCGTCGGCAACGCCGTCAAGTACGGCCCGATCGATCGGCCGATCACGATCGAGCTGACGGGCGATTCCACCGGCGTCCGGATGGCGGTGATCGATCTGGGCGAGACGATCCGCGCGGACGACGCCACGCGGATCTTCGAGCCGTTCGTTCGGCGGCCGTCGCCGGCGGTGCGCGGAACGCGGGGCACCGGCCTCGGGTTGGCCGTGGCGCGGGGCATCGTCGAGGCGCACGGCGGGCGGTTGTGGCACGCGGCCGGGGCGTCGGGCGGAAACGCGTTCTACTTCACGCTGCCGGCGGAGGCGTCGGAGGGAGTGCCGGGAGGCGTGTCCGCGGCTGGCGCGTCGTAGGCGCCAAGGCCGTCGAACGTCGCGCCCGATGCGCGCAGCCGGGCGCCTTGGACGATGACATCGCCGGTCAGCGCGCGGCCCGGATCGAACGACGTGGCGAACTGAAGCGCCTGTTCGCTCGGCGGCTGGGCATAGAGCTCGAGCTCGCGAATGCCGACGTAGTCGTGGTTGGGGTCGGACTCGTCGACGACGACCCAGACCTCGTCGACGCTGAGGGGGAAGCGCCACGACACGACGTTCGGGAAGTCGGGCCGGTCGTTCTCGAGCGAGAACTGGGCCTTGAGCCACTCCCCGTCCACCCGGAAGTGAACGCGGTACTTGAGGGCATAGCCGCCGGCCCAGAGGATGCGGACGGCCGAGATGTCGGCCCGGAGCGGCGCGTAGATCACGCGGAGCCACGTCGGCTGCGTCATGCGCCGCGCCGCCTCGCCGTGCCACGCCGTCGATTCGTCGCCGTCGACGGCATGCCGCGCCGGGTTGAGCGGCCGCTCCGTCGAGGCCTCGATGTGGTGCCCGCGGGCCAGGTTCGTCACCGCGCTGCCGTATACCTCCCACTCGCCCAGCTCGAACCCGACGTCGGGATTCGAGGGCTCGACGAGGTAGAGCAGGAACACCTGCGCCCGAACGAGCGGCACGACCACGGTCTCGTCCCCACCCTTGCCCTCGGGCGTGTAGTACAGCGCCGACCAGTCGCCGGACGGACCGTTGCCGGGATCCCACATGTAGACGCCGAAGCGCTTGGCGTACGCCGCTCCCCAGCGGAAGACGAACTTGTGGACGTTCTGCTCCGACTGCAGGTCGATGTACAGCCAACTGGCGCCGCCCGTTGCGCGCCATAGCGACGCGGTGTCCCCGTCGTTGACGCGGCCGCCGTTCTGGTCGGGATTGGCGGGCGGGATTTGGACCGGCTTGCCGAGCGCCAGGTTCGGATCGGATGCCACGGACGTCGGGGATGCGCACGGGTGGGGCGAGATGCCGGTGACGTCCACATAGCTGCCGCCGCCCGGGCAGCTGCGCGATCGGCCGTTGATCGCCACCGCCAGGTTGGCATAGTTGGCGAGGGAGAGCGACGACCCGATGAGGACCGGCGCGCCACCGTCGCACGGCTCGAGCCGATATTGGACGGACGGACAGCTCGCCGACGAGTACGGTCTCAGGATGCCTTCCAGCGTCACCGGCGTCGGTGTCTGTTGCTGTGCGGGCGCGCCCACCGCAGGTTGGGTCGGCGATACGACCGACAGCGCGAACACGAGCGCCAGCGCCGCGCCATGGGCGACGATGTGCGATCGACGTCGTCGGGCCGCCGTGCGGCCAAGAGCGGACGGCAGCGTGACCGTGTCCACCCGCGCCGAAGAGCTGTCGGGACCGTTCACGGCCTGGCCTCGGATGGGGCGGCATCGTTCGTGCCGTGGTTGCGCGGCACGACGAACAGCGTGGCCTTGCCAACCGCCTGGGGCCGATCCTCGCCGTCGCGCACCGTGGCGTCGAGGTGCACGACCATCTTGATCAGCCCGGCCAGCGCGATCTTGGGCGTGTAGCGTGCGCTCGGCGATCGCTCGTCGTCCTGCTCGAGTTCGGGATCCTCGGGCGGGTTCAGGCTCGTCGTCGTCCAGCGGATCACCCAGCCCTCGGGCAGCGTCCAGCCGTCGGGCAGCCGGAGCGTGCACGCCACCGTCTGGAAGACCTCGACGACGACCTCGCCCCCGCCCCGGCCGCATGAAAGCACGAGGTCGGCCGGCAGCGCCGGCTGCGACGTCGGTGTGGCGGCCGGCGGCTCGGTCGGCGCCGGTGTCACCGCGGTGGGCGTCGGGTCTACGGCCGGCGGCTCGGTCGGCGCCGGGGGCGGCTCGGTCGGGACGTCGCGCGTCGGCGAAGGGCGTTCGATCGTCGGTTCGGCGGTCGCGCTGCGCTCCGTGGCCGTCGGCTTGGATGGTCGGGACGTCGGGCGCGGGTTCGTGTCGCGCGGCGTCGTATCGAGCGGTATCGTGTCGCGCGGCTCGACGAGGACGGTGCCGCTGCTCGGTCCGGTCGCGGCGCCGGGACCGGTCGGCGGCGCCGATGCCACGAGGGCGGAGGGCGCCCGCGGCGCAGCTGCGCCCGACCCCGAGCCGACGGCTCGGACGCGGACGTCGGGCACGGCGGGCGATTTCGCGGGCAGCGTGGCGGGCAACGCCGCACCGACGCCGAGATCGGTCGTCGCGGGCAAGAGGCGTGTCCACGGCTGCGCGTCGTCCGCCCGCAGCGCCAGCACCGCGTCGGCGTGCGCCAGGCGCGGGACGGCGCGTTCGGCCAGCGGGCGGCCGCCGTCGAGGGCGAGGATCGCCTCGTCGACGAGGGCGCGGGCGCCGCGCCAGGCCATCGGCGGCAGGACGGGACGGCCGACGACGAGGTCGTGCCGGGCGCCGAGCAGCCACCGGAGGAGGGGCTCGATCACGCGGTCGCGCGGCACCTGGCGGGCGACGGCCTCGTCGGCCGACGCGAGCGCGGCGGTAACCTCGCGGTTGAACTCGGCCAGCGTCATGCCGGCCAGCGGCGGCCGGGCGACGGCTTCGTCCAGCCGGCGGTCGGCGAAGGACAAGTGATGGTGCAGCGCGTCGGCCGGGCCGCCGAGCCAGAGCTGGGCGCGCTCCGTCGTCCGCTTCACGGGGTAGAGCGCGTCGCCCGGCAGCGCGTTGGCGGACGCAAACGTGACACCGGCGCCGGCGAACAGGATGAAAGCGGCCGCCACGCCGGCCATGGCTTTGGTGCTCTGCCAGACGTGCAGCCCGAGGCGCGACCAGAGCGTCGGTCGAGCCGCATGGCGCAGGCTGCGCGGCTCGGGCGCCGCGGCCAGCACATCGCGCAGCTGCATGCGGAACGACGCGCGGGGTGACGGCACGTCCGGCAGCTCGTACAGTGTGGCGGCCAGCCCGACGAGATCCGTCAGGTCCCCGTCGCCGGCTGCCTCGCCCAACATCGCCAGCACGTCCTCGCGCGCCACGCCGGCGGACAAGGCGACGAGCGAGGCGTCGAAGGCTTGGGAGAGTTGCCCGGTCGAGAGCACCCAGCCCGGCTCAACGGCGGCCGATGCCGTGGCCGTCGCGCGCGGCGATGACTCGGGCGCCGCCGGCGCATGCACGGTCGACGGCGCCGGGGCATGGGCCAAGCGCTCGGCGAGGGACGCGCGGAACGCGGCCTCGGGGGCGGGCATCTTGGGGAGCTCATCGAGCGCAGCGGCGAGCTCGGTCAGCTCGGCCAGCGTCTCGTATCCCGCCGTGTCGGCCTCGCCCGCAGGCATGGCATCGGCCTTGCCAAGCGCGGCGCGGCCGGCGCGGCGTTGGCCGTCGATGCGGGCATCGAGCGCCCGGGCGAGGGAAGAGGGGTCCACGGTCGGCGTCCGATATCTGTTCGCGCTAGCTCAGGACGAGCTCGTCTTGTTCGCGGTGCAGCAGCTCGCGCAGCGCCGAGAGGGCGCGGAACTGCAGGCCGCGGATCGCGCCGCGGCGCTTGCCCATCAGATCGGCCACCTCGCCGGTGTCCAGTCCTTCGAAGAACCTCAGTACGAGCACTTGCTGCTGCTCCTCGGTCAGGCGGCCGATGGCGTGGCGGACCCGCTCCATCGAGATCAGTTCGGCCAGCATCCGTTCGGGGCGAGCGTCGTCCCGGCTGGCCTTGGCCTCCAGCTGTCGCGTCGCGTCGTCCAGACCCAACACCTCGCGGCGGGAGCGATGGTAGTCGACGACCAGATTGTGGGCGATCCGGAAGAGCCAGGCCCCGAACGGGTGATCGCGCCACTCGTAGTCGCCGATGGCATCCCAGGCTTTGAGGAAGGTCTGACTCGTCAGGTCCTCCGCTTGCGCCCGGTTGCCCACCTTGAAGTAGACATAGCGATAGATCCGGTCGACGTAACGCTCGTACAATGTGCCGAACGCGGCTCGGTCGCCGCCGCATGCCTTGGCTGCCAGCTGTCGCTCGGCATCCAGGTTGGGTGCGGCGTCGCCATCCTCCGGCTTGTCGGTCATAACGCGGGGCGGCGAACCGGTGTTACGGATGCTCTCGAGGCTCATCGCCTCGCCTCCGGGGTCACGGGACCCATCGTGCTCGCGGGGGGCGCAACCAAGCGCTCCCGCTTGAACTTCACACTGCTCTCGGACGTCACACTGTGCACAGGCGCCTCTCGAATCAGGGGTGGGGGATCCCGTCGATCGGGGCAGGTCCGGCCGCTGGAGTGGGGTAAGGGCAAAGATCGCGGCCGGCGGGCGCTGCGAATGTGTATGACGATACTCGCACGGCAAGTGATATGAGCAATTCCTCAGGCAGCGCTCACGAATCGATGTCAGCCGCCCACCGCCTGGTGATCGCCACGATCGCCGTGGCGTTCGCCGTCGCCGCGGCGTCGGCCGTCGCCCACCCGCCCCGCGGTGCCAAGGCGACGTCGGCAATGAAGGCAACGTCGGCGACCACCGCCGACGCCGAGCCCGTCGTCGTCGATCTCGACGCGCCGACGGGTGCCGAGGCGATGGCGATCGCAGGCCTGCTGCCGGCGTGGGAGGAGGCGATCAACGCCGGTGCCACGCGCCTGACCGTCGACCGCGCCGCCGCCGCGCGGGCCGTGGCCGCCGGGCTGCCGGTGCGTGTCGTCGGGGCGGGGCGGGCGGCGCTGGCGGCGTGGCCGGTGTGCATCACGTCGCTGGACGACCTCGGGGCCTGGCTTAACGACCTCGCGGCGGCCCGACCCGACCTCGTCACGGTGCTCGACATCGGCGACAGCTACTGCAAGGCCGCCGGCGGCTGCACGACGCCCGGCGGCGACCGGCTGCCCGGCGACGACGTGCTCGTGGCGCGCGTCACCGCCGCCGCCTCGACCGCTCCGAAGACGGGCCGCCTTTGGATCGACGGCGGCCTCCACGCGCGCGAGCTCGCGACGACGGAGCTGATGCGGCGGACGATCGAGCGGCTCGTCGCCGGCTACGGCGTCGACCCGAACGTGACGTGGCTGCTCGACCATCGCGAGGTCTACGTCGGCATCGCGATGAACCCGGACGGCCGGCGGCTCGTCGAGCTCGGCGCAACCGGGCGGTACGGCGGGACGCCGTGGTACTGGCGCAAGAACGCCCGGCCAGGAACACGGCCGACGCCGTGCGCCTGGCCGCCGACGACCGGCCAGCACGACGGCGTCGACCTGAACCGCAACCACATCTTCAAGTGGACGGCCAGCGGCGGCTCGAACGATGCCTGCGCCGAGACCTATCGCGGCCGGAGCGCGGGCTCCGAGCCCGAGATCGCGGCCTACGAGGCCGCCGTGCGCGCGGTCATGCCCGACCAACGGCCCCCCGCCGACATCGACGCCGCCCCCGACGACACGACGGGCGTGCTCATCAACTTCCACAGCTTCACGAACCGCGGCACGGTGCTGACGCCGTGGGGCTGGACGACCGCCGCGCCGCCGAACGCCGACGGCCTGATCGCGATCGGCGATCGCTATGCCGCGCGCGTCGACTACGCCCGGCAGTCCGCGCTCTACGCCGTGAGCGGCAACACGCGCGACTGGGCCTACGGCGAGCTCGGGATCCCGGCCTACGTCATCGAGCTGCGCGGCGACGACTTCTTCCCGCGATGCACCGACCTCGACGCGACCCTCGACCCCCACGCCGCCGCGCTCGACCTCACGCTTGCCCTCGCCGACCGGCCGTATGCGCGCATCCGCGGTCCCGAGGTCGCGGCGCTGACCGCCTCGATCGTCCCGGCCCCCGGCGGCGACGGTCGCGCGCTCCGCCTCGACGCTCACCTCGACGTGGCAGGCACGCCGGCGCGCTGGGCGGCAGGTGCCGAGGTGCTCTTCGGCCGCGCGGGCGGGCCGGGGGCCGACTGGCCGGCATCTCTCCCTCCGTCCACGTCGCCGAGCGGCGGCGGTGCGGCGCTGGTTGCCGGCGACGGGGCGTTCGACAGCCGGGACGAGGCGGCGAGCCTCGTCGTCGACATCGCCGACCTCCCGCCCGGCACGTACTACGCCGTCGTCGCGGCGCGTGGGAACAACGGGGCGTGGGGGCCGGGGCGGGCCGTGGGGTTCGATGTGCCGGAAGTGGACGCGCCGGCGACAGCGAGTGCGACGGCATCGGTGGGCACGACGGCGACGGCCATCGGATCATCCACGCCGACGCCACGCCGACGCCGACGCCGACGCCGACGCCGACGAGCGCCCCGACCGCGTCTGCCCCGGCGGCGACGTGGACGGCCGCCGCGCCGCCGCGTCTGTGGCTGCCGATCGCGCGGCGGGCGCGGTGAGCGGGTGGGCGGCTCGGGCCAGTCCTTGATCGGCACGCTCACACTCGAAGTGGCGCGGCTGGAGATGGCTCCTCAGCAAGCGGCCGTGGCCTTCATCTGAGCCGGGCGCGACCTACCAGGTCTGCAACGCGCCGGCCTCCTCGCCGATCTCGCGCAGCGGCAACTTCAGCCGCTCCTGCCAGAACGTGGCGTCGCGGCTCGACGGGAAGAGCAGCACCGTCGCTCCGTCCGCATCGACGAGCTGCATCACGCTCGACCGCGGGAGCATGGCCAGGCCGGGCGCCTCACCCGTCACGACACGGGCCGTGGTGTGCGGCAGCCACTCGAGGCGCGTCCGCGCCCCGTACTCGCTCTCGAGGCGGAATTGCAGGACGTCGAACTGCAGCCGGCCGACCGCGCCGACGATCGGTTCGCGCCGGATCGTATCCGTCGTCACGAACACCTGCACCGCGCCCTCGGCCTCGAGTTGGCGCATGCCTGTCTGGAACTGCTTGTAGCGCGCGGTGTCCGTGTTGTGCAGGCGAGCGAACAGTTCGGGCGCGAAGCGGCCAAGGGCGTCGAAGCAGACCGGCGGCCCAGCGGAGATGGAGTCGCCCACCGCGAACACGCCGGGGTTGACGAGCCCGACGACGTCGCCGGGATACGCCTCTTCCATGATCTCACGCGATTGGGCGAACGTGCGGTGCGGTCGGCTGAGGCGGATCCGCTTGCCGGTGCGGGCATGATCGACCCACATGTCCCGCTCGAAGCGCCCGGCGCAGACGCGAACGAAGGCGACGCTGTCGCGATGTTTGGGGTCCATGTTCGATTGGATCTTGAAGACGAAGCCCGCGAACCCGTCCCGATCCGGGGGGACGGCGCCGACATCGGCATGGCGCGCGCTGGGCGGCGGCGCGAGGGCCACGAACGCGTCCAGGAAGAGCTGCACGCCCAAGCCGGTCAGCGCGCTGCCGAAGAACACGGGGGTCTGCTGGCCGGTCAGGTAGCGCCCGCGATCGAACGGTTCGCTGGCCGCATCGAGCAGGGCCAAGTCCTCCGCCAGCTGCGCGTATGCCGCCGGATCCAGTTGGCCGGCCAGCGAATCGATGGGCTGCGTGCTGTCCGGCGATTGAAGTTCGGCGTGCCGGGGCAGGCCGGCTGGGAACAGGTGCGCCAAGCCCGTCGCTCGATCGCAGACGCCCAGCAGCGTCTCGTGGTGGCGGATCGGCCAGTTCATCGGCACGGTGCGGATCGCCAGCTCGCGCTCGATCTGGTCCAGCAGCCCGAACACGTCCCGGGTCGGGCGGTCCATCTTGTTGATGAACGTGACGATCGGGATGCCGCGCTGGCGACAGACGCGGAACAGCTTCCGGGTCTGATCCTCGATGCCCTTGGCCGCGTCGATGACCATGATGGCGCTGTCCGCCGCCAGGAGCGTGCGGTACGTGTCCTCCGAGAAGTCCTCGTGCCCCGGCGTGTCCAGCAAGTTGAGCGCGTAGCCACCGTAGTTGAACTGCAGCACGGTGGACGTGACCGAGATCCCGCGCTCTTGCTCGATCTTCATCCAATCCGAGGTCGCCCGCCGTTGGCCACGACGCGCCTTGACCAGCCCGGCCTCCTGTACGGCGCCCCCGTGCAGGAGCAGCCGCTCGGTGAGCGTGGTCTTGCCGGCATCCGGATGCGACAGGATGGCGAACGTGCGGCGGACGCGGATCGCCTCCGCCATGGACACCGGCGCCGCGGCCAGCAAGGCTGGGGACGGCGCGCTGCTGATCGTCATTTGATCTTCCCCGCCTCACGCACCACGCTCGGAACGCGCCGAGTGGATGCTCGAGCTTGAGCGAGGAGACTGCAGTCATGGTTCGCGCGTGATCGTTCGCACGCGGCGCGCCGAAGCGGCGCTCGGATGGCGATTCTAGCACCTGTCCTGGGTGGAGGGGCACGGCACGCCTCGAGGGTCGCCGCGTTCGCATACACGCCCTGGAAGCCCGGGATCTCGGCGTAGAACGCCGTATCGCCCTCGATCAACTCGTGGTGCGCAGCGTGCATGACGGCGTTGAGATATGCCGTGAGCATGGCGGTCGATCCCGACGTGGTTCTGGCGACTTGAAGTGGCCGCATGTCTCAGCGGCATGGATCGCGCATGAACGTCGTCGCGCCCTGGGCACGGCGCATCGCGAACGCGAATCGGGCCAAATCGCAGGTTACCGGCTCACCGTTTCGCCCACGCCGCCCCATGGATCGCCCGCCAACCATCCTCCCCCTCCCCCAGACTTGGGGGAGGGGGTCGGGGGGAGAGGGCCGCAGGCCACCCACCCCGTGTTACCATTGCCCCCACCATCCGCCCCTCTCCGCAGTCCATCGCCCCCGCCCCCCAAGGACCCCCCACCCATGCAACTCCAGTTCTGGGGCGCCGCCCGCACCGTCACCGGCTCGATGCACCTCGTGCACGTCGGCGGCCGGCGCCTCCTGCTGGACTGCGGCCTGTTCCAGGGCCCGCGCAAGATCGCGTTCGAGCGCAACCGCGTATTGCCGTTCGACCCGCGATCGATCGATGCCGTGATCCTGTCCCACGCCCATATCGACCACAGCGGCAACCTGGCCTCGCTCGTGAAGGGCGGCTTCCGCGGGCCGATCTACACCTCGGCCGCCACGCAGGACCTCTGCCGGCCGATGCTGTTGGACTCGGCCCACATCCAGGAAAGCGACGTCAAGTACGTCAACCGCCGCCGCGAGGCCAAGCGCCAGCGGCCGTTCGAGCCGCTCTACACATCGGACGATGTCGAGGCGACGCTGTCGCTCATGCAGTCCGTGCCGTTCGGCCAGACCTTCAGCCCGATCCCGGGCGTCGAGGCCCGGCTCATCTTCGCGGGGCACATCATCGGCGCCGCCAGCGTGATCCTGGACCTGTCCGAGCCCGGCCTCGGCCTACACGCGCCCGAGGTTCGCCGCCGCCTCGTCTTCAGCGGAGACATCGGGCGCACCGGGATGCCGATCGTCCCCGATCCCGAGGTGCCGGACGGCGCCGAGGTCCTGATCATGGAGAGCACGTACGGCGACCGCCGCCACGAGGGCACCGGCGAGGCCAAGGAGGCGCTCCGCCGGATCGTGGCCGACAAGATCCACGACGGCGGCAAGCTCCTCATCCCCGCCTTCGCCGTCGGGCGGACGCAGGAGCTGTTGTACCGCCTCAACCAGATCTTCGAGGCCGGCGAGCTGCCCCGCGTCCCGGTCTTCGTCGACAGCCCGCTGGCGATCAACGTCACGGAGGTCCTCCGCCGCCACCCGGAGTGCTACGACGACGAGATGGCCCGCGCCCTGGCCGCGGACCGCAACGGCGACCCGATCGGCTTCCCGGGCCTGCGATTCCTGCGGACGGCCGACGAGTCGAAGGCGCTGAACTTCATGGACGGCCCGGCCGTGATCATCGCCGCCTCGGGCATGTGCGAGGGCGGCCGGATCCTCCACCACCTCAAGAACCACCTCGGCCAAAGCTCGACGACGGTGCTGTTCGTCGGCTTCCAGGCCCAGGAGACGCTCGGCCGCAAGATCCTCGACGGGGTCGACCCCGTCCTCGTCTTCGGCGAGCCGTACGGAGTCCGCGCCGAGATCACGAAGATCACCGGCTACAGCGCCCACGCCGACCACGACGAGCTGATCGCCTGGGCGGACGGCGTGCACGCGCGCGGCACCTTGCAGCGCACCTTCCTCGTCCACGGCGAGGAGGACGTCGCGTTCAAGCTGGCGGGCGATCTGAAGGCGCGCGGGATGCGGTCGGTGGAGGTTCCGGCGCGGGGCCAGGTCTTCGACCTCTAGGTCGATGGGATCCGGCTGGGATCCGGCTGGGATCCGGTTGATGCGAGTCGCTATCATCCAGCGCGATCTAAAGGGTCGATGAACCCGACGATGGAGCCCAGCCCACCGATGACCGCCCTCCCTCTCCGCCCCCGCGTCGCCGTCGTCCTCGGCGGCCGCTCCTCCGAGCGCGAGATCTCGCTCGAGAGCGGTCGGCACATCTTCCAGACCATCGACCGCGCTCGTTGGGATCCGACCGCCGTCTATATGGATGCCCGCGGCGGCCTCTGGGCCATCCCGCTGCCGCTCGTCGTCCAGAACACGTGCGCCGACATCGATGCGCGCCTGGCGCACGACGCCGAGCGGCTGCCGTGGGAGTTGCTCGCGGAGCGTTTCGACATCGTGTACATCGGACTGCACGGCAAGTACGGCGAGGACGGCTGCTTCCAGGGCTTGCTCGAGCTGATCGATGTGCCGTACGTCGGCTCGGGCGTGCTCGGCAGCGCGCTCGGGATGGACAAGCGCGTCCAGCGCGATCTGCTCCGACAGGCCGGCATCGACGTCCCGGCCACCGTCGACGTCCCGGCCGCCGCGTGGGCCGCCGACGCCGACGCGATCGTCGCGCGCATCGCCGCCGCGCCCGGCCTCCCGTGCGTCGTCAAGCCCAGTCGCGAAGGATGCTCGACGGCCCTCGCCGTACCGCAGGACGTCGACGCGCTCCGCACGAGCATCGACGAAGCGCTCCGCTGGGACACGCACGCCCTCGTCGAGGAGCACCTCAGCGGCGTCGAGGTCACCGTCGTTGTCCTCGAGGACGCGGCCGGCCGGCCGCGCGCGTTCGCGCCGACCGAGACGCCCGCCAAGGGCGCGTTCCTGACGATCGAAGAGAAGTTCCTGCCCGGCTACGGCGAGAACATCACCCCGGCGCGCCTGCCGGCCGCCGTCCTCGACGCCGTGCGCGACACGGCCGAGCGGGCGTTCACCGCCCTCCAACTGCGCGTCTTCGCCCGCATCGACATGTATGTTGTCGACACCGACACCGACACCGACACCGACACCAACGCCGACATCGACGCCGGCGCGACACCGCGCATCATCGTCGGCGAGCCGAACACGCTGCCCGGATCGAGCCCGAGTTCGACGATCTTCCTCGGCCCGATCGAAGAGGGCATCCTGCCGCACGACCTGCTGACGACGATCCTCGAACGGTCGATGGCCGCGCACGGGGCGAAGCGCGGGCCGCTGGCGTGATGCAGGCCGATCGTCCGGCGATGCGTCACCTTCAGGCCAGCCGCCCATGACCGTCCGCCTGCCCGACCTCCTCGCCGCCCTCCCCGCCGCCGCCGTCGCCGGACCGGTCTTCGCCGATACTTGGTCGGGCTTCGCCTACGACTCGCGGATCATCCGCCCGGGTCAGCTGTTCGTCGCCGTCCAGACGGCCAAGGCCGACGGCCACGACCACATCGCGAGCGCCCTGCGCGGCGGTGCGACCGGCGTCCTGTGCCAACGGCCGGTCGACGTCGCATCTTGGGGCGCGACGTGCGTCGTCGTGCCGGACACACGGGTGGCCCTGCAGCGCTGGGCGGCGCGGCGCGTTCGGGACCTCGGCTCGCCGGTCGTCGGGATCACCGGCAGCGTCGGGAAGACGTCGGCCAAGGACCTCGTCGCCCACGTCCTCGGCGGGCGCCTCTACGTCTTCCGCAACCCGGGCAACTTCAACGACATGTTCGGTCTCCCGATCGCCCTCGGTGAGATCGACGACCGAGCCGGCGCCCCCGATGCCCTCGTCCTCGAGATGGCGACGGACCGCTTCGGCGAGATCGCCGAGCTCACCGCGATCGCCCCGCCGACCGTCGCCCTCGTCACCCGCGTCGCCCCCGCGCACCTGCACGCCCTGGGCGACCTCGACGGCATCGAGCGCGAGAAGGGCATGCTCGTCGAGGCGCTGCCCGTCGATGGCCTGGCCATCCTGAACGCCGACGACCCGCGCGTGGCCCGCATGCGGGATCGGACGCGCGCGTCCGTGACCACGGTCAGCAGCGCGGGCGATCCGGCGGCCGACGTCTCGGCCACCCACCTCCGCCTCGCGCGCGACGGCACGGCGTTCGACATCGTCGTGCGCGAGGTGGGCGACGGCGTGACGATCCCTGCCCGCATCCCGTGGCTCGGCGCCCACTTCGTCACCGCCGCCCTCATGGGCGTGGCCGTCGGCCGCCGCTTCGGGCTGACCGTCGACGAGGTCGTGGCGCGGCTGGCGACGCTGCCGCCGCAGAAAGGCCGGCTGAACCCGCTCCCCGGCCGCGCCGGCAGCACCATCCTCGACGACAGCTACAACGCCAGCCCGGCCGCCGTCGCTGCCGCGCTCGACGTGCTGGCCGCGCTGCCCGCCGGCCGGCGAGTCGCCGTCCTCGGTGACATGGCCGAGCTGGGCGACGCCTCGGCGGAGGCCCATCGCGACGTCGGCGCGCACGCCGCGCGCGTCGTCGACCGCCTCGTCACGCGCGGCACCGAGGCCGAGGGGATCGCCGCCGGGGCGCGGGCGGCCGGGCTGGCGGGCGACCGGGTCACCGTCACGTACCGCGCCCAGGACGCCATCGCGGTGGTCGAACCGCTCCTCGACGCCGACACCGTCGTCCTCGTCAAGGGCAGCGCCGTCGCGCGCATGGAGCACGTCACCACCGGGCTGATGGCCGACCCCGAGCGCGCCGTCGATGTCCTTGTCCGCCAGGATGCCGCCTGGCGCCAGATCGTCGTCCTCCGCCCGGACCGACCCACGTGGCTGGAGATCGACCTCGGAGCCGTCGCCGACAATACGCGTCGGCTCAAGGAGCTGGCCGGCGGCGCGCGGCTGATGGCCGTCATCAAGGCCGACGCTTACGGCCACGGCGCCGTCCGCATCGCGCGCACCGTGCTCCACAATGGCGCGGACAGCCTCGGCGTCGCCTGCCTGGCCGAAGCGGCGGCGCTCCGGCGCGAGGGAATCGACGCGCCCGTCCTCGTGCTGGGCTGGACGCCCGCCTGGCAGGCCCGCGACGCCGCAGCGGTTGACGTCGAACTCGCCGTCTACGACCGCGACACGGCCCGCGCGCTCGACGACGCCGGCCGCGACCTCGACCGCGTCGTGGCGGTTCACGTGAAGGTCGACACCGGGCTCCACCGGCTCGGCTTGGCGCCCGCCGACGTGCTCGGCTTCGTGCGCGACCTCCGCGGCCTGTCGCACGTCGTCGTCGTCGGCCTATTCACCCACCTGGCCGTGGCCGATGAGGCCGCGCCGCCATCGCACGCCGCCACGGATGCGCAGCTCGCCGCCTTCCGCGCCGTCGTCGCCGACCTCGAGGCCGCCGAGCTGCGTCCGCCCGTCGTGCATGCCGCCAACAGCGCCGCCGTCCTGAGCCGCCCGGATGCGGCGTTCGACCTCGTCCGACCCGGCATCGCCCTCTACGGCCTGACGCCGTCGAGTGAGGTCGGCGATCCGGTGCTCCGGCCGGCGCTGCGCTGGAAGACACAGGTCGCGCAGGTCCACGACCTCGACGTGGGCGAAACCGTCGGCTACGGGCGGACGTGGTCGGCCGCCCGCCCGTCGCGCGTCGCCACGATCCCGGTCGGCTACGCCGACGGCTTCCGCCGCGGCCCGGCGCGCTGGCAGCACGTCCTCGTCCGCGAGGCGCCGGCCCCGATCGTCGGCCGAGTCTCGATGGACCAGGCGGCGATCGACGTGACGGACATCCCGGGCGTGCGGCCGGGCGACGAGGTCGTCCTCATCGGTCGCCAGGGTCGGGAGGCGATCTCGGCCGAGACGGTGGCGGGGTGGCTCGGGACGATCAACTACGAGGTCGTCAGCCAGATCCTGGCGCGGGTGGCGCGGGTTTGAGGGCATTATCGCTTGTCGGAACGACCACAAACGTGCATCCTCTGGCTTCCGACCCCGCCCAACCGCAGCGAATCCCGTTATTCGAATGCGCCCTGTTTCGACATGAAAGGACCTCTGCATGCATGGCATGACCCGATTGGGCGCCGTCGCACTCGCCCTGTCTACCGCCCTCGTCGGCGGCGCGATCGCGCTTGCGGCGCCGCAGCGCGCGATCACGATCGCCGGCAGCGACAACACGTTCGACAAGACCGAGATCACGGCGGATCCCGGTGAGGAGTTGGACATCACCTTCGTCGGCGTCGGCTTCACGAGCGCCCACTCGATCCGCTTCGACTTGGGCGGCGGCAACACGGTCGGGACCGAGCCGGCCACCCTCGGCGTGTCGCACAAGCTCAAGTTCAACGTGCCGGCGGAGCCCGGCCTGTACGACTACTACTGCGACGTCGGCAACCACCGCCAGCTCGGCATGACCGGCACGCTCATCGTCGGCAGCCCCGGCCAGGCGGCGCGCGTCGTGCCGGTCGAGGGATCGAACTACAAGTACGTGCCGAGTGAGATCGCCGCGACGCCGGGCGAGGCGCTCGACGTCCAGTTCAAGAACGTGCAGGGCACGCACGACATCGTCTTCGACCTGGACGGCGGGCGGCAGGCGAAGTCGGCGCGCATCCAGACCGGCGCGACGGAGAGCGTGAAGTTCGACGCGCCCGTGGCGCCGGGCACCTACGCCTACTACTGCACGGTCGGCATGCACCGCGCGAACGGCATGGAGGGCACGCTCGTCGTCGCCGCGCCGCCCGAGCGCCGCAAAGTGACGATCACCGGCACGAACTTCAAGTTCGACCCGAACAGCGTGACCGTCCAGCCGTCCGAACCGGTGACGATCGAGTTCAAGAACGACATGGGCTTCCACGACATCGTTTTCGAACTCGACGGCGGCCGCAAGCTGCAGACGAGCCGGTTCCAGGCCCCCGGTACGGAGGATCTCGTCTTCGACGCACCGGCGACGCCGGGCTCGTACGTCTACTACTGCTCCGTCGGGATGCACCGCGCGAACGGCATGGAGGGCACGCTCGTCGTGGCGGGCGACGTGCCGACGGAGCCTGCGCCGTCGCCGACGACCGCCGTGCCGACGACGCCGGTCCCGACCGAGCCGTCGACGAGCGCGGTGACGCCCGTCATCCGCGACCTGAAGAACCCGCACGGCCTGTGGTTCCAGAGCGTGAACTTCCAGGGCGTCGAGCAGGACGTGCTCATCGTCAGCGAGGGCGGCACCGGCTCGCCGAAGCCCGGCGAGTTCACGCCCGGCAACGGCGACGGTCGCGTCCAGGTGCTCGGGCTCGACAACCCGGCGCTGCAGTTGGCGATCACGGACAACATGACGAATGCCATCGACCCGGGCGCCGGGATCGTCGGCGCGAACCACGCGATCCCGTGGCCGCTCGATCCGAACACGCCGCCGACATCGCTCAACCTGCTGATCGCCCAGTCCGGCGGCCCAGGGCAGCTCCGCCCGGCCGAGGCGGCCAAGATCCTGAAGGTCGGGCTGATCCTTGGCACCCCGACCGTGCTGGCGGACACGCTGGCCTACGAGACCGCCAACAACCCGGACGGTGCCGACCCGACGCAGGGCGGCATCGATTCCAACCCGTGGCGCCTCGTCCCGAGCCCCGCCGGCGACGCCGTGTTCGTCATCGATGCCGGCGCGAACGACATCCTCAAGCTGGACCCGACGACCGGCGCGCTCTCGACCTGGGCGGTTCTCGAACCGTACGAGGACGGCGCCCAGCAGGCGATCCCGACCGACCTCGCCTTCTCGCCCGTCGACCCGTTCACCGCCTACGTCTCGCTCCTCGGCGGCTTCCAGGCGCCGTCCGGCCGCATCCTGCGGCTGACGGACGTGAACAAGGACGGGGACGTCATGGACGAGAACGAGACGAACGAGCTCGTCGCCGGCCTCGATCGGCCGACGGCGCTCGCCTACAGCCCGGCCGGCCGGCTGTACGTCGCCGAACTCGGCGCGCGGCGAATCTCGTACGTCCCCGAGCTGTCCGCGACGGGCGGGGCGGTGCAGACCATGCCGGTCGTGAAGAGCGTTTCGTCCGTCACGGCGATGGCGTTCGAGCCGAGCGGCGACGTGCTCGTGACCTATGACATCGACGGGCCGGCCACGGGGCGGGCCAGCCAGAGCCCGGACACCATCGGCCGAATCGCCGCCGGCGCGCTCGATCCGTCCGGCGTCCCGACGGCCGTGCCGACGACGCCCTCGCCCACGACGCCCGTCCCGACGCCGACGACGCCGACCGCGACGACGCCGACGACCGGCCACAAGATCTTCCTGCCGATCGGCCTGAAGCTGGTGCCCTTGGGCGGCTGACCGCTCGACCGACATTCGTCCGGAAACTGACCGCCGGCCTGCATAACGCAGGCCGGCGGTCGTCGTTATCGGCCCCACGCACTCGGCCGTATCGGCCGTGCGTTCATTGTGGGCCGAATGGCCCTATTGAAGGGGAGAGGAGAGCGACGTGTCCCGATTCAACCGTTTCATCCATTCCGTATCGTTCGTGGCGGCCGTTGCCGCAACAGCCGGGCTGGTCCTGGCAACACTGGCACCCATGCCGCCCGCCGGCGCCGCGCCGGCCAATGCGCCGATGGCCGCCCCGATGCAGCAGGCCGTCCAGGCCACCGGCATCGTCACGACCGGCGTCGGTGTCTGCTTCCCGGACGCCGTGCTGTTGGACTGCACCGGCGCGGTCGTCGAACAGCTCAAGGGTCCGGGCGGGTCCGGGTCGTTCGCGGCCTTCTACGGCCAGTGGGTCGAGGTCTCGGGGACTCGGGTGGCGTGCACCGGCGGAACGTATCTGAACGTCGTCAGCATCCAGAACCAGACGAACCCGTGTCCCAACGGCACGACGGTCCCCGGGCAGGCGACGGCCACCGCAACCGCCGTGCCGCCGCCAACGGCCACGCCGCTGCCCGGCGTGCCGACCGCGACGCCCGTTGGCGGCGCGAGCGGGAGCGACAACCTGGCGTTCGGCCGGACGATCGTCGCCTCGTCGTCCCAGCCCGGCTTCCCGCCGGAGAACGCCGTCGACGCGGATCCGAACACACCTTGGTCCAGCCAGCCGGGCAGCGATCCGTTCTATCGCTCCCAGAACATCCAGTGGATCTACGTCGACCTCGGCGCCGACACGGATGTTGCCAGCATCCAGACGCTCTGGGGCCCGCAGCGGCATGCCCGCGGCTACTCGCTTTACCAGTGGATCGCCAGCGCGAATGCCTGGCGCCAGATGGGGTCAACGAACTACGGCACGGGCAACGACACCTGGACGATCCGCGGCGGCGGTTCCGTTCGCGGCCGGTACTTCATGCTCTACCTCGCGAACCCGTACCTGTCCGGCGGCCATTACGAGCTGCGCGACTGGATCTTCAAGGGTCCGGGCGCGACGGCCGGTGGCAGCGGCCCGACATGGGAGAACGTGGCGCGCGGCAAGACGGTATCGGCCGAGCACGAGACGCCCGGCTTCCCGGCGGCCAGCGCCGTGGACGGCGACGTGAACACGCAGTTCGAAACGGCCCGCCTGCCGGGCTGGATCTACGTCGACCTCGGCACGACGACGACGATCAACCGCGTGATCCTGCGCTGGGCGGCCGGCAAGCACGCCTCCGCATACATTCTCTACGCCTGGAACGGCTCCACCTGGGCCGGCCTGTACGAGCGCCGCAACGCGACGGGCGGCGACGAGACGATCGACCTGCGGGCGTTCAACACCCGCTACCTCCTCCTCTCGGCCACCGCCGGACCGGCGACGACGGTTGCCCTGCGGGAGTTCGAGATCCTGCGCTACACCGCCGGCAGCAGCGGGGGCAGCATCACGCCCCCGACCCCGACCGTGCCCGCCCCGCCGCCGCCCCCGTTGCCGCTCGGCGGGTTCGAGCTGCGCGGCGCCGCCGGGCGGAGCGCACCCGGCACCGACGGCTTCGGCGTCGGCGGTCCTTCGATCGGCCCGGTCCAGCTCCCGTCCGGCGCCGTGCCGGCGCCGGTGACGGCTGCCACCGAGTGACGTTCCACAACTGACACACCCAGGACCCGCCTGGGGTAGCCCTGCCACAGACGCGACGGGCGGGAGGCTCTGCTTCCCGCCCGTCGCGTGCTTTTGCGGGTACAATGCCTGTCGCCGTGCGATGCCGGGCACAGTGTGATGCCAGGCACAGTGTGATGCCGGGCACAGTGTGATGCTAGGCACGCCACGCTGCCCGACACCGTGCGCTGCGCGGCAACGCGCGATTCCCGAAGCAGTGCGCTTCCCGCGACAACACGTGCTCCCAACCCCACCAGAGGATACAAAGCCGCAATGGCCAGTCACGAAAGCGTCGTCTCCGTCGAGATCAACGCGCGCCGCAAGCAGTTGGCCGTCAAGACCCTCATGTCTTCCAGCGGTCGCCATCGCCTCTACCAGAACTTCGGCCAGCTGGCTCCCCACCTCCGCGGCGAGGCGCTCGGCCTCGTCCGCCAAGCCGTTCTCTCCGCCGGCTACGCGTCCTTGGCCGAGCTGGACGAAGCCCTGACCAGCGACCTCATCGTGCCGACCCCGGACAAGGACGAAGTCCCCCCCGCCGACACCGCCCCGTAGGGCCGACGCGAACGCGTCGCCCGCAGGTCGTCGGCCCCGCCGACCCCTTCGCCTTCCTTCACCCACCCACGCCCGCCCACCCCACCCCCACCACCCGATCCGCCGCCCCCACGATCCGCCGATCGTGCGTCGCGACGAGCACGCCGACGCCCGCCGAACGGCATCCCTGCAGCACATCGACGAGCCGCACCAACGCCCACGCATCCAGGCCGCGCGTCGGCTCGTCCAGCGCCGCGGCCGGGCGGCCAGGGGCGAGGGCGAGCGCGAGCGCGATCCGCTGGCGCTCGCCGGCGCTCAGATCGAGCGGATGCCGCGCGGTGAGATGACCGACAGCCAGCCGGTCCAAGAAGTCATCGGTCGCAGCCGTCGCCGATCCGCCGGCCCACACCGCCGTCGCGTGCCCGATCGCCGCACCGACGGTGTTGCCGACGAGCAGCTGCCCCGCCGCCTGCGGCACGTAGGCCAGGCGCCGCGCGACAACGTGCGGCGGCTCGCCTGCGACATCGCGTCCGGCGACCCGAATCCGGCCGGCGGTCGGACGACGGAGCCCCGCCGCCAGCCGCAGGAGCGTCGTCTTGCCGGCGCCGCTCGGCGCCATGAGCACCACGAGCTCGCCCGGCGCGACGGACAGTGTGACGTCGGCGAACAACGGCTCTTCGCCGTAAGCGAAGGCGACGCCGTCGAAGGCCAGCGCCGGCATCGGAGCGCGATCCGCACCGACATCGTCGCGACGTGCATCGTCCGCCGTCCCGCCCCGTGCGGCGCCGGGCCGATCGGCCCGCGTCGGCCGCGTCGCCGGCGTCGGCAGCGCCAGCCCCGCCAGCACCTCGGCCGGCGGTCCGACGATCCCGGCCGCGCCGCCCCCGGGCAGCCACAACATCCGATCGGCCAGCGGCGCGACGCGCTCGAGGCGGTGCTCGGACAGCACGACGGTCACGCCCGCATCGGCCAGCGCGCGGACCACCGCCAGCACGGCTGCCGCGTGCCCGTCGTCCAGCTGGGACGTCGGCTCGTCCAGGATGAGGACGGCGGGCGATCGGGCCAGCGCCGTCGCGATCGCCACCCGCTGCGCCTCGCCGCCCGAAAGCGTGTCGATCGCCCGATCGGCCAGCGGCCCGACGGTGGCGGCGTGCAGCGCGCCGCCGACGGCGGCAGCGATGCGGTCGGTCGGCCAGCCCTGCTGCTCGAGGGCGAACGCGACCTCGTCGGCCACCTCGTCGAGGGCGAACGCGCCCTCGGGCGTGTCGCTGACGAAGCCGACCGTGCCGCCCATCGCCACCGGCCCGAGGGCCACCGGATCGCGGTCGCCGACACGCAGGCGGCCGGTGACGCGCCCGCCCGTGAAGTGCGGCACGAGGCCGCACATCGCCCGCAGCAGCGTCGACTTGCCGGCGCCGCTCGGGCCGGCGACGAGCGTGATCCCGCCGGCGAACGAGGCGTCGAGCGGGGAGAGGGCCGGCGGTCCGGCATCGCGGACCGCCTCGGGCGCGAATCGAACGCCGAACGCGTCGCACAGGATCGCGGCCGGCGGTGACGGCGCAACAGGCCCGTCTGTCTCGGCCGTCCCGGCCGGTGCTCGGTCGGCCATGCGATCCGACCCCCGCACCAACCGCCACGCCGGCAGCGCCAACAGCGCGCAGCCGGAGACGACGGCGAGGTCGAGGGGCGGCCAGCCGACGCGCGGGTAGGGCGAGTAGGCCAGCGTGGCGCGCGCTGCCGGCCAGATCGCCAGGCCGAGGACGGCCGCGCCGGCCGCGACGAGCGCCGTGTCGCCGGCCCGCCACGGCACCGGTCGCCACGCCGTCCGATGGTGCGCCCGCCCGGCCGCATGCAGGCCGATCGTGACGGCGGCGGCGCCCGCGATGGCCGTCGCCGCCCAGAGCACGCCGGGTGCTGCCGCCAGTCCGGTGCCGCCAAGCGCCAGCAACGCCAAGCCGCCGCCGATGGCCGCCCGGGCAGCAGTTGGGGGCGGTGTGGCCGCGACGAGCCCGCGCGTCGTGAGGGATTCGGCCAAGCGCACCGCCCGCTCGAGCCCGCCCGCCAGCGTCGGTCCGGCCGCGGCGACGAAGCCACGCAAGCCGGCCGTCTGACCGTGGAGCGCCAGCGCCTCGCGCACCTCGGCCAGCTGCCGCCGCACGGACGGCACGCCGGTCAGTGACACGGCGACGGCGATCGCCAGCGAACCGAAGGCGCGCGGAACGAGCATGAGCATCGCCCGCGTCGGCAGCGCGGCCTCGAAAGCGGCGAAGGCGGCCATCAGGACGATCAGGGCCAACCCGTTCGCGACGCCCTGGACAACGGCCTCGAGCGTGATCGCCCCGCCGACGAGCGGCCACGAAGCGGGCATGCGCGCCAGCACGGTGTCGCCGCTGTGTGCCATCAGCGCGTTGTAGACCGCCGTGCTCCCGACGATCCACGGCGCCCATCGCCCGACCGGCCACGCCTTGCCCCCGCCGCCCCGCATCGCCGCACCCCGCATCACCGCGCCCCGCACGACGCCGATCGCCAGCCAAACGAGGACGAGCACGAGCGGGTTGCGCGTCACGGAGCCGATCGCCAGCGTGGCGACGAGCCAGGCGAGCCAGGCGTGGGGGTGGTGGTGGGCTGCACGGACGGCACCACCTGGCCCCCCGCCGGCACGATGATCGATGTCCGCGCGATGATCGAAGGTGGATGCGCACGGCTGTGCGCCCTTGCCCCCGCCCCGCGACGATCCACCGCGGTCGCGGTGCGGCCGGTCGAAATCCACGTCCACGAACGGCCGCCCGAGACGGCCCAGCAACGTCAGCGTCGGTCCGCCGGCGAGGATGACGAGGGCGGCGTTGCCGGCCGCGCGGAAGGCGTCGAACGGGAGCGAGGTGGCGAGGTAGAACACGACGAAGCGGCGCCAGGCGTCGGCCGGAGGGCCGGCGGCGCCGATCTCGCGGAACTGCCAGTCCCAGAGCGTCAGGATCACGCCGTAGCCGATCCCCCACAGCGCGCCGAAGACGGCGAGCGCCCACACCGTGGACCGCGGCGCCACGCGGCCGCCGCCGGCGCCCGGCAGCCAGCCGGCGCTCAGGCCGACCCAGCCGGCGGCGAGCATCTGATACGGCAGCCACGGCCCGACGCCGCCGGTGATCAGGGCCGAGACGATGAGTGTCAGCGCGCCCGTCAGGAAGCCGAACCGGGCGCCGTACGCGAAGCCGGCCAGGATCACGAGCGCGAAGATCGGCGAGAACTCGCCCGGTCCCGGTACGATGACCTCGACAAACCGCAGCACGCTGTTGAACGCCACGAGCGCCCCGAGCATCGCCACCGCCTTCGGCCCGAGCCCGACGCTGGCCTCGAGTGCGGCGGCGGCAAAGCAGAGCAGGACGATGCCGCCCAACAGCACCGGCGCCCCGGCCGCTCGCGCCGCGACCGCCCCGCTGCCAGGCCACAACGGTGCCGTCAGCACACCGCAGCCGACGAGGCTGGCGAGCGCGATCGTGAGGGCGGTGAGGCGGCGGGTCACGGTGCGTTCGGATCGCACGACGTCAGCGCGCCCCGGCTCAGCGCGCGCGTCGCAGCCACAGTCCGGTGGCGGCCAAGGCGACGACGAGGCCGACATATGCCGCCAGCGCGACGCGGTCCGCGGCCCGCCCGTCGGTCCGTGCGGGCGCGGCAGGCGGCTGCGTCGTGCCGGCCGGCGCGGTGGGTCCGATGCCCCGGGCCGGGCGGCGGGCGGGCCGCTCGTTGATGGGCGCGTGATCGCGGGGCGCGCTGTGGCGCGGCGCGGTGTCCGGTGGCGCGGGATCGGTGGGGGCGAGGCCGGAGGGCGGGACGGCCGGAGGTCGGGCGGCAGCGGGCGCGGGGCCGTTCGGTGAGGCATCGGTTGGGAACGAATCGGCGGGCTTCGAGGCGGCGGGTGCGATGTTGTGGGTTGGTGCGCTGCCGGTTGGCGAGGGAAGGGCACGGCCGCGCCGTGCCCCGGCCGGGGGGTTGGCGGTGGGGTCGAGGGCGGGCGGGTGGATCGACGGCGATGCGGGCGGCGACGCACAAAGCTCGTCGAACGTCATCACCGGCGGCGCCGCGCCGGCCACGATCGCGCCCTGGCCCCACGCCCAGCCGTCGACATCGCCGTCGCGGACGACGCGGGCGGCGGCGCCGAGGACGCTGAAGGACCATCGATCGTCCTCCAGCGTGTTGTAGCCCCAGTACGTGCAGCCGGCACCGAGCGTCCGGCAGCGGCACCAGCACGCCTCGCGCGGGTGGTCGCAGCCGGTCTCGTCGATCCGGCAGACCGTCGTCCCGAGCGCGCTGACGTCGGCGCGCACCTCGAGGCCGGAGCGGCGGAGGAGCGCGTCGCCCGTGATGGTCGGCTCCGGGAAGGCGATGCAGTACGTGCGGACGGAGCCGTCGCCGAGCTGGATGACGAGGCCGGCGCGGTTCGGGGGCTGGGCGGTGGTGGGGGGCGGGTCGAGCGCGACGCCGACAACGAGACCAACGACCAGGACAATGCGGATCCACCGCCATCTGATCACGTCGTTTCCACACGATGCGCGGACAAGGGCGCACGGCTGTGCGCCCTTGTCGCCGGCCGTCGCTCCCCCGTCGGCGGGCACATTCACCGCCGCGGCAAGCTGGCGTACGGCAGATGGATCGACCCATGCGCCCGTGGCGGCCCGACGCGCGCGACGAGGGCGCGCAGTGCGGCGGCGGAGGCCGCGACATCGTCAGGACCGCTGAAGCCGGGGAAGGCGCCGGACGGCGAGGGCTGGGCGGCGAGGGCGTCGAGCGGGCCGAGGCCGAGCGGGTGGGCGGCGCTGGGGTGGTACCACGCGGTGCGGTCGACAAACTGGCCGACGGCGACGAGGCCGAGCACCGCCGCCGACGTGCTGTCGATGCTCAGGCCGTCGGGCGGGCCGTAGCCCGGCCAGCCGCCGGTGGCGTTTTGGGTGTTCCGGAGGAAGGCGATGCCGTCTGCGACGACGTGGTCGTCGGCGTTCAGGCCGACCGCGCCGAGCGCCTGGAGCGCCAGGCCGGTCGAGTCGGCGTCGGGCGTGGCGGCCTTGGACTCGAATCCCCAGCCGCCGGCGGGCGAGGCGGCGGCGCGCAGCGCGTCGACGGCCTTGGCCGGCACGGCGGCGTCGATGGCGGACAGGCCGAGGATCGCCCACGCCTGGTTCCACGGGCTGCCGTCGCCGAAGGCGCCGGTCGCAGGGTCGAGGTGCGCGGTGAGCACGGCGACGACGTCGATTCCGCCGAAGGCGCGCGGGTCGGCGCCGAGGGCGGCGATGCCGGCGAGCAGCTTGCCGGCGGCGCTCGGGCCGCGGGCGCCGTAGTCGGCGGCGACGGACGCGAGGTAGTCGGTGACCGTCCGGGCATCGCTGCCTGCCGGCCCGTCGCGCCAACCGCCGTGGGCCATGGCGGCGAGGGCGGCGTCGATCGTCGCACCCGGGTTCGCGGCGCCGGCGGCAAAGGCGCCGTCGTCGCTGCGGGCAGTGTTCAGCCAGTCAAGCGCACGATCGGCGGCGACACCGCGGCCGGCGATCGCCAGCGAACGACCACCGAGCGCCGGGATCGCCTGGCCGGTGGCGATGAGGACGTTGCCGGCGGCCGCGGCGTCGAACTCGATGGCGCCGTCGGGACGCTGGAGGCCCATCAAGTAGTCGACGGCCGTGTGTCCTTCGGTCGACGTCCAGCGCGCGTCGGTCGGCGCCTCGCCGGCGGCGTACAACGCCTGCAGCGCGTAGGCCGTGCTGTTCGCGTTCGTCGTCTCGTGGTGGCCGTCGTGCCCGAAGCCGCCGTCGGCGCGCTGGGCCGTGTCGAGGTAGGCGAGGGCCCGCACGATGGCCGTGGACGTCACCGGCTCGCCGGCGGCGACGAGCGCCTGGATCGCCAGGCCGGTCGCGTCCGTTTCCGCTTCGGCTTCGCCGAGCATGGAGCTCCAGCCGCCGGTCGGGGCGGCGCCGCCGATGAGCGCCTGGCGCGCGAGCGGCGATGCCTGGCCGTGCGGACCGTTGGCGGCGACGAGGCCGAGCATCGCCCAGGCCTGCTCCCACGTCGAGAGGCCGTACCGGCCGGTCGCCGGATCGTAGAACTGCGACAGGTTCGCGCCGGGATGAAAGCCGCCCAACTCGTCCGTCTCGAGGCCGGCGGCGGCGATGCCCACCAAGCCCTTGCCGGCCTGCGCGGCGCTGGGCCGGCTGTAGTCGTACAGGTTGTCGACGAGGTAGTCCACGACGCTGCGCCCGCCCTTCACCCAAAGCGCCGGATCCGCCCCCGCTGCCCGCGCCGCCAGAATCGCCTCCACGGCCAGGCCGGGCGACGGATAATCGCCGTTGGGGAGCTGCTGATCGCCCAGCCAGCGGGCGCCGAGCCAGACCGTACGCTGCTGCGCCGTGGCCGTGATGGGCGCGCGGGCGCCGCGCCAAACCCAGGCGTCGACGTCGCCGGCCTTCAAGGTGCGCGCGGGCGCGCCGGTGGCGGCGTAGGCCCACGTGCCGTCGTCGGCGCGCCAGTGGTACGCCCAGTACGGGCCGCAGAAGCAGTTGGACAGCGGGCAGCCGACGCCGCCGATGCGGCAGACGGCGCCGCCGCTGAGCTGGGCGTCGACGCCCGCGCTCCGCAGCAGCACCTCGCCGGTCGGACCCTCGGCGAACGCGATCCGGTGGACGGCGACGCGGCCGTCGTCGAAGTCGACGATGACGTCGGCGGTGCCGAGGAAGAACGGGGCGGGTTGGGCGAGCATCGACGGGGCGCCCGCGCCCAGTCCGATGCCCACGAGCGACAGGAGCGTCGCGGCAACGACGATCGGCCGCAAGATGGGTCGCAGGCCCGATCGCAGGCCCGATCGCAGGAACCGTCGCGGGATCGATTGCGGGATCGGATGGCGGCGGCGAGGTACGTGCACAGGTCCCTCCGTTTGACGCGACGGGGCGGGCGGCGTCGGGAGGGGCGCGAGCGCGTGGGGCGCGGTCACGTCCGGTGCCCCGAGCGCGGGGGCCCACCATCGGACGGAACCTCTGCCGGTAGGCGATCGGGCTTCCGCGGACCGTTTCGATGTCGTCGTCGGTCGTGCGGTTACCGTTGCGCGTCAGCGCCGGACTTGCACCGGCTTCCCCTGGGCGGGCGAGCCCGCTCCCCGCGCGCATCCGGGCTGCGCGGGACCGGCAGGGGGCAGCGTGTGGGGCTGCGGGGGGATTGTAGCAGGGGTTGACCGGTCGCGCTGGCCGACGGCGCCGGTGCGTGGAACATTGGCTTGGTCGACTGCGAAACGTCGCGCTGTGTCGTGGCGGAGTTTCATGTCCGCCGCAACCACCTCGGGCTCCGGCTGGTGGTGTCCGCCACGTCCTCGACGTAGCGCCGGGCGGGTTCCGGCGCTACGTTCCTTACGGGCCGATGGTCCAGGTGCCGCCTCCGGCGGGAATCACATGCGTGGCGAGGGTCGCCCCATCGAACGAGGTCGCCAGCCAGCGGTGCTGGACGTACGCGGTCCAGTCGTCCAACGTCTCGCCGGCTTCGACGATGCCGTACAGCTCGAGCGCGCAGTCATAGCCCACCCAGTACACCAGAACCGGTGCCGCCGTTTGGTTGACCAAGACGAACGGGAGCGTGGTCGAGCCGGTATCCGGCGAGCAATCCGTGACGGCCGCCGGGAACGGCGGGGGAGGCTTGACCTCGAGCGTGTCCAGCACCGTGGCGGAGTACGCGCGATCCGCTTCGCTGGTGATTTCCGCGATGTGGTAGACGGCCGTCCCCGCAGCTTGCGGGAAGATGTACTCCCGGCGCTCGATGCTCGCCACGCCGCAACCGGAGCTGCGGCGGACCTGGCCCGAGCCATGACGCGGATGGCTGTGCGGTTCTGGGCTCTCGACCGTCGCGCAGTCCGTTGGCTTGAGGCTGTCCCAGATCGCCGGCAGATCCAGCGCTCCTCCGCTCTTGGTCGGCCAGTACTGACCCGCGACGAAGTAGGCTTGGGCAGAGGTTCCTTCCTGCTTGCCGACGGCGAGGTCCGGCGCAAGCCGCAAGAGCTCGAATGCGAAGGACCCATTCGCCCCGTGATCGCTCTCGAACTGCCAGCCCGCGGGCGGAGCGGCCATGGAGATTCGCCGGAGCGGGTCCATCACGAGCTGTCCCTGGTAGCCCGTCGGCGCGGTGGCCGCCGCCGGCGCGGCCTGGGTCGGCGCGACGGCCGGCGCGGCCGCTTCCGGTGCCGCCGCCGGCACATCGCTGCCGCCGCGCTGAAGGAAGAACCACATGCCGCCGCCGCCGAGAACCAGCATCAAGATGCCGGCCAGCAGCACCACAGGCCAATTGCTGGACTGGCGCGGTGGTGGGCCCCACGAGCCGGGCGGCGGGCCGGAAGGCTGGCCCGGGTTGGGCGTCTGGGTCGAATCCATGCGTCGCGTATCTCCTCCGCGTTGGGACCGAAGTCGTGTCTCCTCCAACCCGCTGCCAAGCGATCGAGCGAGCGCTCAGCGGATGTCGAACGTGCCGCCTCCGTCGGGCACGCGATACTCGGCCACGGTCACCCCCGCGAGGGTCTTCGCGCGGAAGAGGTCCCCGGGGTTGACGGTGCCGGAGTCCACGTCGCCGGGCTGCAGCGTATAGCCCGCAAGGTCTTCGCGGCAGCCGGAGGCAGCATCTGAGATGTAGTACAACTCAACCGGCTCGCTCCGGTTGTTGACGAACTGGATGGTGGTCGTAGCGCCACCGGTGTTGGCGGTGCCCGTACAGGGCGTCGCCGTTGCGGGCACTGGCGCGGAGGTGGGCGCCGCCGACGCGGCCGGCACCGTCGCCGTTGCGGGCACCAACACGGTCGCCGTTGCGGGCACCAACACGGTTGCCGTTGCAGGCACCAACACGGTGGCCGTGGCAGGCACCAGCGCGGTGGTGGTCGCGATGGCGGTGGTCGCCAGGGTCGGCTGGGCGGCGGTCGGCGAGGAGCTGGTGCCGGTCGCGCCGGCGACGGGGGAAGCCGCGGGCGCGGGCGCGCCCACGGTGATCGTCTTCAGAGTGCCGTCGGGCATGCGGACCTCGAACTGCTTGACCGGCTGCGGCGCCGGGCTCACGACGCCCACGGCACCGGGGTCGAAGCCGGGCCAGGAGCTCCCGACGTACGTCACCTGTACCTTGGCGGGCACGGGCGGGAGGAGCGGGTTGCCGCAGTAGCAGCGCGCCCGGGGCACGCCGTAGGTGTCGACGAGGACCGCCGAGCCCTTCTGCATGACCGACTGGCGCGGCGTGGCCTTCGCGGCGACGTAGCCGTGGTTCGTCACGCGCGTGTCGGCGATGAGCACCAGCGGCGTGAGGGCGCCGATGTAAGCGGGGATGTCCGCGACGGTGAGCGCAGTGGACCCGGACGGCCCGGACCAGCGCAGCGACGGGTCGGCGTTCTGCGCGGCGACCCAGGCGGCGGCCTTGTCGGGGTTGGCCCCGAGGAAGGCGATCATCTGCGCCTGGTTGCAGGCCTTGTCGCTTTGGGTGCCGCCGTAGAGGCCGGGCTGGGCGCCGCTGCTGGCCTGAATGGCCGCCTGCTGCGGCGCCGCGATGCGCGTCGGCGCCTGGATGGCGGGCTGCGCGATCAAGGGATCCGGCGGCGGCGCCAACGGCTGCGCGCTGAAGGGATCCGGGCCGACGGCGGCCGCGGGCTCCATGAAGACCTCGCCCTCGGCCAGCGCCAGCCGGAGCCGGAGCCGTCGCCGCGCAGCACGAACCACGCCGCGCCGGCGCCGCCGAGCAGCAGCAGCAAGAGCAGCAGCACGATAATCAAGTTGTTCCGACGCTGGGGCGGCGGCCCCACTTGCCCCTGCGGCAGACCCACTCCCATAGCGTGCTCCTCATGCGCGTTGACCGAACGTGATTTGTATCCCCGCCTGATCCGAGGGCCCTCTGGCCGGGCCGGACCGGGCCGGGCCGGGCCGGGCCGGCAATTTCGCACGACTCCTTGCAGGTGTCAAGAAAGTTCAGCCGCGGCGTGCCGGATGCGCTGCCAGATTCCGCTTTGGCCGCGCGACCTGCCCGCGGCTTGACCGTGCACCGATTCGTGGGGCTGGATCGGCGTGCCTACGGCGCGGCGTGCCTACGGCGCTCGCACCCCCACCGGCCTTTCCAGCGCCCGGCTCGGATCCACCCGGTCCGCCACCTCGCCGATGCCGCCGCCCCCCGTCAACCCCGCTGCCACGAGCCGGGCCGCCGCCGGCGCCACCGGGACGCCGTGCCCGCTGTAGGCGCCGGCGACCCAGAGGCGGGCGGACATCGGGTCCGCGGCGTGGTCATCGTCGTTGCCCGCCCGGTCGCGACGCGGCGAGATCGGCCCGACGAGTGGCAGCCGGTCGGCCGTCCAGCACATCGGCCCGGCCCAGCGGCGCTCGACCGTGATCGGGAGCGACGGGAAGTGGTCGGCCAGCCAGCGGTCGAGGCCGGCGTGGATCGCGTCGTTGACGGTTGGGACGATGTGAGGCGAGCCGACCTCGCGGTCCGGGGCGGCCCAGCGCATCCCGCCGAAGACGAGGCGGCCGTCCGAGAGCTGCTGGAGGTACTCGTAACCGTCGTTCAGGCTCCAGGCGCCGCGGATGGCGCGCGTCGGGAGGGGCGACGAGGACAGGACTTGGCCGCGGACGGGCACGACGGCGTCGCGCAGGTGCGGCAGCAACTCGGGCAGCCATGCGTTCGTGGCGACGATGACGACCTCGGCGGTGATCGGGCCGCGGTCGGTGTGGACGGTGATCGGTGAACCGGGGCGGTGGTTGTCGTCGGAGCCTTGGAGGGTATGGCCTTCGATGCCGCGGACATCTACGCCCTCGACAAACTTCGCGCCGCGCGATGCGGCCGCCGCGACGAGGCCGGCGACGAGGCGGCCGGAGTGGAACGCGCCGCCGTCGGGGAGGTGGAGGGCGCCGAAGAAGTCGTCCGGGCGCGGGACGTCGAGCCAGGCGGCGACATCGCTTGCGGCAAGCCACTCGCCCGGGAAGCCGTCGGCGGCGAGCATCGCGGCGCCGTGGCGCAGGTGCGCCGCCTCCGCCTCGCTCACCGCCGCGTGCAGCGCGCCCTCCGGCCGCCAATCGCAGTCGATGCCGTAGCGGTGGATCGTGGCCACGACGTCGGCGGCGCCGGCGACGGCCCACGCCCAGAGCGTGCGGGCGGCGGCGGGGCCGTGGCGGGCGACGAGGGCGGGGTAGAGCTCGGCCGTGCCGGGCAGGAGCAGTCCGCCGTTGCGGCCCGAGGCGCCGGCGGCCAAGTGCGTGCGCTCGAGGACGAGGGGCGGGCGGCCGGACTCCGCGAGGGCGAGGGCGAGCCACGTGCCGGTGAGGCCGGCGCCGATGACGAGGACATCGGTGTGGCCGGGGAGTGCGGCCAGCGGGGCGACGGGTGGGGTGAGGTTGGCGTGCCAGTGGGAGGTGGACATCGATCAGAGAAACATCAGGCGAATCGCCCATTCATCTGGTATGCAGGTGGTATGCAGGCGCGAATGCCGCCGCAATCATAGCGCGCAACGGTTGCGCGGCGGTCTCCGATTCTACGATTGTGTGGCTGGCGCAGGCGCACGAAAGGGTATAGATTCCGCCGCCGGTGAGTCAACGTGATTCACCGCGATTGGTGGCGATTCAACGTCAATCGCCTTGAACGTCCGTGCCCTTCTCCGTCCGCCGCCAGGAGATCCCAAGTGACAGAAGCCTTGTCCGTGCCGCAGCCCACCGGGAAAGTCCCGCCGGACACTTTCGTCAAGGACCGGCTCCCCTACCTCATCGCCACCGCCGGCGAGTTCATCGGGCTCTATTTCTGGCTTCACTACTGGGACAAGGGCGACCGGAGCAGCGCAGTCCTGGCCTGCGTCATCCTGCTGGCCGGGTTCATCACCGAGCGTGTCGCCGTCATGAAGTGGGCGAACTACTTTCGCCACAAGATGGAGCTCAAGTACGGCGCCGCCGCCGCCGGAACGGCCGCAGAAGACGTCAAGCCGCCGTCGAAGGCCTACATTCTCGGGAAGCTGTTGCTCATCTGTGCGACCGAGATCACGATCTGGGTCACGTTCGTGCTCGTCTACGACGCGTATGGCTGGCCGTGGTCCTTCGCGGTCCTGTTGATCGGTGAGCAACTGCAACACGCCTGGGACTTCGCGCTGATCGCGCGCCGGCCGATCGGCGAGTACATCCCGTCGCCGAACGCCCTGTTCATCACGCTGGTGGAAGGCGGGGCCGGGATCCTCTGGCTGCTGCTCGTGCGACACGGCCAGCCGCAGCTGGGCGGCGCCGTTCTCGTGCTCGGCTTGATCACCGAGCACGTGGTGCAGGCGCAGCGGATCAAGAAGGACCTGGAAAAGGACGTGCGCGAAAAGTTGAACCTGCCTGAGGCAGCGGTCACGGGGGCGGCGGGAGCATGAGCGTGGATCTCTTCAAGACGACCTCCAAGACGACCTCCAAGACGACGTCTAAGGCGATCGGTGCGGTCGGCATCCTCGCCGCTCTCGGGTTCGCGCTTGGGGGCTGTGCGCTGCCGCCGGCCCAGCTGCCCGAGGACAACGGTCGCCAGCTGACCGCTCTGGACCAGAGTTGGACACCCGACGAGCGGATGCTGTACTACCACGATTCGCAGGGCTCGGTCCTCATGCCTTACCCGTGGCTGATGGCGCTCGAGCAGCCGGAGATCAAGTTCGTCGGCGAGGTCGGCCTGTTTCTGGACGACGACTACGTCGGGAAGTTCGGCTTCCTGCCCGGCCGGCCGGTCCCGGGCCGCCCCGAACTGCCGAAGGACTGCACGCCGAGCGCCGATCCGAACGACGTCGACTACACCTGCGGCCTGCCGGTCGGCTTTTCTCGCACGCTGCTGGACGTAGAGGCGCTCTCGCTGCCGGGCATCCTCGATCGGGACACGGCCGGCTTGACGTGCGCCGCCTGTCACACCGGCGAGCTGCACCACGCGGGCAACGCGATCCGGATCGACGGCGGCACGAGCCTGATGGACCCGACGAACTTCCAGAGCGCCCTCGGCATGGCGGTGCTGCTGACGGAGCGACTGCCGTTTCGGATGACCCGCTTCGCGGACCGCGTCCTCGGCAAGCCGCAGCCGCCCGCAGCGGGCAGCCCGGACTTCAAGGAGCAGTTCGAGCGCTACAAAGCGGAGCTCGAAGCCTACGACGTCACGTTCGACGACAAGCGGGACGCGTTGCGCGACGACCTCGGCGTCTGGATCAAGGAGAAGTTCGCTGAGCAGATCACGGCGTCCCGCAAGGGGCTGTACGACGACTATCCGGGCGGGTTCGGCCGCACCGACGCGCTGGCCCGCATCGCGAACATCACGTTCGGCACGGAGATGGGGATCGACGACAACCTCGTCGTCGGCAGCGCGCCGGTGAAGTTCCCGGCGCTGTGGGACGCCCCGTACTTCGACTGGTCCCAGTTCAACGGCTCGATCGAGCAGCCGATGACGCGCAACATCGGCGAGGCGCTGGGCGTGCGGGCCAAGGTCCACTTTGCGCCGACGGACGAGCTCTGGGAGGTGGCGCCCGGCGAGTCCGGGGACGAGGGGCTGTTCGAGGTCCAGTCAACGGTCGACGTCCCGGGGCTGTTCGCCATCGAGCGCCTGTTGCGCGGCGAACAGGACGACTACTTCAGCGGGTTGCGCTCGCCGATCTGGCCGGAGGCGTTGTTCGGCTCGATCGAATGGCCGGACGCGCGCGACGGCAAGGCGCTCTACGAGCAGCGGTGCGCCCATTGCCACATGCCACCGATCGCGGAACTCGTCGAGCGCGACGCGGCGGGCAAGCTGGTGCCCCGATCCGACCTTCTGCCCCCGCTGCGCGAGGACGGAACGCGACCGGACTCTGGCGGGTCGGGCAACTGGGTCTCCAACAACGCGGACGGCATGATCGAGGACCTGGCGGCCGGGCCGTGGCCGCAGCAGGAGTGGTTCCTGAGCCTTGGGACCGTGGATCTCGGCACGATCGGCACCGACCCCGGGCAAGCGGCGAACTTCGCCCGCAACATCGTCGACACGAAGCACATCCTCCTGCCCAAGATCCCGAAGTTCAGCGCCGAGTCGACGCGCGACGTTCCGGTGGAGAAGCGCCAGTACCCCGAGCGGGTCATGCCGGCCGGCGTCGGGCTGCAGAAGGTGACGATCGCCATCAGCGAAGGCTACTACGACTGGGCCGATGCGCGGATCGCGGCCGAGGGCGTGGCGGCCTACGCCGACACGCTGCCGCGGACTCTCCGAGATGCCGACGGGAGCCCCATCGACGGGCTCCTCAAGGACGGCAAGATCGACCGTGACTTCTGGAACGGCTACCTCTCGCCGGGCGCGATCGTGGCGGCGCGCTACGCCGCACGCCCGCTGAACGGCATCTGGGCGTCGCCGCCGTTCCTGCACAACGGGGCGGTCCCGACCCTCTACGCGCTGCTCTCGCCGCTGGCCGAGCGGCCGGAGGTGTTCTACACGGGCAGTCGCGCGTTCGACGTGGACAAGGTCGGCTACCGGACGGACAAGATGCGCGGCCTCTTCAAGTTCGACACGCGCGTCACCGGGAACTCGAACGACGGCCATCGCTTCGAGGCCGGTCCGCGGGGCAACGGGATCATCGGCGGGGCCTACGATGACGGTCAGCGGCGCAAGATCATCGAGTTGGAAGTGCTGTGCGGTCCGAACCCGCCGGCTGCCGAGCCGGCTGTCGCCGAACCGCCGGCTGACGAATAGGGGGCGGGCATGTCCACAAGCTTTCGCGGCATCGGCAGCGAGACCGGCGCCCTGGTGCTCATCGTGCTCGGCGTGGCCGGGTTCATCCTGGCGCCGGCGGACGTGGCGCGCCTGCTCACGATCGTCGTCATCGGCTACGGGTTTCGCGACCTCTTTGCCCCGTACGACGGTCGATCGCCGAGCATCTTCGTCCTCGTGATCGGCATCTGGTCGGCGATCAGCGCCTATGGGATCTGGCGGTTCGATTTCCTGAACTCGTGGCCGCTGCTCGTGACGCTCGTCGGCTTGGCGCTGATCTTCCAGGCGATCGTCGACGGCCGGCGCGGCGACGGTGCGCCCTGGCGGGTGTCGACGTCGCCGGCGCAGGGGGATTCGTGATGGCCGCCGAAGCGCGCGAGGCCACGATGGCCGCCGACGCGAAGCCGCTCGTCCCCCCCGCGCTCCTCCTCGGCGTCCTGGCGTTCTTCGGCGGCGCCATCTTCCTCGCCGACGGCCTCGGCCTGCTGGACGCCCGCTCGGGCTGGGCGATGTGGCCCGTGGCGGTGATCCTCCTCGGCGTCGTCGTCTGGCTCCAGCCCGGCACCGACAGCCGCGCGACCGGGATCATCCTGGCCGTCGCCGGCATCTGGCTGCTGTTCAATGCGATCGGCTGGTGGTCCTACTCCTTCTGGGACGCCTGGCCGGTGATCCTGATCCTGCTGGGCGCGTGGATGTTCCATCGCACCACCGAGCTGCGACGGAAGGCCGGCGGTGCGGACGGCTACGACGCTCCGACGACCGCCGCCGAACACGTCGGTGCGTTCGCGTTCCTGTCGCAGGTCCACCGCCGGACGACGGGCCAGCACCTTCGGACGGGCGAGGTGATCGCGATCGCGGGCGACTGCCGGTTCGACTTCCGCGAAGCGGCGAGGGGACGGAGCCGATCGTCGTGGACGTGCTTGTTATCGCCGGCCGTGCGGCGTTCACGGTTCCGGACGACTGGGTGGTGGACCTGCGGGTGTTGCCGGTGCTCGGGAAGGCGTGGGATGGGCGGGGTGACGACGGCGCGTACGGAGGAGATGCCGCGGGCGCGGCGACCGGTGCAGGGGGCGAGGCGTCGGTTGACCTGATCGTCCACGGCACGGCGATGCTCGGTCGGGTCGAGGTGGCGTCGGCCGAGTAGCCGTCCGTCTTTATGCCGCCGCCTGACGGACGGTCCGGCCGACGAGCCCCAACTGACGGCCGGCCCACGGCCGCCGAACAGCGCGATGGCGCGCGCGTGGAATTGGGATTACCATCGCGATTCCTTCGCCCCACCGGGAGTCCGCCCATGTCCCACCCCCCGCCCCGTCCGCGCCCCCCCGCGGCACCACCCTCCGCTGCCGCGGCTGGCTCCAGGAAGCCGCGCTGCGCATGCTCATGAACAACCTCGACCCCGAGGTGGCCGAGGACCCGGACCGCCTCGTGGTCTACGGCGGCCGCGGGCAGGCGGCGCGGTCGTGGGAGGCGTTCGACGCGATCGTCCGTGAGCTCGAGCGGCTGGGCGACGACGAGACGCTGCTCGTCCAGTCCGGCAAGCCCGTCGGCGTCCTGACGACGCACCGGGATGCCCCGCGGGTCCTCATCGCGAACTCGAACTTGGTGCCGCACTGGGCGACGCAGGCGCACTTCGACGACCTCGCCGCGCGCGGGCTGATGATGTACGGGCAGATGACGGCAGGGTCGTGGATCTATATCGGCACGCAGGGGATCGTCCAGGGGACGTACGAGACGCTGGCCGAGTGCGGGCGGCAGCACTTCGGCGGGTCGCTCAAGGGGACGATCACGCTCACGGCGGGCCTGGGCGGGATGGGCGGTGCGCAGCCGCTGGCGGTGACGATGAACGACGGCGTGGCGATCGTCGTCGAGGTGGACCGGCACCGGATCGAGCGGCGGATCGAGACGCGCTACCTGGATGTCTGGACGGCCGATGTCGAGGACGCGCTTGACCAGGCGCAGCGGGCGCGCGACGCGGGGCAGGCGCTGTCCATCGGCCTGCTCGGCAACGCGTGCGAGGCGCTGCACACGATCCTGCGGTCGGGCGTGAAGATCGACATCGTGACGGATCAGACGCCGGCGCACGACGTGTCGATGTACGTCCCGCACCACCTGAGCGTCGAGCACGCGGACGCGCTGCGGCGCGATGACCCTGCCGGCTACGAGCGCGAGTCGATGGCCAGCATGGCGGAGCACGTCCGGGCGATGCTGGGGTTCCAGGCCGCGGGAGCCATCGTCTTCGACTACGGCAACAACCTGCGCCAGCGTGCGTTCGACGCCGGCGTGGCGGATGCGTTTAGCTTCCCGGGCTTCGTCCCGGCGTTCATCCGCCCGCAGTTCTGCCGCGGCCGTGGCCCGTTCCGCTGGGTCGCGCTGTCCGGCGATCCGGAGGACATCTACACGACGGACGCCATCGTCGCCGACCTCTTCCCGGACGACGAGGGCCTGCAGCGCTGGCTCAAGCTGGCCCGCGAGCGGATCGCGTTCCAGGGACTGCCGGCGCGTATCTGCTGGCTCGGCCAGGGTGAGCGCGCCAAGGCGGGCCTCGCGTTCAACGCCGCCGTCGCGGATGGTCGATTGCGTGCGCCCATCGTCATCGGCCGCGACCACCTCGACACCGGCTCGGTGGCCAGCCCGCGCCGCGAGACCGAGGCGATGCTGGACGGCACGGACGCCGTCAGCGACTGGCCGCTGCTGAACGCGATGACGGCCGTGGCCAGCGGCGCGACGTGGGTCAGCTTCCACCACGGCGGCGGCGTCGGCATCGGCTTCAGCCAGCACAGCGGGCAGGTGACGGTGGCCGATGGGACGGCCGAGGCGGCGGTGCGGCTGCGGAACGTGCTGACGAACGATCCGGCGCTCGGGGTGCTGCGGCACGCGGATGCGGGGTATGCCGAGGCGGTGGAGACGGCGGGAGTGGAGGGGCTGCGGGTGCCAATGGGTCAGGGACTGTGACCCATTGCGCTCTACACACTCGGATGCGTGATTCGGCTGACGTCGGCGAGTTGCGGATGCTGATGGGAACGGATTCAGTCAGTAGCGCAAGGCACTTTGCTTTGAAGAGACCCGCTGCCACGACCGCCGCGACGGCCAGAGATCCTGCAGGGGCAGGGTACTAGTACTCCACCACTGAACATGCTCGTGGCGGCCACCAGAGTAGGGAACCCCTAGAATCCACAGTGGTGGAGTACTAGGGTGCACACGCCATGACATGGCGTGGGTGCCGACGAGCGCGATCGCACAAAGTGGTATCACGCAGTGTAACGCGAGCACAACGGCGCATCGAGATACTGGCGGCATACGGCGGCCCTGTCTGCCGCCGCGTTCCGCGAGTCGACTGCACGCCATGAACCATCTCGTCTCCCTGCTCACACCGGCGCCTCCTGCACCCAGGCGTGCACGCTCGCCGCCACGATCTGCTCGGCGATCCTGAGGTCTCGTGTCCACCCTGTGTCACGTGCGACACCGTAGCTTCAACGCCACTTGCATGGGAGGTAAGTCATGCCACACCGCTCGACGATCGCCCAACGCGTGCAGACGCTGATCGTCACGCTGACCATTGTCGCCGGACTCGCCGGCTATTGGGCGGAGGGATCAAAACAACACATCGTTTCCGGCGAGCAGCCGTGCAGCGCACGATACGACGGCGGTTGCATGGGGGTTTCATCGCCGATCGTGCTCGACCTGTCCTCGTGTCCGACGTGCGGGGCGGGAGGCGTACGGTACACGTTTATCGTCGAGACCTGTTTCCCGGTGCCGGGCGTTACGGCCTACTGTGCGAACGGCGGGCCGCCCGTCCATTTGTTCAGTTCAGACAACCAATACTGGGAGGGCGTCACCGAATGCGGCGCCGAGAGCTGCAGCCAGTGGTTCATCATCATCGACGGGCAGATACCCAATGTTCCGGTGTTGTCCGCCGAGGTGTTTGCCCAGTGCTGCTGTTCACCGCCCACACCTCCGCCGACGGTGGCGGATGCGTGCCGAGGCCACATCCAGAGCGGATGTCAATCGACGTCAGGCGTCGTGGTCGCGATGCCCGCGCTGTGCGCGCTCGAGTGTGATGCAGACCAGCGACGCCTTAGGTTCACGGCCAAGGTCTGTGACGTTGACGCGACGTCCGTTCGTGTGACGTGCGTGACATCGGGTGAGAGTTACCAGCTCCAGCCGGATCCAAACGGGAACCCGCCGGGTTTCTGGTGGGAGGGCACGTCCACGTGCGAGAACGAGACGCCTTGCACGGCGTGGCGGGTCGAGGCGTTCAAGGGCCAGGTGAGGGTTGCTGTGTACGAGGCTTCGGTCGATCCCGAGTGCTGCTGCTCACCCCTGGCCACCCCAACCTGCAACACGTGCACGCCGGCGCCACCCCCCGCAACCGCAGAACCGCCGTCCTGTGAGCAGACCGGCACGCTGGACTGGCGACAATGGTATCCGCTGGACTATGGGCAGCGACCCGGCTTCCGGGCGCTGAATTGGTGGTCGGATCCCCAGTACTGCGCGTTTCGTGGCGTGTCCCTGTACAACCAGCCCGGAGCGCCGGGCGGCTTCCCGTTGACACGCACGGTCGGCGGCGAGACCGAGTGCGTCGACTACTACTGGCTATGGACGTGTGGCGACCCGACCTGCAGCTGGCGGAGACCCCAGTTGTTGTCCATCGGCCGCGACGACCGTGATCTGCTCCTGTGGGGCAACACGGAGCCGCGCGGCGGGAAGGACATGTTCCAGGTCCTGCTGGACACATCGCAGATGGAATGCGTACCGTGCCAGGCCAACGCCATCCGCAATTTCTTCGCCAGTCACCCGGGATCCCAGCCTACCGACTTCATGATGCCGATGCGCCATCGACTGCCCGGACAGACCGGCGTCGGAGCCTCGGAGTCGACGAACGGTGGGTGCATGGTCATGTTCGAGCCGGCAGTCGTTGACGAGGATGGCTCGGTCACGCTCGATCCATGCAAGATCGTCGGCGACTTCACCGTCGACGGAACGATCGTTCGCGAACAGACGGGGCATGAATTCGTCATGACGACGAACCTCGGCTATCTCAACGATCCCGGTTCCGCCTGCAACATCATCGAGGCGGTCAACTGGTCGCTGACCGACAACGCGGCGGCGTGCGAGGACGTGGATCGGCAATGCCGGGCGCACGCCCCAGGTGTCTCCCCCGATTCCGACACGGTCCGGACCAGAATGCGTGCACAGCCCGGAAGGGGAGGCGCGCGCGCACTGTTGCTCCGCGGACAAGATCGCGGCGCCGTTGGAGACGTGCCCCGAAAACCCGGTCGTCGAAGTGACGCCGGAGCCGGAGCCGCTGTCGCCGGAGGCCATCGCGATGTGTGTCCAGGAGGCTCCGCCGCTGCCCACGCAGGCAGCGTGCTGCGCCATCAGCTCGTCGAGCACCCACGGCCAGTCGCCCTGCGTGAGCCCAAACTGCGTCACGGTACCGGTGCGCACAGAGATCCTGGGTGACTGCACGTCGTTCCGCGCGTTCATTCGCGTCAACGCGACCTGTCCAAGTCATCCGTTCCTGAACTGCAGCACCGCCCCAGGCACACTCGTCGTGGATGGCGAAGTGCCCGGCGGGCCAGGTGTCACGTTGGATCTCACGTACGACTCTACAGGGCACTACTGGTCGATCACCACCGACTGTGACCTGGGCGTGACGTAGTGGACGGCGCGTATCGACGATCCGGCGGTGGCGTGGCAGATCGAGAGCATGGTCGTCGAGTTCCGCTGCTGTGATGAGGCCTTGTCCTGCCCAAGCCTCTCACCGTAGCCCCTTCGGACGCACAACGCGCGATCGGCGCGCGTTTACGCGGCGTAGGTCACTGGGCAGCCGGATCGCTCGATCCGGCTGCCCTTCTGTTGTGCGATGCTCGAAGGCCCTGCCTGGCACGAATGGCGGACGCTCACAGGGCATGTAACGGCGCTGTAACGCGCGAGTGACGGTCCGGCAACGCCCCGGGCCGTAGTCTGGTGCCGCGTTGTCAACGGACAGCGCGTGCAGCCGCTGATCGCATTACACACCACAAACCAGGACCGAAGGACGATGGCTGGTGGTCCCGCCGCCTACCTCGCCCGCGTGCCCTGGCGCCTTACGGCGGCCGAGAAACGACCATGACGGAGGTTCACATGTTCGGCTTTTTCAGGAACGATCGATTGTCCAAGGGTATCGCTGGGCCACCCCTTCTGAGGGGGTTGCTCCATCGTTGCCCACCGCGCGGTCTGGCACTTGCCGCCGCACTCGTCCTCAGCCTTGCCGGCGCAAACTGGCAGACCCAAGTCACCCGTGCTCAGATTCCGGTGTGCGCGTTCGGCGGCGGCCGACACTACATCATCGGCGACCGGGTCTGGCTCGATCAGGATCAGGACGGCATTCAGGACGCGGGCGAGGTCGGGTTGCCCAACGTCACCGTCAAGCTCTTCCGCACAGGCCAGGGCACGCAGCAGGCCGGACAGTGTCGGACGAACGCGGACGGCAACTATTGGCTGGATGCCTCCGTCGGCACGTACTACCTGCAGTTCACGCGCCCGGCCGGCTACATGCTGTCGCCCAAGGACGCCGCGGACGACTTGTTGGACAGCGACCCCGATCCCTCGACCGGACGGACGCCGACGTTCTATCTCTCCAGCGGCGCTCCGGAGTGGCACAGCGCGCGCTGGGATGCCGGGATGTTCTCGGAAGGTGGCGGGAGCGGCGGCGGCTCGTCGGTGACGATCGGCCTCGATCACGGCGACGCACCGCTGTCCTTTCCTCAGACCGAGCACAAGGTCTACGCCTCCGGAGCAACCTTGCAGCCGACACTGACGCTTGCCACGCGCGTCGACACCGAGGATGTGGGGTCGATCGTTCGGACCGGTCTTGATGGCAAGCTGGCGGTCGGTGACGACAAGGTGGGCATTCCGGACCCCAACGCCCCAGGTAACGTCGTGAGCGACGAAGACGCCGTGCCGTTCGCATACCCACCGCCCGGTGTCAACCACCACGTCGTGATTCGCGGCCGCGAGAACACGTACGAGACGTATGTGCAAGGCTCCGGCCTCCTCAACGCCTGGATCGACTTCAACCTGGACGGCACGTGGGACAACGGCTCAGAGCGCGTGGCCAACAACGTCCCGACGACAGGCGGCAGGTCCGGCTTCACCTTCACCGTGCCGAGCGATGCGGCCATCACCTACGACCCGGCCGAGTGCCGCACCGATCCGTCCGGTTGCCACGATTGGCAGGATCCCAACTTCAAGTTCAGCTACATGCGAATCCGGTTGTCCAGCCAGCCGCTGAACGATCCGGCGACGCCGGCCGAGGACGGCGAGGTCGAGGACCACAGCATCGACATCATCGAGGCCCGCCCGGACGTGGGCGTCTACTTCGAGTCGGTCAGCCGGGACCCGGCGATCGTCGGCCAGCCGTTTACCTACGGCATGCTGGTGGACAACAAGGGCTATGCCGCGGCGACGAACGTCGTGGTCCGGCAGCAGCTTCAGCCGGGCGCGGAGTTCGTGAGCGCCGCCCTCACGTCAGGGCCGACGGGCGCGACGGTCGCCTGCACGATGAACACCACCACGCGCATCCTCACGTGTGCGCTTTCCGACCTGCCATCACCGCTGCCGATGCCGCAGATCCGGTACAACGTTGTGCTGAACCTCACCGGAAAGCTGGGCTGCAACAGCATGCGGTCGATCGCCGACGTCTCGATCGCCGAGTCCGAGAACTACCTGCCGAACAACCACGCCGAGCGCGAGACGCCGCTCGTTGCCGGCAGCGCATGGGACTTCGCCGACAGCCCGGTGAGCAACAACGCGGTTTGGTGGCAGGGCGGTCCGCGCCACCACGTCGTCGGCAACCTCCACCTGGGCAACGGGCCGGTGGACACCGAGCCGTTCGCCCACCCGAACGCCGGCGCCGACGGCGACGACTTGATGGCGACGGACGACGAGGATGGGGTCGAGCTCGAGGAGCCCCTCATCAAGGCCTGCAAGAACGGCGGGCAGCCCGGCAAGGTCAAGGTGATCGCCGCTAGCGCGGGCACACTCTCGGCCTGGTTCAACTTCAACGGCGACACCACGTTTGCGAACGCCTCGCCCGAGCGCGTGGTGCTCAACCAGGCGCTCACTGCGGGCGAGCATGTGTTGGACATCACCGTGCCGTGCGATGCCGTCGTCGGCCCGACGTACGCGCGCTTCCGGTTCGTCGCCCCGGACGAGACGGTGAGCAGCGCGCGCGATCCGGAGTGCATCACCGTGCTGTCCGGCGAGGTCGAGGACCATGTGTTCACGGTGTTCGAACAGCCGAGCGAAGCCAACCTGGCGATCGACAAGTCGGACCTGTTCGACCCCGTGGCCGAAGGCGAAGAGTTCAGCTACAAGATCAAGGTGACGAACAACGGCACCGAGGACGCCCGCAACGTCACGGTGAACGATGTCCTCCCGTCCCAGCTCACGTACATCGGCATGACGACGACGGATCCAAGCGCGATCTGTGCGATCGACATCGGGACCCCGTCGATCTCGTGCTCGTTTGCCGAGATCAAGGGCGGTCGATCGCTGTTGATCACGATCGACGTCCAGGTGAAAGATGATGTCGTCCCCGTCAGCGATCCGCCGCTGCCGGAGGGTGACGGGCTGGACATATTCAACACCGCCTACGTGAATTGGGACGGCGGTGAGGAGCGGTCCGACACCGAGACGACGCGCCTCGTCAAGCCGTGCGCGCTCGACCTCGTGCTCGTGATCGATGTGTCGCTGTCGATGAGCACCGCCGATCTCGACCTGATCGGGCAGTCGGGCATCGACCTCCTCGACCAGCTGAACGTGGGTGAAACGGACAGCTTGAATCGTGCGGCCGTGGTGACGTTCGACGATGCCGTGGTGGATCAGGTGCACTTGATCGATCCGCGCTCGCAGCTCGATGCGCTGCTCGGGAACATCGGCCGCGGCACCGGCCTCGGCACGGATCTCGTTGTCGGCCTCGAGGCCGCGCAGGACGAGCTGGATACGAACGGCCGCAAGGACAGCCAGGGGAACCGGACGGCGCTGCCGGTCATCATCCTGCTCAGCGACGGTGAGCACAACGGCGATCCGGCCGCCCTCCTTCAGGCCGCCGATGCGATCAAGGCGAGCGGCACGCGGATCTACACCGTGGCCTACGGCTCGAACGGCACCGGCGGCGGCGGCGTTGCGATGATGCAGTCGCTGTCGACGCGGCCCTCGGACTACGCGTTTGCGTCCAACACCGTGCAGGGCATCGCGGACAAGTTCGCGGACATCGCCGCCCGACACTGCACATGCTCCCCGTGCCCGACGACGCCGGCGCCCACCACCGCGGTGCCAACGACACCGGTACCGACCACCCCGGTACCGACCACGCCCCCGCCACCGTCGTGCGCGACGATCTCGGCCGACCGGGCGTGCACGCCGACGAACTCCTGCGCTTCATCGTGGTGCGAGTGGACGGTGGCGGGCACGTTGCCGGCACTGGCGTGCGATCCCAACGCGGGGGCGCTCTACAGTCTCGACGTCACGGTCGATGCCTGCGACGGACAGATCGCCAACATGTGGGTCGTCCTACCCACCGGAGTCCACGCGATGCAGCGGGTGGTTCCGTGGTCGACCCAAAAGTGGCAGCTATCGCTGGACTGCCTGACGGCGCGCCCGCCGTCGACGTTCACGCTGCGCTGGATCAACCTCACGGGCGGCTATCCCGGCGCCGGCCCGAAGCACGTGGATTACACCGTGTGCTGCACGACCTGCCCGTAGGCGCATCGCCCCGCGGCACCACGCAATGGCCCCGCCCGCTCCACGGGCGGGGCCATTCGCTTTCGTTTCAAGGGTGACTGCATGCGTTCGCCGTCGCATGGGTAGCGAGCGGCCAGGCCGAATCCGTGAGTGCGCCAGGACTCGGCCGCAGCCGCGTCGACGACGACCTACGCTTACACTCCGCTTACCAACACCCAAGCCACCCCCGCCCCCACCGCCACCGCCACCGCGTTCACCCCGTCGTTCGTCATCCACCGCCATCCGCGCACGAGTTCGTTCCGCGTCCCGTCGAGGCCAATGGAGCGCTCCGTGTCGCCGTGTGGGGACGGGGCGGTGCCGCCGTGCGGCACACCGTCGTCGTGATCCGCGATGACGTCCCCACGGCCCCCCCGATCGCCCCCGGATCGGTATTGCGCCTGCAGCGTGGCGCCCAGAAGGCTGTCGACGGCCGTCCCGACGAGCCCGGCCAGCGCGCCGATCGGCAGAAGAGGCAGGCCGTCGGCGCTCCACATGCCCAGCCCGCCGAACGTGACGACGTCGCGCAGGCTGTAGAGGGCGGCCGCCGACAGGCCGACGACCGCCGCGCCGACGACGGCGGCGACGGTGCCGAGGACGGTCACGCCGCCGGATGTGCCGGGGCGCACGATCCGGCCCGACGTGACGAGCCGGGGCGGCGCCTCGGCCAGCAGCCCGACCTCGGTGGCCCATGTATCCGCGGTGGCGACGGCGAGGGCGCCGGTGTAGGCGGCGAACAGCCAGGCGTCGGGCCAGCGCCAGTGGAGGATCGCCAGGAGCGCGGGCAGCCCGCCGTTGGCCAGGACCTGGCCGAGATCGCGCCGCCCGCCCTTGGCGAACGTGCGGCCGGCCTCGGCCTTTTCGTCGGCTTGCCACTGCGTGACGGCGCTGGAGACGGCGAAGAAGATCACGAGGAGCAGCGCCCATTCCCAGCCGCCGAGGCCAAACGTCAGCGCCCCGATCACGGTCGCGCCGACGGCCCCGCCGGCGGTCAGCAGACGGATCTGATACGCCGCGAACGCCCCGACCGCGGCCAGCGCGGCGCCGGTGGCGAGGTCGATGGCCACGGGGGTCATGGCGGGGTGCTCCTGGGATAGTGGCGGTGCACGGTCCAGTCGTTCCGTGTAGGGGCGGCCCTTGTGGCCGCCCTTCGGTGGGTCGACGATGTTCGCGATCTCCACCAAACGCGAACGGGGGCCGCCCGAAGGCGACCCCCGCAAGTCTACTCACATTGGGCGATCACGCAGCCGCCTGCTCCCCATCCGCGGCCGCACTGCTGCAGATGAGACCGTGGGCTGGTCAGCCTACGGGATGCAGAGCGTCTGGCCGGCGTAGATCAGGTTCGGGTTCGACAGGCCGTTCGCCTGCTGGAGGACGTACGTGCTCAGGCCGTACATCCACGCGATGCCCGAGAGCGTCTCGCCAGGCTTCACGTAGTGCTGCTGCTTGCACTGCCCCGTCGGGGGCGGCGGGTACGAACCGCCGCCGCTCGGGCAGACGGAGATCGACTGGCCGGCGCGGATGCGGTCCGGGTTGGCGATGCCGTTGCGCGAGGCGATGCCGTACACCGTGTCATTGTTGGTGGCCGCGATGCGGTAGAGCGTGTCGCCCAGCCTCACGACGTAGCGGAAGCAATTCCCGCCGCCCGGATGACCGCCCGGTACCGCCGTGGCGCCGGGGACCGTCGTCGGCCACGGGCCGCTGCCGCACGGGACCTTGAGGCGGCTGCCGGCGACGATCCAGTGGGGGTTGGCGATGCCGTTCAACTGCTGCAGCGCGGCAACCGTCGTGCCGTACTGCGCCGCGATGCCGTACATCGTCTCGCCCTTGGCGACGACGTGGTAGCACTTGTCCGTCGACGGCACGGCCGTCGGGCCGCCGCCGGGGCGGGTAGCCGTCGGGCGCGGTGCCGTGCCGGAGGGGCGCGTGGCGGTCGGGCGCGGGGTGCCGGTGCACGTGACGCGCACGGTGCCGTCCACCGGGGTGACGGTGATCGGGCTGGCCTGTCGATCGCTCAGCAGGACGGAGACGAAGCTGAGCGGCGAGCTGCCGGCCGCCAGACCGCGGAACGTCACCTGCGCGGCGACGCCGCTGCCGTCGACGGCCGGGGTCGGGTTGATCAGGCTGGCGGCGTAGCTGATGACGCCGCCGGCGATATCCACGTTGTTCACCTGGATGAGGCCCTGACCAGCGGTCACGTCCGGGAACGGCCCGGACTGGATCTGGACGCCGGGCGCCGCCGCGTTCGCGTCGACAACCTCGACGACGGCGGGGTCGTAGCTCAGCTTGAAGTCGAGGCCATACAGGCCGGTGACGGAGTTGATCTGGATGTCGACCGTCACGGTCTCACCGCACCCTACGGATGCGACGGCCGGCGAAACCGCCACCGTCGTCCCCTGCTGCAGGGCCGTCTGCAGACCACTGGCCTGCACGGTGCCGGCATGGCCGATGATCGCCGCTCCAGCCATCGTTGCCACCCCGACCAGCGTCAGGGCACGTACGCGTGCCAAGGCACGCACGAACGTGGTCATCTCGGAACCTCCTTCGGTCGCGTGTTGTTTTCTGCGCCTCGACCCGGGTCCGTGGTGGGGCCCGCGACACGGCGGGACGGCGGCGGAGGCGATCTGCGGGTTACCGCGGGCTAGAGTAACACAGCGGAAGGGCAATGTCAAGACATAAGCAATCTTAAAGACCGAGCGGCGGCGAGCAACGGCTAGCAAGGGGGAGCGGATGTGGGGCGGGGCCGTGAGGGACCGGCGGCGGTCCCGCGCCCGACGAGCGCCGGTCGCTGGCCCGCCCGTCGACGGTTGCGCGACGGCCGCGCGGCGGTGTCGCGGCGGTCCGGGCGGCCGATCTGCGGGTATGCTGTGCGCATTGACCGCGCTCCGCGAGGGCGCTACCGTCCGAGAGCGATGTTGTACCCACCTTCCTCCCTCAGCACGATCGCCCCAGTCCTTTCCCGCTTCGTCCTCCCGGCAGACCGTCGGGCGGCGATCCTGGCGGGTGCGCTGGCGGGGGCGATCTGGGGCGTCGTGGCGCGCGTGTGGATGCGCGTGATCTCGGCGGAGCATGAGGTCACGTGGGGCGGGACGCTGGGCATCATCGGGATCTTCGCCGTGTTCGGCCTTGGCCAGGCCGTGGCGGCGATCGCACGGCGCTCCGCCTGGCCCATGGGCCGGCAGATCGCAATGCGCGTCCTCTCGATCGTCGCCACCATCCCGATGGGGTTGGCCGCCGGGGCACCGATGCTGCCGTACCTGCTGCTGGCCGCCCTCGCCCTCGGCCGCACGGACCTGCACCGCGCCGTGCGGTTCGCGCTGGCCGCGTTGGCCATCGTGCCGACGCTGTTCGTGCTCCGCCAGCTGGTCGACGACATCGATCTGTGGCGAGCGGTCCTTGGCTGGATGCTGATGTTCGCGATCTATGCGCCGCTCGTCTGGGCGTTGGCGCAGTCGTTGCGGCCGTTTGCGCGGCGCGAGGTGGTGGCGGTGACGGTGTAGCGCAGGCGGTCGGCGGCGGGTGATGGGGCGGCGGTGGTCCGATGGGGCCGCCGCCGTTTTCGTTGGGCGGGGGTGGGGGCGGGCGCCGGACCATGCATGGTTGGGCGTTAGATCACGGGTGATCCGGGGCGGGATCATGGGTGATCCGGGGCTGGATCACTTGTGGTCTGGCGTTGGACCATCCGTGGATTGAGGTGGGATCAAGGATGGCGTGGCCCATCGTTGTGAGCGCAGTCATTATCTCCCGCTGAAGCACCGCGCATCTCATGAAGATCAGGCACGCAGACGGATAGAATGCGTTCATTTGGGCTCTCGAGTTGCGGTACATTCGTGCACGCAATCCCCATTATTCCTCAACGTCAGATAGTACTTTGAGCCCGCTTTCGCCATCGGCCAGAAGGATCACACCATTGAAGGCGGCGATGTCTTGGGCGTCTCCGTCCGTTGTTGTGGATGCCAGCGAATTGAGGTCTGCGTCGAGAATCAGTACGCCGCTGGGACCGTCCGTCCGGCGATCGACGACGTAGACGCGGCCAGAAGAACAGTCGATGGCCTGCGGGCTGCCCGGGGTATCGAGCTGCCCAGCCACGGCTTCTTGTACCATGCGAAGGACACCGTAATTGGCGGAGGCGACGTAGAACGACGAGGAGTCATCCGCCACGAAGCCATCGTCGGTGCAAAGCCCCAGCGGGGTGCCCGGCACGTCCTGCGTGTGCACGTCGCCGGACGCGTTGACGTAGGCCAGCCCCTTGTCCATGTTGGCCACCACGAATCCGGCGGCCTGCTCCATCCACAAGGCCTCCCTCACGAAGCCCGTCACCGTATGACCCGAGGGCTGCGTCAGGAGCGGATCGCTTCGCTCGAACACGCGGATAACGTTGCGGCCTTCGGAGGCGATGATCTTCGATCCGCTGACGCCGATAGCCGAAAGGCCGTAGATCGATATCAGGCCCTGGCTGTGTCGGATTCCCAAGTCGGCATAGGCGGCCGGAAGGTCCGAGACGTCGACGACGCGCACCGCCCGCCCGGATGCGCCCAGCAGATGCGTGTTCGCAACGGCCAAGGGGCAGCCGATGCCGGGAATCGTCTGGACCACGACGGGCGCTTCGGCGGACGTGACATCTACGACCGACACCTGCCCGGAGTCGCCCACGTAGGCGAACCGATCATCGTGTGCCACGCAATCCGCGCGTATCGTCGGCAACGAGCCTCGTAAGGACAGCGGCGGAAGGTGGGTCGCGACCGGTATCGGTGTCGCGGGCGGCATAGCGGATGCGATCGGCGAGGGGGTCACGAGCGGCCTGGGCGTGGCGTTTGGGAAATCGGGTGGAATCCACTCTTCGATGGCGCGTCCGTCAGGCAGTGCCTCGACGGCGCGGATGCGTCGGCAAACGGATCGGCAGCCGGACACATCGAGGAGTTGCCCCAAGAGCTCGTCCATCCCGGTGTCGTAGCGCACCCTGCCGGCGCCTTCGAAGCGGACCGCGCAACCTTCCGGTCGGCTGCACAGCAGGGCGACCTCCGTGTCGGGGTCGGTATCGTAGAGGGGAATGCCGTCAAGGGCGATGTTGCCGGTAGCGATGCCTTCCGGTGGAAGCATGAGGCTTGTTCCAGCTCCGAAATAGACGAACCCGGTGAGACGCTCTCCACGTAGCGCAACCGGAAAGTGCAAGCGGTTGTTCGGACGTGTTGACGGCACGGTGGCCGTCGCCATCGGCGCTGGGGTGAGAGGAGCCGTGCGGGCGGGTGCCAGCATGACGCGGCCCAAGCTGCCGCTCCGCCAGCGGAGGCGGAGCGCCTCGAACGACACGCCCGCGTCGATCGTCACCAAGTCACCGTCCGTCAGCGGCGAAGCTTCCGATGGATCGGCGAGGGACGGGATGTCCAGCGCGAATTCGGCGCGACTGCCTCGTCGCACGACGGCGCTGCGTGCGATCATGCGGCCGCCGAACATCGCTCTGACTTCGTTCGGCGCGCTTCCCGACGGCCCATCGCTCGGGAGCGAGAGCTCGCCGATGAGCGTCATGGGAAGCGCGGGGGCGGCGTCGCCTGCGGCTTGATCCAGGGCGAAGGGAGCGTCGCCGACTTCGATCGAGCCGATCGAGCCGATCGAGCCGATCGACACGTTCGGCAGCGTGACGTCGTCCGTGGCGTGCAGCCAGTAGGCGCGGCCGGGCATGAGGTGGCGCAACGTGTCGGACGCAGATTGGCGCGGATCGTGCGTCAGCCACGGCGCGTCGGGCCACGAACTCATCAGGCCGACGACGCGATCGTAGCGCCCGGCGATACTCTGCAGAGCGGTCGCTGGAGTGACAGGGCTTGGGCCGTTGAATCCCCAGAGGTTCCATCCGCGTTGGAGCGGAACGGCGGCTGCGGTGCTGGCCGGAAGTGCGGCGTTCGCAGCGTAACGTGCATGCACCCAGGCGGCGGAGATGCGGCTGGCCGGCAGTTCGGACCACGGCGCGTCCGTCCCGGAGAGAACGCGAAGCCACGGCCCGTCGGCGCTCAGCGGGGCATAGAGGTAGGCGCGATCCAGCGCCCCGCCGGAAGCGGCGAGGCGTTCGGCGACGTCGCTTGGGCGGGCATCCGCGGGCAATGCGATCAGATTCCATCCCGGCGCCAGTAACGCTCCCCGGCGCAGGAGGTCCGCCGCTGCGCCCTCCGAGGTGTTGAAGATCCCGTTGACCTCCGCGTAGTCCACATCCGGATCGTCGTTGTACGCCCGCACGAGCGGCTCGATGGCCTCCCAGTCGATAACCTGGGGGATCATGACCGTGAAGGTGTTCGCGGCACCGAAGATCGATTTGGCGTCGTCGGGCGTGCCTCCGTGGCGGGTGACCACGGTTCCGATGTCGGCGCCGGGGTTGATCGCCACGATGATGCTGTCGAGGGCGTACTGGGGATACGCGAACTCGTACAAGGGGCTGCGGATGACGGCTGGGATCGTTTGCGCGCGCACGTACGCACGGGCATCGATCTGGAACCGCTCGGGGAGCCATGGGCTTCCGGCTGGCCCGTCACCGTCCTCGTACTGCACCGGGTTCCAGCGTGCCGTCCAGCCGTCGGAGCCATCCCAGTCCGTGCTGAGTTCCTGCGCACCACGGTTGTGACGCACCACGAATTCGACGCGCTCGATATCCCCGAACCCGTCCTCGGCCGTGACGGCGAAGGTGTGCTCCGTCGCAAGCATTCGCTTGTTGGGCAGGGGCCACAGGAACGCCACGCTGGCCGCGGGCCGTGGTTCGCCGCGCAGCCGGAGGGTCACGCCGGTTGCCTGGGCCAGGAGATCGACGCCGTCGGCGGATGCCAGGTTGCTGTCGGTGGTGCGGCCTGCGCTGTGTTCGAGGGCGATCGTGGAGGCCTCGACGCCGCGCAGGACATTGAAAGTGAGCGTGGCGATCCGCGCCGGCGCGCCGAGCGGTACGGAGCCGACGTCGCCATAAGCGCGAAGCGCCAGGCGGCCGCGGCCGCCATCGGTAGGCGGAGCGACCTGCACCTGTACGAAGTCGGGTCCGGGTGTCGTCTTGACGTACGCGAGTGCCCCGGGGTCGAAGCCCAGGATGAGGTCGGCCGCGAGCGCTTCTTCCCCGGCCGGGTCGGCGTACACGTGTACGTTGACCTCCTGGCCGACGGAAACATCCGTCCGGTCCGCCTCGAGCCATGCGCGCCCCTGTGCATCGCTTGCCGGTGCAGCGGTCTCGGCATCGAGCTCGGCCGGGCGGCCATAGCGCAGGTTGCGCAGGGCACCCGAACTGCCGTAGGTGTCCTCAAGCATCGCATAGTCGATGCCGTTGACGCTGCCGTCACCGTTGAGGTCCGAGCGCTCGGCATCGGAGTAGTAGTCGCTGATCAGCACGGACATGTCGAGCGCGTTGATGACGTCGTCCCGAACGATGTCGCCCGGCACGAACGATGGCGACACGTCGATGTAGCCTTGGGGCAGCGGGATCGTGAAGGTGGCGTGGTGCGACAGAAAGCCTGGGATGCGTACGTACAGATCGTACGTTCCGTCCGGCGCACCGGTCAGGGTGACGGGTGTCGACGAGCCGTTCGCCGCGATCGCCACGCGACCTTTGAAGCGGGCGACGCGCTCGGCGCCGTTGATGACCAAGACATCCGCTTCGAGGGGATACCGCGTCGATTCGACATGGGGAAGTGTCACCCGCAGGACGGGTGACCAATCGCCACCAGCAGGCACTGGACCCTGCACGGGCACCATGAATCGCACCGAGCGGCAGTCGCTCAGGCCGTCCACCTTGCACAACTCGCCTCGTGTGTTGGTGGCCCATGCGACCGTCCCGCCGTTGCGATCATTGGCCATCGGATCATTGATGATCCATTTGCCGTCCGTGCGCCCTGTTAGCACCACCATGTGCTGCCCGGACGACGACTGTGGCTCTGTGTAGGAGAGGATTACCGGACGGCGTGCCCGGAGCTCGGATTCGACCATGGCCCAGAAGGTGCGCGCATCGACGTCGCCAGGATCGGGGGCATCCTTGTAAGACAACCAGACCTTTGCGTCTCCACTGGCCACCGCGAACTTCACGCCTGGTGGCTCGCATCCTCTGAAAGGTGCAGCGCATTGGCCGTAGCATCGGCTCACGTGGCCTGGCGTTTGATTGGAGGGCTTCGCGCCATCGTAGTAGCTGAAGACCATTGCCCGAGACGTATAGAAGCAGCCGGCCATCCACATGGAGAGGCATCCTCCCGGACCCCCTACCGGTTCGCTGCCCCACGGGCTGCTCCCCTGTCCGTAGGCCGGGACGGGAAGCACGGGGATGTCGGACTGCTGTGCGCGGCTTGACTGGTTGGCGCCGAACACGGCAATGACGGTGAGCGCCAGTACGGCCACGGTAGCGAGACGCGCCGGGTCGGGGTTGATGCGGTGCGGTTGTTGCGTGGTCATGGTCCGATTCCTTCCGCGCGCGGGTGACGCAGCGGTCACCTTCCGAATCGAGTCCTACTGCCGCCCCGCCCGTTCCAGGTTGAGGTTCAACAACCGCTCCAACACCCCTCGTCCCCAAGGTCCCGCGGCCACCCATACGCGTCCAACACCGCCTCATCCAACCGCCGATGCGCCAACTCCAGCCACATCGGTCGCTGATTGTACAGGTTCGTGAGCGTCCGCTTCTTCAGCTCCGCCTCCGTCGCACCCTCAGGGTTGAGCCAGCGGTCGCGCTGTTCGACGAGGTCGCGGGCGGCAGCGGCGATGGCGATGACGCGGGGGTCGTTGGGGGGTTCGGTGGAGGGGGGCCAAGGGAAGGGGAAGGTTTCGAAGGTGGTGGTGGGTGTGACGTGCTCCCCGGAACCTAGTCCAGCCATAATGAGAGTCTCCGGCTACACTGAAGGTGTGAAGGAGGCGGACCATGCGCAAGAGCCGGTTCACAGAGGAGCAGATCGTCGGGATCCTCAAGCTGGCGGATGCCGGCCAGAAGGTGGGCGACGTCTGTCGTCAGCACGGGATCAGCGGCGGCACGTACTACCGCTGGAAGGCCAAGTACGGCGGGCTCGACGCCAGCGAACTGCGACGGATAAGGCAGCTTGAGGACGAGAACCGCCGACTCAAGCAGTTAGTGGCCGACCTGTCGCTGGACAACGCGGTGCTCAAGGATCTTGCCACAAAAAAATGGTAACGCCTGCGGCCCGCCGGACCGCCGCAGGCTACGCGGCTGAGACGCACGGCATCTCCGAGCGACGGGCATGCCGGTTGATCGCTGCCTGTCGTGCGTCGGTCCGGTACAGAGGGCGGAAGACCACTGATCATGCCTTGAGGGATCGGCTGCACGCTATCGCGCTTGAGCGCCCGAGGTTCGGCTATCGGCGGCTTCATCTTCTGCTCAAGCGTGAGGTTGGAGCGGTAAACCACAAGCGCGTGTACAGATTGTACAGAGAGGCAGACTTGGCCGTACGGCGCCGAAAGCGCAAGCGGGTGGCCCTTCCAAGACAACCGCAGATCTTGCCGTCGCGACCCGGACAGACGTGGACCATGGACTTCGTGCGCGACACGCTTTCCAGCGGCCGAGCGTTCCGAACGCTCAACGTGCTGGACATCTTCACCCGCGAGTGCCTCGCCATCGAGGTCGACACGTCTCTGCCCGGCGAACGCGTTACACGCGTTCTTGATGCCGTCGTTGCCGAGCGAGGTGTGCCCGACTCGATCCGCGTCGACAACGGACCAGAGTTCGCCGGCAAAGCACTCGACGCCTGGGCCTACGGCCACAAGGTGACGCTCGACTTCATCACACCGGGCAAGCCGGTCGAGAACGCCCACATCGAGAGCTTCAACGGCAAGTTCCGCGACGAGTGCCTCAACCAGAACTGGTTCACCAGCCTTGCCGACGCCAGAGCCGTCATCGCCGAATGGCGCCATGACTACAATACCATCAGGCCGCACAGTGCGCTGGGACACCAGTCGCCGGCGGCATTCGCCCTGCTGTCCTATCCGAGCGCCGGACTCTCATAATGAGTGGACTAAACGAAGGGGGCAGGTCAGGTGTGTATCGGCCCCCGCTTTCCGCTTCACGGAGTTGCGTACCAAGTCGGCGCGCCCAGACCTCGTGTGACCTAGAATGCAACATACCGAACATATAGTCGTCGTCACGCGCAAATACGATTGTGGCATCATTTGCAAGCACCTCGTGCTGTAGCCACACGAAGATCCGATGCTTGGGTAATGGGTCAGTTCGGTCACGGGGGCATTAAGGCCCTATCGGCAAGCCGCGCCCTCCGCCGAGCACGGATGCGGCCAGCTAGCAGGAGCAGTCCGTATATGGCCACCGCACAGAATAGGCTGTTGGCCACCATACCAAGCGGCTCACTGTAGTTCGAGACCGCCCGGCGGATGGGCTTCCACGCGTACATAGGTTGGAGGAGCACGAGGAGGAGAGCGCTGCTTATCCTCATCCATATGGGGCACCAGTAGCGGGGATCGTCCGGAAACATCCCATATTCCGCGCACGGGACCCACTGCGTCCACATGGCCGCCATCGTGGCCGCGTAGTGGAGCAGAAAGATCCCGAAGATCGAGCCGAGTGCGGTCAACCCGCGCTTCCACATTACAGCAGTGTATCACCGCCGCCTGGCAAGAGTGTCTAGACCTTTCTCTAACGAAACCCGACCGCGCGACAGAACATATGAGCTAGGCTGGCGGACACGGTCCGCTCTCTGTAGAGTAACGGTTCGACCAAGAACCAACCCGACGGAGAGAAACAATGTCCACCAGCCTGATTGCCCATTCTAAGGTCCTCAAGGTGGTACGCCAAGGGAATCCGCGGAGGACATCCGCCGGTTGCGGGTGTTCGCGTGGGCGGTGGCGGCGCTGTTGATCTGTTGGAGTCCGTTGTTGAGTCAGTGGCTGACGGTCATCGCGGGTCCGGCCAATGCCAAGAGCAAGCTGCGGCGCCTGTTGCGATGGCTGAACAATCCGCAGGTGGATGTGGCGGCCTACTACCGGCCGTTCATCCGGGCCGTCTTGGCCGGTTGGGCCGGCAAGGAGATCCTGTTGATCTTCGACGGGACGAATCCGAACGGCGCGTGGGTGGTCTGCCGAGTGTCGGTGTGCTTCCGTGGGCGGGCCTTCCTGTTGTGCTGGCGGACGTTCGACACGCACAGCCACAGCGTCCGCTACGCCTGGTACGTCGCCGTGCTTGAGGAGGCGCGCGCTCTGTTGCCAGCGACCTGCAGCACCACACTGCTCGGTGATCGCGGCTTCGGGCATCGTCGGCTCATGAAGTGGTGCACGGCCTCTGGCTGGCACTACTTGCTGCGGCTCAAGGCCGACAGTGTCGTGCTCTTGCCCGACGGCAGTTGACGCCGGCTCGACGCCTGGCGACCGCGTCCCGAGACGCTGCTGCATCTGGCCGATGTGCGGTTGCTCGGCGACGGTGGCGAACGCGTCGGGCCGCTGCACATCCACATCACACAGGCTCCGGCACCTGCCACCGAGCCGTGGTACATTGCCAGCGACCGAGCCGATTGCTGTGCCGCCCTGGCCAATTACCGCTGTCGCATGCGCATCGGACAGAGCATCCGTGACGACAAATCGGGTGGCTGGAACTGGGAGGACTCGCCACTCACCGAACCCATCCACACCGACCGGCTCACCCTCGTCATGGCGACCGCGACCTTGTACGCTCTCACCGAGGGCACCCTCCTGGCGGACGATGGCCGCCGTCTCGTGCTCGATCCGCACGACGAGCGCGGTCTGAGCTACTTCCAGATCGGCTTGCGTAGCTTCCAGCGTTGCCTCGCCCAAGGTCGCCGCCTCCGGCTTCGCTTGCGCCTTGATCCGCGCCCTGATCCCGATCCCGTCGCCCCCTATGGCATCCCGTTCCGGCTCTTTGGAGTCTTTACTTGGATCCCCGCTACCACCCCCGCCGGATGCTGACCATACGTTCTGTCACGCGGTCAGGGCAACCGGCTGAACGGTTACTCTGAAATGAGTTCTGACTTATGCGGGCAAGTCAGTCGGTCTTCCACCATTTGGCATGGCATCAAGCGTTCGTTTTTCTACAGGCAGCTTTCGATAGGGATCTCTATTTCGATAGAAGTGGAAGTACTTGAAGTCGACTAGCTGATTGAAGGGAATCGCACCTTCGACGACCTGTCTCATCTCTTCGCCATCGATTAGAAGAATGCAGCGATTGGTCATCTGCTTCTTAACAGAATTGACTGCCTCCACCCCAAATCCTCGCATTGAGATGAATACTCCGTTAAGTCCAACTACATCCAACCCACCGATGAATTCTCTCATTGTGCCAGGATCGACTGGAGAAGACTCCCACTTGACCTCGACGAGAAATGGCTTATCCTGATGCATGAAGAAGGCGTCATGCTGCGCGCCGGGGATCGTATGTGATCCACTGGACGTGGTGAAGGACGTCTTTATTATCGCTGCGACAAATCGCTCAAACTGGAGCCCGCGATCGTTGGGGCTTGCAAGTGCTTCAATCCGGTGGAACGCGGCGCGCCGTGTCAAGAAAGACGAACCCAGATCGACGCTTGCACGGCCGGCCTTGGGTCGTGGTGACCTGCCTCTCCATTCCGCTACCGTGTTCCTGTACGCACGCCACCATGTGAAGCGCCGATCTGCATAGCTACTTGCGCGCTGAAGAAGCCTTTCGACCTCGTCTACGCGTGAACGATCTCCTGCACTGATCAAGAGCCGAGCCTTATTGGTGAGTATGATTGCACTCTTAGGAGCTAGTCTCTCTGCGGCATTATAGAATGCCAACGCAACATCCGGCTTTGCCTGGAAATCAATCATGTAAGTTCCCAGTCGATTCAGAACCATAGGATCCGTTAGTCCCAATGCTAATCCACGTGTTTGCGAGGTCGTCGCCATTTGCCTGCAATACATCATCTGTAACCAAGCGCGCAAGTGAGTTCCAGTCGAGGGAACCGTTCCAGCCCCAGCTCCCGAGGCTAGAATTGTCTGACTTCCGTCCATATCACCGGTCATTGCATATAACACAGCCAGATTGACGATGTGGCGCGCATACCCGAATCCACTATCGATAGCCGACTGCGTATCACGGATAGCGTCTACCAAGTACGGGTTCAAGTAGGATTCTGGATAGTCCCTATACCATAGATTCTGGGATGCTTCTGCGAATATGTGTGCTTCTCGAAGTAATAGACGGCGATTTGATATATAGCTGCGAGTCGCGGCATAGGTATCGCACGCCTTGGATGTTTGAAAGGTCAGACGATAGAATCGTGCTAACGACAGATCTGCCATTTCGTTTCTGGTTGTCTTAACAGCTTCCAGATATTGTTCCTCAGACAACGACACTTGTTGCATATAGTCAGTGTCAGATGCTGCGTACCTGGTAAGTCCCCAATAGCAGTTCGCGAATTCGAGCCTTGCACCCGGATTACTCGGATCGAGACTAACTGCCTTCTCAGCTGTTCGCAGCGCTCGCTCAAGAGGCTCATGACGATCCCCAAAAGAGAGCTGCGAAATTGCCTTAACGCGCAGTACTAAGGCTAGCTTGGACAGTAGTGCGGATTGCTGTATATCGCTTAATACATGTGAAGGACCAAGCATTTCATGGATTTGCCTGCTGGCGCGCGCAAGTTGAGTGCGCAGCACCGAGGCTGCAATATCGGCATAACTATCATAATATGCATCGACAACGGTGTCGGCAAACTGTGACACGAGTTCAAAATGGATGTTCAGTTGAATAGCCTGCGATAGGGTATCAACCGCCTTCAACCACCACGTCCTTCGCTCACTTGGCGTCGGAGCGTTAATCGCAAATTCCGAGTTGATGCGCGCCACTAGAATCGCTACGTGTATGCTAGGCGATTCCTCCTCCGAACACTCGCGCAATGCCGCCTTAAGAATCGTAGTGGCCTGAACGAGACTGTCAGCGCGCTGGGGCATCCTGAGAAGCTGTGACGCGGTGTCCAGTGACATTACTCGTGACCTCGCTTGAGAGACGGCAACTTCACTTTCTGACTGCGACCAAACGGTGATCGAATCGGCTCAACCGTACCAAACCATCCTTGTCGATGCAATAGGCGGAACTGGCGTGCACGCGAAGTGACCCTGATGGCACACATGTGGACAATTGTACGAGCGACCATGAGGCGAAGACTCACGCTCGAGGCGACCCTTGATCCACGCTCTCAGTCAGACCGCCGCGCACTGAGGCTAGACGTGCCTACAACCAACCACTACGCTCCGCCTAGAGCACCCCGCAGTGGGCGCGCGATGCGCCCGACGTACCTGCCGTACGGCGCGACGACGCGGTAGGTGGATGCACGGCCAATCGCTCAGATGGACACGTCGTGCACCTGACGAATGACTCAGAACTCATTTCTACAACCGCAGGCAGGGCTGGCTAGAAATGTCGACAGGAGCCGACACGAGCCGACCGATAAGAAGTGGGAAGTGCTGGGACCGCTGGTCGCGCGACCGCGCAAGCGGACAGGACGGCCGCCCGTCGACAACCGCCGCGTCTTGAACGGTGTGCTGTACGTGCTGAACACGGGGTGCGCTTGGATGGACATGCCCAGAGAGTACGGGGCGTACGCAACTAGCTTGGCGCCGCCACGCCCAGTGGTCCGAGGACGGGACACTGGAGCGAGTCTGGCGATCACTCCTTGGCATGCTCGATGAGCAGGGGACGCTGGACTGGTCCAAAGGAATCCTCGACGGCAGCTTCGTAGCGGCCAAAAAGGGGGGGACGGCGTCGGCCCAACGAAGATCGGCAAGGGCAGCAGAATCATGATCGTCACCGAGGGCAATGGTCTGCCGATCGGGCTCCATGTGGCCAGCGCGACGCCACACGAGATGACGATGGTCGAAGCAACGCTGAGCTCGATTCGCGTTCCAAGGCCAGGTCGCGGTCGCCCGAGGAGCCGAGTGGCCGAGCTGATCGCCGACAAGGCCTATGACAGCCGACCGTTTCGGCAGTCGCTCCGCCACAGGGGATCAAGCCGACCATCCCGGTGACGCGACGGCCTGCTCATTGGCGCCCGCGGATCGGCCGCCCGCCCGTCGTCGGACCCAACATCGGTGAGAGGTGGAAGGTCGAACGAGCCAACGCCTGGATGGACAACCACCGGCGACTCCCTGATCCGCTTCGAACGCAAGCTCGCGAACTACCGCGGGTTCTGGCTGCAGCCTTGATCTCCTGGTGCCTCAGAAGGTTTCTGAAATGAGTTCTGAGCCATCCTCGCAATGGCCAGGCAGACGGGCGCCATACAGCCCCATCAAGGTGCGGCGGAAGAACCGTGCGCTCATCACACGACTCCGTACAGTGTACATCTGTCAACATAGGTGGCGACCGGCCACAGTCATAGCCTTGGACACGGCGGAAGCGTAGGGGCAACTCAGAGGGCATAGACAAGCACGGCTCGGGCCGGTATGGTGAGTTTGCAGACTTGCCAAAACCGGGAGCCGAGCCGTGTCCGGACAGGATACCGCCGCCGAGAGTCGGGCGCCAGTGACACCGAACCGCCAGCGGGCGCGGATGGTGGCTCTTGTCGAGAGTGCCGAAACAGGGCGGGCGAGGGGTCGGGGGGTGCGGGCCACGGCGGCCGAGGCTGGGGTGGCAAGTAGCACGCTGTACCACTGGTTGGGGCAGAAGGCGGGGATCGACGCGTCGCCGGCGTCGCGGGACTACTTCGTCAGCCCGGAGGGGTTGGCGTTGCTGCACCGGATCGTCACGGCGGCCCATCTGGTGTTCGTGCAGGCAGGCGGCTGCGGCGCCGATCGGGTGGGCGAGTTCTTGGAACTCAGCGAGTTGGACCGTTTTGTCGGGGCCTCGCACGGGAGCCAGTACCGAGTGATGACGCGGATGACGGAGCTCTTGGGGGCGTACGCGGACGCCGAACGACGTCGACTCGGGGCCGCCATGGCGCCGAGGATGATCGTCGTGTGCGAGGACGAGACGTTCCATCCCGAGACGTGCTTGGTGGCGATCGATGCGGACAGCGGGCTGATCCTCGTGGAGCAGTACAGCGATCGGCGCGACGGAGCGACGTGGACGAAGGCGCTGGCGGACGCGCTCACCGGGCTGCCCGTCACCGTGGTTCAGGTGGTCGGCGACGAGGCCAAGGGCCTGATCGCGCATGCCCGCGACGGCCTGGGGGTGGGCTACGGACCGGACCTGTTCCACGTGCAGCGCGACCTGTTCAAGGCGACCAGCCGCCCGCTGGCTGCTCGATTGGACCGGCCGCTGGAGGTGCTCGAGGCGGCCGAGGCGTACACGGCGCGCTGGCGCGCGAACAAGGCGGACTACGAAAAAGGTCCCCGGGGCCCCGGCCGGCCGATGAACTACGACCGCTACATCGCCGCCGCGCAGGCGGCCGAAGACGCCCCGCGCACTGCCTACGAAACGGTCTGCAACGACAGGGACGACGTCAAGGCTGCCGTTCGCGGCCTGAGCGGCGCCTACCATCCATACGATCTGGCGACCGGCGCGCTCCGAACGGCGGACATGATCCGCGACGCGTTCACCACCGCCTTCACGACGATCGACGACGTCGCAGGGCGCGCCAACCTCCCCGAGCGCTGCCGAGAACGCATCGCCAAAGCCCGCCGCGTACTGCCCAAGTTCGTCGCAGCGGTCGCCTTCTTCCACGGACAGTTGGAGCGCGCCCTTGAAGGGCTGGCCCTGGCGCCTGCTGTGCTGGACGCCGTGCGCACTGAACTCCTGCCCAGCCTCTACCTGGCCCGCGCCGCCGCTCGCGCGCGCACCGCGGCGGATCGCGCATCCATCACCGCGGTGAGTCAAGCCCTCCTGGCCAAGGCTCGAACACCGGGAAGTCCGTTCATGGCTTTGGATCCGGCTGTTCGACAGCACGTTGAACACGTCGCCGCCGCCCAGGTCGCCCTGTTCGTCCGCTCCTCGGCCTGCGTCGAGGGGCGAAACGGCCACCTCGACCGCTACCACCACGGTCTCCACCGCCTCTCCAAACCGCGCCTGAAAGCGCTGACCACGATCCACAACTTCTACGCCCGGCGCCCGGACGGCAGCACCGCCGCCGAGCGATTCTTCGGCCAGTCGCCCAACAACTTGTTCGAGTGGCTTCTCGAGCACCTCGACCTGCCGGCTCAGCCCCGGCCCAGGTCTGAGCGCATCAGGCTTGCGGCGTGAGTCTGTCCAAGGCTGTGACTGTGGCCGTGGCGACCAATGACAAGTGCCACTCGTTAACATCCAATCGGCACTCGCGAATAGAACTTCACTGCCGCCGGCCGACGGACAGGTTCGACGCGTCGACAACACCATTGTGCCCGCAGCATCAGGTAACCGCGCCATCTTGTCAAGTTGCCTCTGATGCGCATTCCGGCCACGGCTCCCGCCAGCCGACAGTCGTGTCGACGACGCAGGTCACGTGGTCCAGCACGATCGACCTGGCCAAGTCGTCGGCGTGGACGCCGCCGCGGATGGGAAGGATGCGGGACGTAGGAGCGCATGGGTGGGAAGCAGAGGCGAACCGATGTTCGACGTGCAGGGAGGCGGGGATACTGCCCGCTTACGCGGTGTCAGTACACGACCAGTCACGCTTCTTAAACATAGCGTCTATAGCGTCGATGAGTTCTCTGACGCCGTCGGGGAGCATTCGGAATCTTGTGTAACCAGCCGGCTACAGGTCAGAGGGGAAGGCGGTCATCGAAGCGGATGGCGAGCTGATTGAGGACGAGAGGCCAGCCTTGGATGGCTCCAGTCCAGCGTTTGGAGATGTTCACGTGGGCCAGGTAGAGGAGCTTCTTGGCGGCATCGGCGGTCGGGAAGGAGCCTTTGGTCTTGATCACCTTTCGCAGTTGGCGATTGTACGCCTCGATGCGGTTGGTCGTGTAGATGAGTTTGCGGATCTCGGCCGGGAAGTCGAAGAAGGTGGCCAGGTCGTCCCAATGGGTGAGCCAAGAGCGCACGGCTGCGGGATAGCGCTTGCCCCAGACCTCTTCGAGCGTAAGAGTTGGCGCTCTGCTTCGTCCCGAGTTGGGCTCGGTAGACCGTCTTTAGATCGGCGATGAAGGCCTTGTAATCCTTCCAAGTGACGTAGCGGAGGCTGGCCCGAATCTGGTGGATCACGCAACGCTGAAGGCAGACCTTGGGAAAGATGGCCCGGATGGCCTCGTCGAAGCCGACCAGCCCGTCGATAGAGGCGATGAGGATGTCCTCGACGCCCCGGCTCTGGAGGTCGGTGAGGACCGACAGCCAGAAGTTGGCGCCCTCGGCGCCGTCGCTGACCCAATGTCCCAGGACGTCGCGATGGCCTTCGGTATCGATCGCAAAGACGATGTAGACGACGACGGTCTCGACTCGGTTGTTCTCGCGGCGCAGCTTGATGTGCAGCCCGTCAAGGAACACGATGGGGTAGACCGGGGACAGCGGCCGGGTCTGCCAGGCGGTCACCAGCGGCATGATCTTGTCCGTGACGGCGCTGATGGTCGCCGGGGCGACGTCGATGCCGTAAAGCTCCTCAAGCACGTCCTGGATGTCCCGCACCGACTGGCCGCGGGCGTAGAGCGCCAGGATCTTCTCCTCGATCTCGTTGGTCTGCCGCTGGTAGGGTCCGATGATCTGCGGCTCGAAGGAGCCGTTGCGATCCCGGGGCACCGCAATCGTCTGCTCGCCGCCCTCGGTCTTGAGCGTGCGTCGATAGCGCCCGTTTCGGCTGTTGCCGGAGTTCCGGCCGACGACCTCGTGCGCTTCGTAGCCCAGATGCGCAGTGATCTCGCCTTCGAGCATCTCCTCGATGGTCTTGGCGAACAGCCGGGCGAAGATCCCGTCCTTGCCGTAGAAGTCGTTGACCGACTTGGCCGTTGCCAACTCGGCCATCACGCGTTCCGCCGACGGCATCGACACCCCCGGCCGCCCGGCCGTCGCCTCCACGACGGCCTCGGCCAACCGCGCGGCCCGGGCCTGCGCCACGCTCTCGCGTCGGGTCTTTTCACTCACGAAGGGAGTCCTTTCTTGTGCCGCTTGCGCGGCCGGCTCACGGTTCAAGCCGCCCTGACCCCGGTCGTTGCTGGACCTCCAGCCTACACCAGAGTCCGGGCGGTGGGGAGCCGGGCCCGGGCGCTCTTGCGCCCTGGCCCGGTTCGCCATCGTCCGGAGACCGTTCTCCCTCCGACCTTACGCCACCTTCCGGTTACACAACTTTCCGGACGCCCTCCGCCGTCGTGATCCGGCGTATGGAGATTGGCTTGCGCTGCGTAATCAAAAGCGCCCACGCCGACAGAGATTACGTTCATCACGAGCGCGCGAACCATTGCGCATCGCTTCGGATACCACTCGGTGGTCACTATTTTTGGTTCGGTATGCAGCCGATGGCCGATCCTTGCAATGCGAATACTTCCGGGAGACACTTGGCGTGAGTAGATCCCAGATGATTCTACCCAATACTTCTTTAGTAGAGGGATAGTCCCCTCCTTCTCAAGCGGCGGCACACGACCGCTCGACAAAGCACGTTTGCGCAGACTGTTAAAATTGTCAAACCCGCTTCTTGCGGCGCATCCAGTCCTGATAGATGCTGGCATCGTATCCAATACCAATCGCGGTGAGCAGCAGTTCACAGTAGTTGCGCTTGAGTGCCAATGCGTTCTCTAAGAATCCGCTCTCAGAGAGACATCTGATCGCTAGAGAACACTCAACGGCCTGACAAAGAACTCTCAGCGTCCACCCGTACTGCGTGTCCTCCCAGTTTCGTGTGGATTGACAATTCCCAAGCTATCCACGAACGCACACCACAGCGCGTGTACCGCCACGAGTTCGCGCTCTTCCTGCGCTGACGCCTCGCGATACGCGACCCGCGCGTTGACGACGAGAGCGTCAACTTCGAAAAGAAGGGTGGCGCGCCTCTGAGATTCGTCCATCTCCCGGAGAGTAGCGCGACCTTGACGTGAGTCAAGCTGACTGCCGCGATGCCAACGCGCTCCCGCCGGCCGAAGCCTGACGGCGGCGCGCATTCCGATGGAGTGGAAGGGGACCGCGAATCCAGCGACCGCCGCCGCCGCTGGCAACGCTGCCGACACTTCCGCCGCCGCCTTCATCGTGACGGCCTCGACCGTCTCCTTGGCCTTGAACCGCTCCGGCTCTGTCCAAGCGCAACGCAGCAGATCCGGCGACTCCGGCCGTAGCAGGCGGTCCAAGTCGAACGACTCGACGCGCTTCAAGCTGCTCGTGAAGTTCGTGTGGACCACGATCGTCTTCAGATCGCACATGATCAACAGCGGCGGATTGTCCAACGCCTCCCGGTACAACTGCAGCTGCTCATACGCCGCGCCCAGATCCTTCCGCGGCCCCTTGTACTCCCACCCGAAGCAGCCGCGCTTCCAGACGTCCGCCCACCCCTCGCCGCCCGACGACTTCGTCGCCCCGCGTTCAAACGCGTAGTCCTGGCCCGTCGGATCCGCCTCGATCGGCCCCGGAACCCCCAGCAGCGCGCACAGATCGATGAAGTGCGACTGCGAGGCGGAGCGCTCCTTCTGGTCGACGTGGCGCCAACGGTCGACGAACTGCTGGGGAGTCATGTGGGCGACGCTCCTGGGTGGCGGGGCGTTATAGCGGGGGTGGGGGCTGGGGCAAGCGGCTGCGGCGCCAACCCTTGCGCCGCCATTTCACGAAACGGTACAGTGCGCGCATGCGCCCATCCGTCCCCATCGGAGGTCTTCCGTGATTGCCCGCCTCGACCGCTCTGCCGGAACCGCCGCGCTGGCCGCTGCCGCGGGCTGGCTGGTCATCCTGGTTGGCTTTCTCCTCCAGTCAGCCGACGGCCTCGTCCCTTGGGACACCCTCTACGCGCTCTTGGCGGAGGGCGGACTGATCGTCGGACTTGTCACGATCGTCGCGCTGAACGGCATGCTGGCGCGGGTCGGCGGCGCGCGCGACCCTTGGCGGATCGTCGCCCTCGTCCTCGCCGTCCTCGGCGTCGGCGTGCTCACCCTCCTGACCTGGTTTACCCCGCTTTTGGGGCGCCCTTCTCTCGGCCGCGTCGCTGATCGCCGCATTTCGATTGCAGGCCGCGACGCTGGGCTCCAAAGTCGGCCTCTGGGCATTCGCGGCGGCATGGCCGTTGAGCTTCGGACTCTTCGTTCTGCTGGATGCGATGGAGTTCGGCCGGATCGACGAGTACGGTGACTACCCCTGGGCCGGCGGGATCGGCGTCGCGGTCTGGTGTGGCCTGTTCGCGTTGGGGCTGGCGATGCACCTGAAGTCGCTGCGTTCCGGACGCCGGGGCGGCAATCGCCTAAAGACCTACCGCCCACAGACCTACCGCCCGCCCGTCGCCCGCCCGTCACCCATTCGCGACATCGGCGCCCTCAGCGCCCTCAGCGACATCCTCGACCTCCGCGAACGCCAGCACGTGCCCATCCGGGTCAAGACAATAGCCAACCCGCTGCCCCCAGTCGCGCGGCAGCAGCGGGCTCAACGCACGGGCGCCGGCGTCGAGCGCGCGCTGAAGGCACGCGGCGGCGTCCGGTACGACCACGTACAGCTCACATCGCGGGATTCCTCCGGCGCCGTCCGGGTCGGGCAGGGCATCGCCGAGGAGGCGCCGGATTCCCGCGGCGGGCATCAGCCCGAGGGAAACGCCGTCGCCCAGCGCGAACTCGGTCATGCCCGGCTCGTGGATGCTCGGCGCATCCTGGAACACCGACGCGTAGAACCGGGTGCTCGCGTCCTGGTCACGCACGTAGACGATGAACATCGTGAAGCGAGCGTTCATGCGGTGCTGTCGATACATGTGAGCGACACATGGTGAGCCGCCGCGAATGCGCCGCGACTCAACTGGGCCGCGACTCAACCGGCCCCGTCGCGCCCAACCACCTCGAACACCACCGTCGCCTTGTCGGACCGGCGGAACTTGATCTGCACCTTCGCAGCAGTCGCGGCCAGCTTCAATCGCCCCTTCAGCGACTGCCGCCCGACGCCCTCGCCCGCAATGGAGGCCATGCCGCCCTCACCGATGGTCAGGCTCTTGAAGAACTGGACGTAATCGGGGCGGGCGGCGAGTTCGTCGGTGGAAAGCTTGCGAATCATATCTGCGTGCTCCTGTAGCGTGGGAAGGAAGGAACGGGTCGAGCCGTGTGCGGGCCAGTGTGCGGGCCAGTCGTGCGGCGAAGTTCTGCGGGGCAGTGTCGACGGCGATGGTAGCACGTGCGGATGCGGCTCGGGAATGTTCCGACCCCCCTGCGCCGGTCGTCCTATACTTCCGATTCCCACACTTCACTGTTGCGATCTATTGCGATCGTGCGCAGGACGCGAGCGAGCAGGCGCCACCCATGACCCCCCAAACCCACTGGAACACGATCTACCGAACGAAGTCGGCCTCCGAAGTCAGCTGGTTCCAGGAGCACGCCCTCCGGTCCCTCGACTTCATCCGCCGCACCCAGGTGCCGCCGACGGGCCGCATCATCGATGTCGGCGGCGGCGCTCTCCACGCTCGTCGACGATCTGCTGCTGGCGGGCTATACGGACATCACGGTGGCCGACCTCTCCGGCGCCGCGCTCGATGTCGCGCGCACGCGCCTCGGTTCCCTGGCGGATCGGGTCACGTGGCTGGAAGCCGACATCACCCGTGCGGCGTTGCCGGCGGACGCCTACGACATCTGGCATGACCGGGCCGTGTTCCACTTCCTGACGGACACGGCGGATCGCGCCCGCTACGTCGCCCAGGTGCGCCGCGCGGTGAAGAGCGGCGGCCACGTCATCATCGCCACGTTCGCCACCGACGGGCCAAGCCAGTGCAGCGGGCTGCCGGTCGTGCAGTATCGGCCGGAGACCCTGCACGCCGAGTTCGGCACGGACTTCCAGCTTACCGAGAGCCTCCAGGAGGCCCACGTGACGCCCGCCGGCAGCGAGCAGCGATTCGTATACTGCTACTGCCGGATGGAACCGAGCGCCGCCATCCTCCTCGAACAGGGGCTCGACCATGACCGTCTCGGCTGAAGCCCCGCGCACCGCCCGGTTCCGCGTCCCCGACCTGTGCTGCGCCGCCGAGGAACAGCTCATTCGCGGCCGCCTGAAGACGATGGACGGCATCGATGAGCTGCAGTTCGACATCTTCGGGCGCCAGGTGAACGTCCTCCACCGCCTGCCGAGCGCCGCGACGATCCGCGATGCCATCGACTCCGTCGGCCTGAAGGCGATCCTCCTGGACGAGGCGCACGACGCTGCGGCCACGTCGCACGACGCGCCAGCAGCCGCCGAAGCGTCCGCCGGCCATGCCGCGGAGCACGAAGACTCGCCAACCGACGGCTGGGCGCTCCTCGCCCTTTCCGGCCTCCTCGCCGCCGCAGCCGAGGCCACGGCGTGGTACACCGGCGAGGATCGATCCTGGCTCGTCGCGCTCCTCGTCGTCGGTTCGATCGCGCTCGGCGGCCGCACCGCCCTGCGGAAGGCGATCGGCTCCGTCCGCGCGCGCACGCTGAACATCAACCTCCTGATGGCGATTGCCGTCGTCGGCGCCGTGATCATCGGCCATTGGCCCGAAGCCGCGATGGTCACGTTCCTGTTCGCCCTGGCCGAAGCGATCGAGGGCCGGGCCCTCGACCGGGCGCGGAACGCGATCCAAAGCCTGGCCGCCATCTCGCCCGACATCGCGCTGCTCCGCGTCGGTTCGGGGTTGCAGAGCGTTCCGTCCAGCCAGGTGCGGATCGATCAGATCGTCCGCATCCTCCCGGGCGAGCGTGCGCCGCTGGACGGCGTCGTCGTCGACGGCGTCTCGGCGATGAACCAGGCGCCGATCACCGGCGAGAGCATGCCGGTCCCGAAGCAGGTGGGCGACCCGGTGTTCGCCGGCACGATCAACGAAGAAGGCCCGCTGGACGTCCGGGTGACCGCCGTCGCCGGAGAGAGCATGCTCGCCCGGATCGCGCGGACGATCCAGTCGGCCCAGGCCCAGCGCGCGCCGACGCAGCGGTTCGTGGACGCGTTCGCTCGCTGGTACACGCCCGTCGTCGTGCTCCTGGCGGTCATCGTGGCCGTGAGCCTGCCGCTGCTCTTCCAGGTTCCGGTGTATGACGCCGTCTACAAGGCGCTCGTCCTGCTCGTCGTCGCCTGCCCGTGCGCCCTCGTCCTCTCGACGCCCGTGACCGTCGTCAGCGCCTGACCGCCGCGGCGCGGCACGGGATCCTGATCAAGGGCGGCATCTTCATGGAGCGCGGGCGCAAGCTCCGGGCCGTCGCCCTGGACAAGACCGGCACCCTGACCCATGGCGCCCCGCGCGTGACGGACATCGTGCCCCTGAACGGCCTGCCCACCGCCGAGATCCTCAAGATCGCCGCCAGCCTGAACGTCCACTCGACGCACCCCGTCGCCAAGGCAGTCGTCGCCGCCTGGCAGGCCGAGCACCCGGACGAGCCGCTGCTCCCCGCCACCGACGTGCGGTCCCTCGCCGGCCGCGGCGTAACGGCCTCCATCGGCGATCGCCGCTACTTCGTCGGCAGCCACCGCCTGGCCGAGGAGCTGGCCACGTGCTCGCCGGCCGTCGAGGCCGAGCTCGACCTCATCGAGCGGGCGGGCAAGACCACCGTCGTCGTCGGGTCGGACGGCCAACCGATCGGCGTGATCGGCGTCGCCGACGAGGTGCGCGCGACGAGCCGGGAGGCGGTGGCGGCGCTGCTGAGCCGCAACATCCACGTCGTCATGCTCACCGGCGACAACATCACGACCGCCCGCGCCGTCGCGGCCGAGGTCGGCATCCGTGAGCTGCGCGCCGGCCTCCTGCCCGAGGACAAGCTGACGGCGATCGAAGCGCTGACCGAGGCGTATGGCGACGTCGGCATGGTCGGCGACGGCGTGAACGACGCCCCGGCCATGGCGCGGGCGGCCATCGGGTTCGCGATGGGCGCCGCGGGCACGGCCACCGCCATCGAGACCGCCGACGTGGCGCTGATGGACGACGATCTCCGCAAGGTGCCGCAGTTCTTCGACCTCAGTCGGCGGGCCGCCCGGGTCCTGACCCAGAACATCGCCCTGTCCATCGGCCTCAAGGCCGTCTTCTTCGTTCTGACGCTCGCCGGCATCGCCACCCTCTGGATGGCGGTCTTCGCCGACGTCGGCACGAGCCTGCTCGTGATCGTCAACGGGCTGCGGCTGCTGCGGGAGGGTCGGCGGGGGGGGGGTGAGAGGGCGGACCAGACGCCGGACGATCCCTTCATCCTCGATCCCGTGGCCCTGCACACTTCCCCCGCGATCCGCCGCAATCCGCCCCACCACCCCCATCGTCAGGCGCGCGTTCACCTCGCCCAGCGCGTGCAGCCGCACCCGCCCCTCCCCGTCCCGCCAGCGGAACGCGTCGATCCCGTACGCCCCGCGGTAGCCCGCGCGCGCCAGTCCATCCCCACGCTGCGGTGGACCTCCGCCAGCCGCTCCGCATCGCCCGCACGCAGCCCAAGCTGCGCGCCGAGGGCTTCGACGTCCCCCCCGTCCTGCCCAGCACCGCCCATCGTCGCCGGCACATCGACCCCACTGAAGCGCCCCCGCCCATCCACCCGCATCCGGTGCAGGCCGACGAGATGCGCCTGCCCCGTGTCGTCGACGTATCCGACCGCCCCGAAGTCTTCTGTGCGGTCGAGCCACGGTTCGATGACGGCCTCCCCGTGCCCCGCGAACAGTCGATCGAGCTGGCCGTCCACCGCCGCACCGCCGCTGCCGTCCAACGGCACCCCACGCGGTCGCGCCCCGCCGACGAGCAGACGGCCTTCACGACGCACGCCGTCGCGCCGACCCGGACCGCCTCGCTCCGACTGTCGCCCTGCCGCCCGACGCGCGTCGCCACCTCGCCGCGGCTGCGCACGAGCGACGCGCCCGGCAGGGCCTCGCCCAGCTCGCGGGCCAACTGAAGGCCGAAGCCGCGGTGGTTGCACCGGGCGGCGATCACGGCGTCGGGCGGTTGGATCGACCAGAGCGCGTCGACGAGGGCGTGGCCGGTCGGGCGATGGGCGGGGGGCGGGCGGTCGCCGTTTGCGCGTCGGATCGTCGCGCGCAGATCCGCCACGGCACGCGTTTCGGCCCAGGCCAGGACCGGGACGTTCGGCAGATCGGCCCGCCGCTCGTCCGCCGCTCGCCAAGTCCTGACGTCGCGATCGCGATCGCCGCCGACTCCGATCATCCGGTCTTCGGGGTTCGTGAGCACCGTCAGCCAGCGCCCAAGCTCGACGGCGCGGTCGCGGGCGCGGGACGACGGTCGCCGGACGGTGCGGGTCAGGCCGAGCGTCGTCTCGGAAGTCGTGGTCCGCATCCAGGTTCGCGACGAGGATGCCGGCGCCGGCGGGCCAGCCGCGTTCGGCGCGTTCGGCGCTCACGGCTCCGCGCTCACGACGGCGACACGGCCTCGTCGCCCGACCCGCGGCCGGAACGCAGCGCGTCCAGCCCCTCGCCCCGCACGTCAAGGTCGATGTCCGCCGCCTCCAACGCCGCGATGAACGCCGGATCCATCCCCGCCGCCACCCGCCCCGCCGCGTGGAACCGCCGCCCGCGCGCCAGCGCCGGCCGGAGCGGCCACGCCACGTTCGCCTGCCAGGCGTCCCACATCGTCATCCCGTCCGGCTTCAGCCGTGCCAACCACTTCCAGCCGATCGCCACATGTCTGATCTCGTCCGCATGCACCTTGTCGATGACCGCCGCCGACGCCTCGTCCCCGCCCGCCCGCGCCGCGGCCGCGGTCTCCGTCGTGTGGTCCAGATTGGCGTTCTCCCACGTCAGGGCCATCGCGCACAGGAACTGCAGCGGCGTCGTGATCGATGGCGCCTTTGCCCAGAAGTAGTCCGTCACCGGAAAATCGCCGAATGCCCGGCCGTGCGCCTCGACGCGGGCGACGTACATCCGCGTGTGGCGCTGCTCGTCGATCAGCACGGACAACAAGTCGGCGCGCAGCTCGGGTGGCGCATCCGGAAAGGCCAACAACGCCCAGGCATACAGTTCGACGGCCTGCAGCTCGTGGTTCGCCAGCGCGTGCAGGATCCGGACGCGCAGCGCCGGGTCGCCGAACCCGGCCAACGCCGGCACGCGGGACCGGCGGACGTGCACCGGCAACAGGTTCGCCGGGCGAGCGGGCTCGGTCAGGCGTAGCGGCGGGCCGGGGTCGTCGTCCGACAGGCCGCGCGGCGGGGGAATGAGGCGCGCTTCCAGGGTTGGCGTCGTTAGGAGGGTGAGGGCGAAGGTGCGGAGGGTGGGCATGGCGGGATCGTATCGCGGGGAGGACGCAGGGGCCAGCCGGGAGGATCGACGGTTACCTTAACGGTTACATCGTCGGCCAAATCAACGGTACACCGTTGGCAACCTGACCGGAACCGTCACGGAATCGACCGTATACTGCGGTTGCGTTTTCTCCTCCTCACAGAGCGCTGAGCCGGACGGCACCCGCCGTCCGGCTCCCTCTGTTTAAGGCCCTGCTATCCTCATGCGTCGAACCCTCCTGTGCCGCCGCCCGAGGACCCGAGGAGCCGACCCGATGTCGTCCGACCTGCGCACCCGCAAGTTCCAGGCTGAAACGCGCAAGCTCCTGGATCTCGTGATCCACAGCGTCTACGCCCAGCGCGAGGTCTTCCTCCGTGAGCTGATCTCCAACGCGTCCGACGCGATCGACAAGGCCCGCTACCTGGCGCTGACGGACACGACGGTCGATCAGACCGAGCCCTTCGCGATCCGCCTCCTGCCCGACGCGGCGGCCGGTACGCTGTCCGTGGCGGACAACGGCATCGGCATGACGTACGACGAGGTCGTGGCGAACATCGGCACGATCGCCGCCAGCGGCACCGAGGCGTTCGCGCGGGCGGTGGCGGCGGACGGCGGGGCGGCGGACGGCGACGGCACAACGGACGCCGAGGCAGGCGCGGTCGACTTCGGCGACGGTGAAGGCGTCGTCGGTGACGCGGACGGGGTGAACCCGGACACGCCCGCCCGTGACAACGCCGGCCAGCCGGACCTTATCGGCCGCTTCGGCGTCGGGTTCTACAGCGCGTTCATGGTGGCGGACAAGGTCGAGCTCGTGACGTGCAAGCACGGCGCCGACCACGCCGTCCGCTGGGAGTCGAGCGGCGGCGACGCGTACCGGATCGCCAAGCTGCCGCCGGGGGAGCGCGGGACGCGGATCACGTTGCACCTCAAGGGGATCGCCCGCGGCCAGGGCGCGGATGCGGCCGACGGCGGCGATCCGCCCAAGGACTTCACGGACGCGGCCGTGCTGCGCGGGATCGTCAAGCGGCACTCCGACTTCGTGGCGTTCCCGATCCGGCTCGAGGCCGCGGGGGATGACGGGCTGTCGAGCGAACCGCTGAACTCCATGCAGCCGCTCTGGTCGCGGCCCAAGTCCGAGATCGACGCCGCCGCGTACGACGACTTTTATCGCCACCTCACCCGGGACTGGGAGCCGCCGCTGGCGCATGTCCACGTCCGGGCCGAAGGCCAGTATGAGTATGCCGCGCTGCTCTACCTGCCGTCCCACGCCCCGTTCGACCTCTACCAGCGCGAGGGCCGGCGCGGCCTGCAGCTGTACGCCAAGCGCGTCTTCATCATGGACGAGTGTCGCGACCTCATGCCCGAGCACCTGCGCTGGGTCCGCGGCGTCGTGGACAGCCCGGACCTGCCGTTGAACATCTCGCGCGAGATGGTCCAGGAGGACCGCCTGATCAGCGCGATCCGCCGCCACCTCACCCGCCGCGTCTACGACGAGCTCGGCACGCTCCTCGCCGACGACCGCGCCCGCTACAAGACGTTCTGGGCCGACTTCGGCGCGGCGGTGAAGGAGGGCCTGCACCACGAGCCCGGCGACACCGAGCGCCTGCGCGGCCTGCTGCTGTTCCGCAGCACGGCCGTCGAGGGATTCACCACGCTGGACGAGTACACCGGCCGCCTGCTCGCCGGCCAAAGTGCGATCTACTACCTCGCCGGCGACGACGCCAAGCTCATGCGCGGCGCCCCGCAGCTCGAGGGCTTCCGCGCCCGCGGCATCGAGGTCCTGCTGCTGACCGACGCCGTCGACGAGCTCGTCGTCAGCCAGCTCCGGATGCACGCCGACGTCCCGTTCCGCTCGGCCGGCGAGACCGGCGTCGACCTCTCGGCGATCACGCCGCGGGCGCAGACCGCCTCGACAGGCGGGGCGACGGACACCGCGTTGGACGCGGCCGGCGCCGACGCGGCCGGCGGTGCGTCGGATGTCGGTACCGACGGGGATGCGGACGTGGCCGGGGACGCGGGTGCCAAGGGCGGTGGCCGCAAGCGCGCCTCGAAGCGCAAGGCGGCGAACGTCGACGGCGCCGACGGCGCATCCGACGGCGCCCGTTCCGCCGCCGCCCTTCCGACGCCGGAGGCCGCGGCCGCCGAACGCGCCGCCCTCGCCCCGCTGTGTGACCGCCTGGCCGCGCTCCTCGGCGAGACCGTGACGGCCGTCCGCCCGTCGGACCGCCTGACGACGAGCGCGGCGTGCCTGGTGGTGCCCGAGGGCAGTCCGAGCGACCACCTGTTGCGGCTCATGAAGGCGCTCGGCCAGGACGTCGAGACCACCAAGCGGGTCCTCGAGCTGAACCCGTCCCATCCCGTCGTCCGCGCCCTCGTCGCCCGCCACACCTCGGCGCCGGACGACGACGGCCTCCTGGCGTACGCCGATCTGCTCTACGACAGCGCCCTCGTGGCCGAGGGCCAGCCGCCGCGCGATCCGGTGCGGTATGCGCAGGCGGTGGCGGAGGTGATGGCGGCGGCGGTGGCGGCCGGCTGATCGCACAGAGAGCAGAAAGGCCGCCCGCTTGCCAACGAACGATGATCGATCCGACGCCGATCAGCCGACCACCGACGGTCTCTCCCACGATGAGATCCTGCGCTACAGCCGACACCTGATCATGCCCGAGGTCGGCCTGTCCGGGCAGCTCGCGCTCAAGCGGGCCAAGGTGCTGCTCGTCGGCGCGGGCGGCCTCGGCTCGCCGCTGGCGATGTACCTGGCCGCGGCCGGCGTCGGGACGATCGGCATCGTCGAGGGCGATGTCGTCGACGTGACGAACCTGCAGCGCCAGGTGATCCACGGCACGGACGACATCGGCCGCAGCAAGCTCGGCTCCGCGACGGCTGCGATCCGCACGATCAACCCGCACGTGACCGTCGTGGGCCACGACACGCTGCTCTCGAGCGCGAACGCCCTCGGCATCCTCCAAGACTACGACATCGTCGTCGACGGCACGGACAACTTCCCGACGCGCTACCTCGTGAACGATGCCTGCGTGATCCTGGGCAAGCCGAACATCTACGGCTCGATCTACCGCTTCGACGGCCAGGCGACGGTCTTCTCGCACGGCGACGGGCCGTGCTACCGCTGCCTCTACCCCGAGCCGCCGCCGCCGGGCGTCGTGCCGAGCTGCGCGGAGGGCGGTGTGCTCGGCGTCCTGCCCGGCGTGATCGGCCTCATCCAGGCGACCGAGACCGTCAAGCTCATCCTCGGGCGCGGCGAGCCGCTCGCCGGCCGGCTGCTCCTGTACGACGCATTGGACATGCGCTTTCGGGAAATCAAGATCCGGCGCGACCCAAGCTGTCCGGTCTGCGGGGACGATCCGACGATCCGCGAGCTGATCGACTACTACGCCTTCTGCGGCGTGCCCGGTCACGGCGTGAACCACGCCGCGTTCGACGACGAGATCGAGCCGGCCGAGCTGGACGCCAAGCTGCGCTCCGCCGAACGGTTCGTCCTGATCGACGTGCGCGAGCCGCACGAGCACGAGATCAACCGGATCGCCAGCGCCCGGCTGATCCCGCTGCGCGACCTGCCGGCCCGCGTGCACGAACTCGATTCGGCGGACGAGATCGTCGTGCATTGCCTGATGGGCGGGCGGAGCGCGGAGGCTTGCCGGTTCCTGCGCACCGCGGGGTTCGGGAAGGTGCGGAATCTGCGGGGGGGGATTCGGGCTTGGATCGACGAGGTGGATGGGGGGATGGCGCAGTACTAGAGAGCCGGTCAGGCAATGCCCGCCGGACTCTCCCCCATCCGTCAGCGCCTGCGGCGCTGCCACCTTCCCCCCGCGGGGGCGGGGGGAAGAGTCCATCCTTCTTGAGGGTAGTCAAGTCAATTGGGTCGTCGGCCAGCGGCAGGACGTGCCCTCTCCCGCCCCCGCGGAGAGGGCAGGCGCGCCCCAGCGCGCCGGGTGAGGGATCGCCCCCTACCCCCCGCAATCGCCCCCACCACCAGAAACGGCTCATCCCCCGCCGCAATCGCCGCCGGCAGCGCCGCGTCCGTCGGTTCGAACGAGATGTCCTCACCGCACGCGAAGTAGCGCAGGAACGCCCGGCGCTCGTGCGTCGCGTGGTCTCGGATCGTGCCGCGCAGCACGGGGTAGCGCGCCTCGAGGGCGTCGAGCACGGCCTGCGTCGTCGCGTGCTCGATGCCGTCGGCCGCGACCTCGACCTCGACCTCGGCGCCGACGCGGGCGAGGTTGCGCAGGTGGTAGGGCAGGACGACGCGGATCATGCGCGGGGTCACGTTCGAATCCACGTTCGGATCCACGTTCGAATCACGGGAGCGTCTGGACTTCGACGGACAGGACGGCCGGGAAGTGCTCGCCGATCGCCGTCCAGTTGTCGCCCGAATTCGGCGAGACGTAGACCTGGCCGCCGGTCGTGCCGAAGTAGATCCCGCAATCGTCCAGCGTATCGACCGCCATCGACTCGCGCAGCACGTTCACATAGCAGTCGTGCTGCGGCAGGCCATTGGTCAGCGCCTCCCAGTCGTGGCCGCCGCTGCGGCTGCGATAGACGCGCAGCTTGCCGTCCGGGACGTAGTGTTCGGAGTCGCTCTTGATGGGCACCACGTAGATCGTGTCGGGCTCGTGGGCGTGGACGGCGATCGGGAAGCCGAAGTCGCTGGGGAGCGCGCCGCTGACCTCGCGCCAGTTGTCGCCGGCGTCGTCGCTGCGCATGACGTCCCAGTGCTTCTGCATGAAGAGCGTGGCCGGGCGCGACGGGTGGAACGCGATGCGGTGGACGCAGTGGCCGACCTCGGCGTCCGGCACGGGCATGAAGTTCGAGATCAGGCCCTTGTTGATCGGCTTCCAGGTGGCGCCGCCGTCGTCCGTGCGGAAGCTGCCGGCGGCCGAGATGGCCACGAACATGCGGTTGGCGTTCGTCGGGTCGAGGAGGATCGTGTGGAGGCACATCCCACCGGCGCCCGGCATCCAATCCTTGCCCGACGCGTGCTCGCGCAGCCCGGCGACCTCGCTCCACGTCGTCCCGCCGTCCGTCGACTTGAACAACGCGGCGTCCTCGACGCCGGCAAACACGGTGTCCGGGTCCGTCAGCGACGGCTCGAAGTGCCAGACGCGCTTGAACTCCCAGGGGTGGGGCGTGCCGTCGTACCACTGGTGCGTGCCGGGCATGCTCGCGTAGCCGAACTCGTTGCCCACCGGCGCCCACGTCGCGCCGCCGTCGTCGGATCGCTGGATCACCTGCCCGAACCAACTGCTCGACTGCGACGCGTACAGGCGGTTCTGATCGACGGGCGAGCCCTTGACGTGGTAGATCTCCCAGCCGCCGAAGTGCGGGCCGTCGATCTTCCAGTCCCGGCGCGCGGCGTCGGACGTGCAGATGAAGGCACCCTTCTTGGTGCCGACGAGGACGCGGACGGTGCTCATGACGGATCCTTCCTTCGTGTCATGGGATCGCCGCCGGTAAGCGGCCTGCCTGAACAGATGTTCGATGGTGCGCGGGCCAGAATACGTCCTTTTTGCCCCGCTGTCAATCCCCTCCCTCGCCCGCACCGCGCCGCGCGACCCGGCGCCCGATCCACCGCCCGATCGCCCTCGACATGCGCACCGTTCGCGTCGAACGCAGCGCGTCGAGGTCGCGGCGCACCGCATCCGCCCGCGCTTCGGCGGCATCCCGCGCGGCGGCGACGGCGCGCAGCGTCGACAGCTCTGCGTCGCGCTCGGCGAGGGCGCGCTGCGTGTCGGCAGCGGCGGCGCGCAGCGTCCCGTTCGCCTCGCGCAGCTGGTGGTTCGCGTCGGCCAGCCGCCACAGCCGCCGCTCGTACGCGGTCACGACGCCGACGAGCGGGCCGTCCACCTTGCGGAAGCGGGCGGCCCAGGGCGTGAGGAACGTCGCGTCGAAGTCGGCGTCGCGGTAGAAGCCGCGGCGGGCGAAGGCGGCGGCCCACGCTTCCGGCGGCTGGACGTTCACGTGCGTCGGCTCGGAGTGGTCCGTCGGGGACGACGAGAACAGGATGTCGTCGGCCGCCGCGGTCATTGCGTCGATCGCCCGGTCCGCCGCATCCGGCGGCATGTGCTCCAGGACTTCGATGCACGTCACGACGTCGTATCGTCCCGGCAGCGGATCGGCGGCGCTGGCAACCGCGACATATGGCGCGACGTCGGGATGGGCCTGCTGAATCGCGTACGTCGACAGGTCGATCCCGCGCGCGTCGACGCCGCGTTCCCGGAGCGCCTCGACGAGGAAGCCCAGCGCGCAGCCTACGTCCATTGCGGTGCGCGGGGCGATGTCGGCGACGATGCGGTCGGCCACACTGCCGAAGAACGCCATCCAGACGTCGTCGCGGACGTAGGGGCGGCCGCAGCCGTGGGCGTAGTAGTCGGCGTCGAAGGTGGGGACTGGCGGGGTGCTGGCGGGGTCGTCGATCATCGCCCCGGATTATAGAACGGCGCCGAGAGCATGCCCGGAACGTCACGATCACTCCAACCGCGCCACCCCCGCGTCGGTCCCGACCCACAGCCGCCCGGCGCCGTCGAACGCGAGCGCGAAGACCCGCTGCCAGTCGCGTACCTCGTCCGGACGCGCAGCCGAGACGGCGATCCGCTGCCACCGGCCATCGGCGTCCAGTCGGACGAGGCCGCCCTCCGTGCCCAACCAGATGCCGCCCTCCATGTCGGCTGCGAACGCCTGGATCCCGCCGTACGCTTTGCCGGCGAAGGCCGAGCGCAACTCCGCCCGCCGATCGGACCACCGTCCATCGGCGGAGAGTGACCACAGATCGTCGCCGGACGCGAACCACCGGCCGCCGGCGCGGTCCACGAGCATCCGTTGGACGTACGCGTCCGCCAGGCCGTCCGGCGCGTCGACGACTCGCCAGTCGCCGCCCGCGCCGCGCACGGTGAGCCCGAAGCCGCCGAACCAGAGCTCGCGGCGGCCGGCATCGTAGGCCATCGGATGTTGGACGTAGGTCGGGCCGTCCGGGCTCATCGGGAGATGGGTGAGGTGCTGCGTCCGCCCGTCCGCGAAGATCGCCAGGATGCCGTCGGCGGGGGTCGACTCGTCGTTGCCGCGGATGTCGGTCCAGAGCGTGCCGTCACCATCCAGGACGAGGTCGCCGAAGTATGCCCGGGCGTCGAGCGCGCGGCTCTCGAACAGCGTTTCGGTACCGTCTGGGCCAAGCCTCACGAGCCGCTGTCCATCGCTGGCCCACAGCGTGCCGTCGGCGCCGACGAGCACCCGCCCGACGCCCGCCGGGTCCGGCTGCCCGGCCTGCAGCCCGCGGCTCGTCCAGTGCCCATCGCGGTCGATGTGTACCAGCCCGCCCAGCGGCGATGCGTTGTCGGCGATGCCGAGCCACACGCTTCCATCCAGGTCAGGGGCGATCGAATTGACGCGGCCGCCGGCCAGCGGCAGTCCGACGCGCAGCACCGGGCCGCGGCCGTCGGCGTCGACGCGGACGATCGTGCCGCCGAGCGCGGCCCAGACGCGGCCTCCCGGGTCGACGGCCAGGCGCGTGAGGCCGTCGGTCGGCAGGCCGGCTGGGCCGCCCTCTACCCGCCACCGACCGTCCGCGCCGATGCTTTCCACGTTGTTCGCGCCGCCCACCCAGAGCCGGTCCGCGGTGTCGAAGACGAGGTCCGCCGGGGCGAAGGAGTAGCGCTGCCGGGCGGCGACACCGTGCGTCACGTTGTCCGCGCCGTAGCGCGTGACGTACGCCCCCTGCGCATCGGCCGTCCAGCAGCCACCCAGACGATCGGCCGCGATCCGGTGCACGGGGTTGGCCGCCCACTCGTACCACCGGCCGGAAGAATTGAGGCGCGACACGCCCCCGGCATTGCCGAACCACGCCATCCCGCCGCCGAAGGCGATCGCGAGCTTCGTGTGCCGGCAGTCAAGGCCGTCGCACCTGAGGTTCTCGTTCGGGTTCCGCACGGTCGTCCACGTCCCATCCGCTTCCTGCCGGCTCACACCGTGCCACGCCGCCACCCACACCCGCCCCTCGGGATCGACCTCGATGGCATAGACCGCGTTACCCGCCAGCCCATCGGCCGTCGTGAACGCCTGCCACGTCCCATCGGGCGCCACGCGCCGCACGCCCGTCGTCGCGTCCGCATCGGCAATCGTCTCCGTCGGCTTGGCGGCCAGCCAGAGGTTGCCGGCCGCGTCGAGGGCCAGCGCGCCGATCGGACCCGCCGGTACGCCGTCGGCCTCGGTCAGCCATCGATGTTCGCCCGTTGCGCTCGCACTGTCCCAGCGCAGCACGCCGTCGTCCGTGCTGGCGAACACGATGCCGTTCGCGTCGACGACGAGGTCGTTGAACCGCGTGCGGGCGTAGGCCGTCCAGCGCGTCATCGGCCCGCGGTCGGCGAGGGCGTTGCGGGCGACGATCGGCAGGAACAGGCGTTGCATGTCGGCGTTTGCCGGCGGCTCAGGGTGTTGGGCAGTCGACACGACGACGGCGGCGAGGGCGAAGAGGACGGCGGCGATCCGACGGCGCATGATGGGTCTCCTGGCGATGGGCGGCGATGTACGGCAACGAGCGCCGGCAACGGGATGGTTGATCAACGTGAAACGATGGTCGGATCATGGCGCGGTCACATGCGCACGTCCGCTTGACGTCATAACGTCATAACGCTACACTGCCGACATGAGCACCGCCAAACGCGCCACCGTCTACTTCGAGCCCGACCTCCACCGTGTCCTGCGACACAAGGCGGCCGAGACCCACCAGAGCGTCTCGGAGTTGGTGAACGCCGCCGTGCGGCGGAGCCTGCTTGAGGATGCCAGCGATCTCGAAGCCTTCGAAGCACGGGTCGCCGAGCCCGATCTCGATTTCGAGACCGTCGTGCGGGACCTCAAGCGCCGTGGCAAGCTATAAGCTCCAGATCAAGCCCTCGGCCGCCAAGGAACTCGAGGGCCTTCCGATCGACGACCGGCGGCGCATCGTCGAACGCATCGCCGCCCTTGCCGCGGAGCCGCGCCCGGCTGGATGCGAAAAGCTGTCCGGCCTCGACAAGTACCGCGTTCGACAGGGAAGCTACCGCGTCCTGTATGCCATCGACGACGCAGCGTACTCCGTCACGGTGGTCAAGGTCGGTCATCGTCGCGATGTCTACCGCTAGCAGGGCGACCTACGCCCCCACCCACCCCAACCCAATCCGCCCCCGCTCGCGCTCCACCCGCACCACCTCCACCGTCACGACATCCCCCACCCCCAGCCGCACCCCCAGCGGCACCGCCGTCCGGTGCAACAGCCCGTCCTGCTCGACGCCGAGGTCGACGAACGCGCCGAAGTCGACGACGTTGCGGACGGTGCCGCTCAGCTGCATCCCGACGGTCAGGTCGGCCATCGACAGCACGTCCTCGCGGAGCAGCGGCGGCGGCGCGTCCTCGCGCGGGTCGCGGCCGGGGCGGGCGAGCTGCTCCACGATATCGACGAGCGTCGGCACGCCGACGTCGACGGTCGCCGCCAGCGTCGCCACGTCGTGGCCGGCGAGCAGCGCGTCGAGGGACGCGCGTCGGGACTCCGGCGGCGTCGCGGGCGCGATCCCGGCGCGGGCCAGGACGGCCTTCGCGGCCCGGTAGCTCTCCGGGTGGATCGCGCTCGCGTCCAGCGGCTCGTCGCCGGCACGGATCCGCAGGAAGCCGGCCGACTGCTCGAACGCTTTCGGGCCGAGGCCGGCGACGTCCTTCAGCGCGGCGCGCTTGCGGAACGGCCCGGCGGCGTCGCGGTGCGCCACGATCGCCTCGGACAGCTTCGGGCCGATACCGGCGACGCGGGCCAGCAGCGCCGGCGAGGCGGTGTTCACATCGACCCCGACGCGGTTCACGACGGACTCCACGACGCCGTCGACCGCATGCGCCAGCGCGCCCTGGTCGACATCGTGCTGATACATGCCGACGCCGATGGACTGCGGGTCGATCTTCACGAGCTCGGCCAGCGGGTCCTGGATCCGCCGGGCGATCGACACCGCGCCGCGCTCCGTGACGTCGAGCGTCGGCAGCTCGGCGCGGGCGAGCGGGCTGGCGCTGTAGACGCTGGCGCCGGCCTCGCTGACGACGACGTACTTCACGCCCTCGACCTCGCGCACGACGTCGGCCACGAGCCGCTCGCTCTCGCGCGACGCCGTGCCGTTGCCGATGGCGACGAGCGTCACGCCGTGGCGACGGACGAGGTCGCGCAGCGTCGACATCGCCTGCGTCCGCTCGTTCTGGGGCGGGTGCGGGTAGATCTTGGCCGTCGCTGCCAACCGCCCCGTCGCATCGACGACCGCCAGCTTGCAGCCGGTGCGGAAGGCCGGGTCGACGCCGAGGACGGTGTGGCCGGCCAGCGGCGGCTGGAGGAGCAGGCCCTGCAGGTTGCGCGCGAAGACGTCGATGGCGTGGGCCTCGGCCCGCTCCGTCAGCGCCCGGCGGACGTCGCGCTCGATCGCGGGCAGCAGGAGGCGCGATGCCGCGTCGTCGATCGCGGTCGCCAGCTCGGACGCCAGCGGCGAGCGCACGTCGGCGCGGTAGCGCAGCGCCACGGCGTCCCGCCAGTCGCGCTCCGGCACGGTGACCTTCACGCGCAGCACGCCCTCGTGTTCGCCGCGGTTGAGGGCCAGCGTCTGGTGCGGCTGGAGGCGGTCGGCGCGGCCGCGGAAGTCGTAGTACGTCTCGTAGACGCCCTTTTCGTCGGCCACCCCCGCCTTGCGCACGGCGTCGACGCCGGCGTAGACGAGCGCCCGCCGCCGCGTGTCGCCGCGCACCGCCGGGTCGTCGGCCACGGTCTCGGCCACGATGTCGCGCGCGCCGGCCAGCGCCTCGTCGACGGTCGGGACGTTATCGCCGACGAACGACGCCGCCAGCTCGGCGGCGGTCTTGGGGGTCACGACCTGGCGCAGGATCATGTTCGCCAGGTGCGCGAGCCCCTTCTCGCGGGCGATCATCGCGCGCGTGCGGCGCTTCTGCTTGTACGGCAGATAGAGATCCTCGAGCGCCGTGCGGGTCTCCGCGGCCAGGATGGCATCGCGCAGCGCATCCGTCAGCTGGCCCTGCTCGGCGATCGCGGCGAGTACCGTCGCCCGGCGGGCGTCGAGGGCGCGCAGCTGCTCGAGGCCGTCGGCGACGGCGCGGATCTGGACCTCGTCCAGGCTCCCGGTGGCTTCCTTGCGGTAGCGGGCGATGAACGGCACGGTGTTGCCGCCGTCCACGAGCGCGATCGTCGCGAGGACCTTGACGGGCGGCAGGGCGAGGGCGCGGGCAAGGCGGGCGGCGTCGTCGGCGGGGGTGAACGGGACGAGGGGGGCGTGCGTTGGATCGGTCACGGCGGACGAGGCATCGGGCATCAGGCGAGCGGCTCCGGGGTCGCGAGGGAGGGGTCGACGAGCGTCAAGAAAGCTTCGGCGAGGATCACCGGATCTTAACGGAAACGGACTTGACGCGCCAGAACATATGTTCTACACTGTCACCCTCGGCGTCCGTCAAGCGTCGATTGTACGAGCGTCGCCGCTCACCCGCACCCCGTTCGTCCGAACGCAAAGGAGTCCACGTACGTGAACGCGATCAACTGGTTCGAGATCCCGGTGAAGGACATGGCCCGCGCAAGGGCGTTCTATGGCGCCGTCCTCGGCCAGGAGCTGCAGGACATGCCCGGCAGCGAGGGCACATACGTCTTCCTGCCCTCGGGCGAGAACGGCGTCGGCGGCGCGCTGACGTCGATGGAAGGTGCCGAGCCCGTCGGCAACAAGGGCTGCACTCTCTACCTGAACGGCGGCGGCGATCTTGCCGTGCCGCTCGGGCGTGTCGCGACGGCTGGCGGCTCGGTGACCCAGGAGAAGATGTCGATCGGCGAGAATGGTCACATCGGCTTCTTCATGGACACCGAGGGCAACCACGTCGGGCTGCACTCGATGGGGTAGAGCGAGCCGTCGCGCGGCCTAAGGCCCTCACCCCCCGACCCCCTCCCCCAAGCTTGGGGGAGGGGGAGGATCACGGGTTGGGGGAGCAGCTCGGCAAATTGGGGGCACCTTCCGGACGCTTCGGGTGTCCTAATGTCCAACCAAGGACGGCGTGGTGTTCTAGTAGGCATCCACGGTTTGGTTTGGCGATTTGGATTGGCGGCAACCGCCGCGGCTGGGGGACCGGCTGCGGCGGTTGCTGCGTTTTGGGCGCGCTGTGGATCCTCAGGAGACTGACTCAACTCCGAGTCCACTGGTCCGGATCGTTGTGCCCTGATATGCTCGACGGACTTGTACCGCGGGCCACGACACAGTTGTTCGGCTGGCTTCGCGCCGATTCCCCGTGAAGGATCGTGACGATGGCCGTGCCGGAGTTCTACTACTTCCTCCGTCCAGCACTCGAGGCCACCGCAACGAAGGATGGCATCCACTGGACTGAGGTCGCCGACGTCGCGGCTGACCGACTGCACCTCTCTCCCGATGATCGTAGTGAGATGATCCCGGGCGGAACCCGATCGCGGTGGCACGATCGAACGCACTGGGCACTCACGTACTTGCGAGCGGCCAAGCTCGTGGAAAAGGCCGGCAGGGGGCTGAGTCGCATCACACCCCGCGGGCGCGACTACCTATTGCGAGCGCCCGCGATCATCAAGCCCCAGGATCTGCGTGAGTTCCAGGAGTTCGTGGACTTCCATCGGCGGGACCGAGCCAGCGAGCCAAAGGCATTGCAGGCCGGCGCGGAGTTGGAGATCAAGACGCCGCAGGAAGCCCTCCGCGATGCCTACGTTCAACTTCGGTCGGCGCTGGCCGACGAAGTCCTTGATCGGGTGAAGGCGGTCACCCCGGCGCGATTCGAGACGATAATCGTCCAGCTGATGCTGCAGCTCGGTTATGGAGGATCGTTTGAAGACGCCGGGATGTCGGTCGGCCGAAGCGGGGACGAGGGCATCGACGGGATCATCAAGCAGGACCGACTGGGACTGGACAACATCTATCTTCAGGCGAAGCGCTGGGGCGAAAGTACGGTCGGCAGGAAGGAGATCCAGGCGTTTGTTGGCGCGCTATCCGGACGGGGCGCATCGAAAGGCGTGTTCATCACCACGTCCACGTTCAGCCGCGAGGCGCGCGACTACGCCAAGGCGCTTCAGACACCGACGCTCTCACTGATCGACGGAATCGAACTCGCGCGACTGATGATCAACGTTGATCTTGGCGTGTCGTTGGAGGAGCGCTTCGACGTGAAGCGCATCGACTCGGACTTCTTCATCGAGTCGTAGTTACACCGTCCGTTAGCAGATGAGATCCGGAGTTCGCCGTCAGCTGCCGGAAAAGGCCTGCCAGTCCAAACCGAGCTGCCGAACGACCGCACGGATTGTGCCCAGTTTCAGGTCCTTCGAGCCCCAGTCCGGAACCGATGCCACCCGGTCAGTGGCGGGACTGAACCACTTGCGATGCGAACCACCACCGCGCCGAGGCAGTTCGCGGCAACCCAGGGCCTCGAGACGACGCGCGGCTTCCCGGTACTTCATGCGACCAGGACAGCGGTCTCCAGCCAAATGGGCGCGTCAGGTGCAACGCGCTGCAAGGCCGGCGGCAAGGGACGATCGAGGTCCTGATACGCCTCGAAGATCGCCGCCAGCGCATCCGTCGCGTTGGCCATTGCTTCGGCCAGCGTGTCGCCCTCCGTGACCAATTCAGGTACGATCGGACAGGTCACCGTGTAACCGCCTTCGGGCTGCGGTTCGAGGATGAGGGGTAGTTTGTAGACGCCTTCCATGCGCTGGCCTCCAGGAAGACCGAACCTGACCAAGACCTGAGGGCAATGGGTCGAGTGTACGCCCTATTGTAGCGTGGCCCAGCGCGGTGGCTTCGTTCGTCACTCGGGCGTCCCCTTCGCCCCCTGCCACAACCCCCGAAACACCTCGCTCGTCCCCAACAACGACTCGACGGTCCCCACCGCCACCACCCGCCCCCCATCCATCACAACCACCTGATCGGCCCGCTGCAGCGCCGCCCGCCGGTGCGCCACCGCCAGCACGGTGCGGCCGGGGATCGCGAAGAGGCGGTCCCACAGTCGCGCTTCGGTCTCGACGTCGAGGGCGCTCGACAGGTCGTCGAACACCAGGAGGCTCGGCTCGCGGATCAGCATCCGCGCCGCCGCCGCGCGCTGCGCCTGGCCGCCGGACAGGCGCGTGCCGCGCGGCCCGAGGCGCGTGGCGAGGCCGTCGGGCATCGCGGCGACGTCGGCGTCGAAGACGGCGCGGTGCAGGGCGGTGGCGATCGCCGCATCGTCGCGGTCGAGGCCCAGGAGGAGGTTGTCGCGCAGCGGGTCGGAGAACAGGCGCGGTGCCTGGGGTGTGTAGGCGGCCCGCGGCGGGACGAACCACGTCGCGGGATCGTCGATGATCCGGCCGTTCCACTCGATCGTCCCGGCGTCGGAGGGCAGCAGGCCGAGGAGGACGCGCAGGAGCGTCGTCTTGCCGGCGCCGACCGGGCCGGTGATCACCGTCACCGTGCCGCCGGCGATGTCGAGGTCGACGTCCTCGATCCCGCGTGCGCCGTCCGGCCAGCGCATCGTCAGGCCGCGGGCGGTCAGCGTCGTCAGCGCGTCGGCGGGCGAGCGGACGGGCTGCGGGACTTGCGGCAGATCGCGCCAGAGGTGGACGGGGCGGTGGCGGACGAGGACTCGCTCGGGGGCGGGGTCGTCGACGAGCTCGGCCAAGCGCTTCAGCGAGACATCCGTCTGGCGGAAGTTCGTCAGATACTGGCCGAACATGCTCGTGATGACGGTCACCCACCCCAGGTAGGAGACGAACAGCGCGAAGTCGCCGACGGCGAAGGCGTCCGCGTCCGTCCGAAGGCGCAGCGCGAGGAGGACGAGCAGCAGGCCGATGCCGATCGTGCTCATGTTGTAGGTGAGGGCCTCGATGAAGCGCGACAGCGCCGCGTCGCGCAGGACGGCCCGGCGGCGGCGGGCGTTCAGCTCGCGGAAGTGGGCGATCACCCGGCCCTCGGCGCCGGCCACCTTGACCGCCAGCACCGCGCCGACGATCTCGCCGATGTGCCCCGTCACCGCCCCCTCGCTCTCCCGGCTGGCCAGCCGCAGCCGCCGGATCCGCCCGGCCAGCACGTTGACCAGCGTCACGGTGGCGATCAGCGGACCGAACACGGCAATCGTCAGGCGCGGGTCAACGCGCCAGAGCACGGTCAGCGCTGTCCCGAGGGCAAGCGACTGGCCGATGGGATCGAGCGTCCAACTCAGGAAGGTCGGCACGGCCTCGACATCGCCCCGCAGCCGGCTGATCGCCTCGCCGGTCGACGATGGCAGCGGGCGTGCGCCGGGCCGGCCGAGGATGTGCTCGAGCAGGTTCGCCCGCAGGAGCGTCCGGATCACCTGGTGGAGGGACTGTTCGGCCGCGACGGCGCCGAGAAGCGACGTGAACCGCATCGCGCCGATGCCGGCGACAGCGGCGACGAGCCAGAGGAGCGCGGTCTGGCCGGCGCCGGAGGTCGCGGCGGCCGAACCCGCCGCGTCGGCCGACAGACGGTCGAAGATCGCCTTGACGACGAGGCCGGGCAGGAGCGGGACGAGGTAGAACAACACGCTCGCCAGCAGTCCGCTGGTGGCATACAACGGCCAGGCGTAGCGGGCGAGGCGGGCGAGGGTGCGCCAGAACTTCATCGGTCGGCCTCGCCCGATGCCGTTTCCGGCGACGATGCGGAGGCCGACGTCGACGACAATACCGCGCCGACATCGCCGCCGCTTCCGACTGCCAGCGTCGTCATCGCCGCGTCGAGGTCCTCGAGCCCCGCCGCCAGCAGCTGCGCGTAGCGCGAGCCCGCATCCGCCGCCAGCGCCGCCCGCGGCCCGTGCTCCACGATGCGCCCGTCCGCCAGCAGGCACACGGCGTCCAGTCGCTGGACGGTTGCCAGTCGGTGGGCGATGACGACGACGGTGCGGCCGGCCGCCAGGCGCGCCATCGCCGCGGTCAGGCGCGTCTCGGTGGCCGGATCGAGGCGCGACGACGCCTCGTCGAGGACGACGAGGCCGGGGTCGCCGATGAAGATCCGGGCGAAGGCGAGGAGCTGCGCTTCGCCGGCCGAGACGCCGCCGCCGGGCGCGAGCACGGTGTCGAGGCCGTTGGCCAAGCCGTCCACCCAGGCGCCGAGGCCGAGGCCGTCGAGCGCGGCGCGGATCCGCTCGTCGTCGACGGTCGGGTCGAAAAGCGTGAGGTTGTCGCGCAGCGTGGCGTGGAAGAGCTGGACGTCCTGGGTGACGATCGCGACGCGCCGCCTGAGGTCGGCCGTCGGGACGTCGCGCACGTCGATGCCGCCGAGGCGGACGGTGCCGGCGGTCGGGTCGAGGAGGCGCAGGAGCAGGCGGGTGAGCGTCGTCTTGCCGCTGCCGCTCGGGCCGAGGAGGCCGAGGGACGTGCCGGCGGGGACGTCGAACATGATGTTGTGCAGCGTCGGGGCGTCACTGCGACCGATGTCGCCTGGCACGATGTCGCCAGGCACGATGTCGCCACGCCCATCGCCGTTCCGGTCGCCGTAGCGGAAGTCCACCCCATCGACCGTGACCGCCAGCGGCCCGGAGGGCAAGGCACGGGCGCGGTCGGGCGGCGGCTCGGTCAGCGTCGTCCGCTCGTCGAGCAGCGCGCGGATGCGGGTGATGCTGGCGCCGGCCTGCTGCAGATCACCCAGCTGCCGGGCGATGCCGGAGAGCGGGCCGTCGAGCTGGAGGCTGTAGCTGAAGAGGAGCCAAGCGGTGCCGAGCGTGATCGACCCGTCCTGGACGAGCACGACGGCCCAGCCCAGGCTGATCGCCATCGCGATGAACAGCAGGAGCACGGACGTGCCGCCCGTGGCCGAGCCGAGGAGGCTGGCGCGGAGGTTGCGGCGCCAGATGTCGCGGGAGAGGCCGAAGAAGCGGCGGAGCGTGTAGGCCACGGCGCCGTTCGCGCGCAGGTCCTCCGTGCCGGCGAGGCGCTCCTCGAGGAAGCCGAACAGCTGCGCCGAGGCCTCGCGCGCCGCCGCCCAGTGCGGCACGGCCAGGTGCAGGACGCCGCGCATGATCGCGATGGCGAGGAGGACGAAGATGGCCATCGTGGCGCCGATCCGCGCGTCCACCCGGAACAGCATCGCCAGCACGCCGAGCACGAGCAGCGCGCTGCCGACGAGCTCGAGCAGGAAGCGCGACACGAAGTTCGCCAGCGTCGCGACGTCGCCGTCGATCCGCTCGATCAGCTCGCCGGGCGTGTGGCGGCCGTGGAAGGCGAGGTCGAGGCGGAGCACGTGGTCGAGGAGGTCCTCGCGCATCCGATTCGTCGCCGTCTGCGCCAGCTCGGTGGACACGATGCCGGCGGCCACCATCAGCCCCTGGAGGACGAACGCGAGGCCGACGAACAGCGCGGCCAGGCGGATGAGGTCGCCGGCGGGCGCGCCGCCGATCGCGCCGTCGATGAACGCGCGCTGGAGCTGCGGGCCCGCGAGGTCGAGGCTGATGTCGGCGAGCATGAGGGCGAAGAGGAGGGCGGCGCGGGCGCGGAGGGGGAGGAGGTAGCGGGTGAGGAATTCGCGCATGGGGGTGGATGCTAGCGGTGCGCTCCGGTTGGGCAAGTTGGTGCGAACACGGTCGACACCACACGTGAGCTCATGGCAGATCGATCGGGAATGTCCAGGGGCCGGGGATCTGGAAGATGGGACGGGAAAAGCACAGTTCGACGGATGGCAGGAGTTCGTTTGGCGCACCCCCCACCATGCGCCACATCGCCGGCGCGACTCCGGTCTGCGGCGAGCCGTGTCCGCCGCCGAGGGTGAAGGGCCTGCATGCGCGGCGCGGCCCGTTCCACAACGACATGCGCTGGACGCGGCCAACATCCAGGTCGACCAACTGCCGCCCGTCCCATCCATCGTCGGCCCAATGGGCAGTGATCATTGCCCTTGGCGGGTGTATCACTCTCGTCGGATTCTGATCGGTAGGCTTCGGATCGCCAGAATCGATGACCACAGCGAAGCCGATCGGCAGCTGTCGTTCCGCGACACGCAAGGTATCCGTCACTGGATAACGTTCCGGGGCTGTGCCGCTATGCGCGATCAGGCCAAGATTCCTGGTGTGGGCAAACGTGGCTGCGACCGTATCCAGGCGAATGGTTGTTGAATGCAAACCATTCAGCCGTGTTCGCTCGACAAGGGACTCGTCGTCAACGGCCAGCAGCAGGGGGCCGACGGTCAGACGGCGGATCGCTTCACCTGGACCACCCAATCCTCGGAAGACAGTCACCGGGAACCGAGGCGCCTCGAACGAGATTCCGGCAGCCGGTGGGTCGAGCACGCCTCCCCGCGGAGACTATCCGCCGATTGCCCGGTGACATGTTCCCACAAGGTCACGGGAGGAACGGCGGCCCCCGTTCCATCGTTAACTCCGAACGCGGCCAACACGTGCTCAACTTCTTGCTCAAACGCGTACGTCCTCGCGTCGTCGTCAGCCGATACGAAGCGCACGTCGTCGCCATGTGCCACGTCGACGGTTTCCACGCGTACGGCCAGCTGTCCCGCGGCTGGCAGCGCCCCCCAAGCTCGTAGCCTGACGCCGCCGCGGACCTGATCGTCCCCAAGACGATGCGCAGGCTTGAGTTTGCCGCTGGCCACCGAGACAAGAGGCACATCGACGGGCTGAAGCGACGCAAGGAACGTCGTGTAGTCGCGGCCGCCGAAGTCCCCCTCCAGCTGACGCCCGTTGGAATCTGATCGGTAGGTGTCGAAGAACTCGATGTGCCCCCGGCCGGAACGCGGCATGCCAAAGCGCGCGACGCCGCTGTTCCGCTCGGTCAGCAGCAGCGGACCATATACGCACTCCTCCGGCCGGCTCAGGTCGCGGTCAAAGGAGCTGTTCGAGACATCACAGGTTCGGATCGTCAACCGGCTTCCATTCGGCACGCCGCGATAGATCGTCGCCATCGCAGGCGATCCGTCATCCTCTGGCCCGGCGCCCTTGACCCTCACGATCACCAGCGTGCCTCGCGAATCCGAGACCAGACCTTCGATGACGATCGGCACTGGGTATCCCTTGGTCACCGTCACCGGCCCCGTCGCCACCACGGCATCCGGCCGCAGCGGCAGGATCCCCATCCCCGCACCCAGTAGTACGCCTCCCCGTCCGTCTCGTCGCCCCGCACCCCAACCCCCATCACCGCCCGCACCCACTCCCCCACCCCCCGCGCCCGCTCCCCGATCGTCCCGCCACCCGGCATCGTCGTCAACGCGGTCCCCGCGACGAGCACGACGACCACCGCCCCCGCGAACGCCATCGCCCACACCGGCCGCCGCACCGTCCCCGCGCCGCGCCGCCACCCCGCCACACGCGCCCGCCCGACCTCGCCCGCCACGCGCCCCGCCAGCGTATCGGGAGCCGCGACCGGCTGGAGCACGCGGCGGAGCGCCGCATCGACGCGCGCGGCCTCGGCCAAAGTCGAGGCGGCAACGGGCAACGATGCGGGCGACGATGCCGTCGACGCGGTCGACGCGCCGTCCAGTCGCCGATACGCCTCAGCCAAGGACGCGTCGTCCGTCGTCGTTCGGCGTCGGAACACGTCACACCTCCCCGTCAGCGGCGTGGGCGCGATAGAGCGCTCCGAGCCGCTTGCGCGCGCGGAACAGCCGGGTCTCGACCGTCGAGACGGGTACGTCCAGCAGCGCGGCGATCTCGGCGTAGGTCAGGTCTTCCAGGTAGCGCAGGACGAGCACGGCGCGATCGGCGGGCGCCAGCGCTTGGAGGTGGCGCTCGAGGTCGATCCGAAGGTCGTCCGAAGCGCGCCACGCTCGCCCACCGACGTCGGTGTCCGCGACGTTCGTGATGTCGCCGTCGATGGCCGCGTCGTCCAGCGACACCGTGTGGGCGCCGTTGTTGGCGCGACCGACGCGACCCACGCGACCCCCGCGCAGCCCGTTCAGCGCGCTGTTCGTCGTCAACCGGCGCAGCCACGGCCAGAGCGGCTCGCCCGGGCGGAAGCGGTCCAGCTGGCGGTGGAAGCGGACGAAGGCGTCCTGCGCCAGATCCTCGGCGTCCGTTCGGTCGCCGCAGAGGTGGTAGCACAGGCTGTAGACGGCGTCCTGGTAGCGCTGGACCAGGAGGCCGAACGCCTGGCCGTCGCCGTTGCGCGCGCGGTCGATGAGGCGGTCGTCGGTGGAGGCGGCCATCGGCGGCGCGTTCCTGGCGGGGGCGGGGCGGAGGTCCGTCGGGCGGCGCAACAGCCCATTGAGTAGCGTCATGGCATACAGTACACGCGCACCGGCTCGGTTTCTTGCACCCAAGGGCTCGGCGTCCACAACCGATGCGCCTCCGATTCGCCGCGAACCCGCCGTCACCCCAACCGGTTGCCCCGCGTCCATCCTTCATTGCACACTTCTGCGCTCGTTTCTCCGCCATCCACCATCCCGCTCCCCTACCTGCAAGGCTGTACCGATGCTCAATCGCCCCATCGCCGCGGGCGGCCTCGCCGCGCTCGCCCTCGCCTTCCTGCCCGCCGGTCCGCACGCGCCGTCCGCGGCCGCCGCGATGCTTGCGATGTCCGCGACGTCCGCCACCGCCGCGACCGCGGCCCCTTCGGCCCTGCCGACCGGCTTCGTCGAGACGCGCGTCGCCGACAAGCTGAACGGTGCGACGGCGATGACGATCGCCCCGGATGGCCGCGTGTTCATCGCCGAACAGCGCGGGACGGTCCGCGTCGTCGAGAACGACGTCCTGCTTGCCGAGCCCGTCCTCACGGTCGCCACGACCGCCATCGAGGATCTCGGTCTCCAAGGCATCACCGTCGGTCCGGACTTTGAATCGTCGCCGTCGCTCTACGTGCTGGCCACTGTCGATGAGCCCACGACGCACAACCGGATTCTCCGCTACAAGGTCACCGGCAACGATGCCCCGGTCGAGAGCGCCCAGGTCATCGCCGACCTCGAGACGCTGACCACGCGCACGCGCGTCGGCGGCGGGCTCCACTTCGGCGCCGACGGCATGCTCTACGTGGGCACGGGCGACAACGGCGATGGGGCCAAGGCCGCCAGCTTGGAGTCCACGCTCGGCAAGATCCTTCGCCTTGCCCCGGACGGCCACATCCCACCCGACAACCCGTTCTTCGCAACGCAGCAGGGCCGCAACCGCGCGATCTGGGCGAGCGGACTGCGCAACCCGTTCACGTTCGCTGTCCAACCGGGCACCGGCCGCATGCTGATCAACGACATCGGACAAGCCGCGTTCGAGGAGATCAACGAGGGTGCGGCCGGCGAGGACTACGGCTGGCCGTCGACGGAAGGCCCGACGTCCGCGCCCGGGATCACCGGCCCCCTCTATGCCTACCCGCACGTTCCAGGCTGCGCGATCAGCGGCGGCGCGTTCTACAACCCGGCCGACGCCTGGTTCCCGCCGTCGTATGTCGGCAAGTACTTCTTCGCCGATTACTGCCAAGGCGAGATCCGCGTCCTCGACCCGAACAACCCCACCGACGTCACCGTCTTCGGCTCGACCAGCGCCCCGTCGTGGCCGATCGACGTTCGCGTCAGCCCGGACGGCGCGCTGTACTACCTGGCACGCGGTTCGGACTTCGGCACCGATACGGGCGCGCTCTACAAGGTCCGCTACGTCGGCAGCGGCCAGCCGACGATCGGGATCCAACCGGTCGCTACATCCGTCGTCGTCGGCCGCACGGCCCGCTTCAGCGTCCGCGCCTTCGGGACGCAGCCGCTGACCTACCGCTGGCAGCGGGACGGCGTCGACGTGCCCGGCGGGACGGGCGCCGAGCTCGCCGTCGGCCCGGTGCAGCCATCGGACAGCGGCGCGCGCTTCAGCGTGATCGTCGGCAACGGCGAGGGCTCGGTGTCGAGCGATGCGGCGCTGCTGACGGTGACGGAGCGCACGCCGCCGGTGGCCACGATCCTCCTGCCGAACCCCGGTTTCCAGTTCGTCGGCGACGGGCTCGTCACGTTCTACGGCCAAGCCGTGGATGCGCTCGACGTCCCGCTGCCGCCCAGCGCGCTCTCGTGGCGCATGGACCTCCACCACGGCGACCACGTCCACGAGCTCATGCCGACGACGGCCGGGATCGCCGGCGGCACGCACATGCTCGACCTGGACGCCCACCGCAACCCCGACGCCTTCGTGCGGATCACGTTCACCGCGCGGGACAGCGAGGGTCTCGTCACCGTGCGGACGCGCGACATCCAACCCGTGCTCGTCGACCTCATGCTGGCGTCCGATCCACCCGGCATCACGCTGTCCGTGGACGACGCGCCGGTCACGACGCCGGCGACCGTACCGAGCATCGCCGGCGTGCGGCGGACCGTGGGCGCGGATGCGCTCGAACGGGTGGGCGGCGCGCTGTACGCGTTCGAGCGCTGGTCGGACGGGGGCGATGCGATCCACACGACGCCCCCGATGTCGCGGACGATGACGCTGACCGCGACGTTCCGGCTGTTCGGCGGCTCGCTGCCGATCGTCGACTGGGGCGGCGACTACGTCGACGCCGACGCCGGCTTCCGCGGCGCCGATGCGCCGGTCGAGTCCGAACTCGACCTCGAGCGCGACGGCGTGTACGACGACGAGCGCTGGTCGATCGAGTGGTCGGACGCCACGCCGCTCTCACCCCCGGTCGATCGGGCCGGCAAGAGCGCCCGGTTCTATGGCGGCCTCCTCATCGAGAGCTACGACCGCCCGTTCGAGTACAAGTGGGCCCAGGTCTGGGCCCAGTCGCCCGTCAAGCCGTTGGACAAGCTCTACTACGGCGCCAGCCCCGGAACGCGCGGCTGGGACCTGCGCTACTGGCGGAAGTCGGACTTCCTCAGCGGCGGCCACGACCGGCGCGTCTCGTTCGACGAGGCCAGCTCGATCGCGCTCGTGAACTACGAGGGCGGCGACGGCGTGCCACAGAACAACTCCGGTCAGGTGCGCATCGTCGTGAAGGACGGCGGACAGTGGTTCATCTCGGAGCGCGCCGGGGAACCGGCGAGCCAGACGGCATCGCTGATCATCACGAACCCACGGAACACCGGCTGGGCATTGTACGACCCGCAGCCGCCGCTCCGGCTCGCCTTCAAGCCCAGGTTCGCCCAGTTCGAACCGCACGTCTTCGTGGACATCCAGGCCGTCGGCTACCTCCACTCCAACGATGCCGTCCCGCCGCCCGCCGCCGACGTCCGCGCCGGCTTCACCGTCGAGCGCGTCCACGTGACAGCACGCCTCGGCGATCCGGCCACCGCCCTGCCGCCCGAGGGCCCGACGCTTGCCGCCAGCACCCCGGCCACCGCGCCCCCGACGAGCCCGCCGACCGAGACGCCGACCGTCACGCCCGGCCCGTCACCCACGGCGACGCGCACGCTCCTGCCCGGCGAGACGCCCCCTCCCACGGACACCGCCGCGCCGACGGACACCCCGCCCCCCGGCAGCACGACGGCCCGCCCGCCGGCCAGCGTGACGCCGACGTTCACCGTCACGTCGCCCGCGACGCGCACGCCGACCCGCCGTCCGCAAGGCGAGGGCGGTACGGTCTACCTGCCGATCGGCTACCGCCGCGCGACCGTCGCCGGCGTGCCGGTGCAGCTGGCGGAGAACGGCCCGCCGGTCCGCGCGGACGCCGCGGACGTCGCCCACGCCTCCCACCACTCGGAGGACCGCCAGCCCGTCCTCGTCGTCCTCCGCCCCGCCATCGACGTCGCGCGGCGCGACGTGCCCGACGACGTCGCCATGACCGCCGTCGCCCAGGCCCAGGACCGCGTTCTCGCCGATGTCGACGCGTCCGACGTCACGCTGCGCCACCGCTATGGGATCGTGCCGATGCTCTTCGTCGACGCGAGCGCGCGCGGCCGTGCGGCGCTGGCCCGACACCCGCTCGTGGCGGCCGTCGAGCCCGACCGCGTGAGCGTGCTGCAGCTCGCCGAGCACGCCCAAACGGTCCACGCCGACCGGGTATGGGCGGACTACGGCGTGACGGGCGAGGGCGTAAACGTTGCCGTGATCGACACCGGCGTCGACGCGAACCACCCGGACCTCAAGGCTGCGATCGTTGCCCAGAAGTGCTTCTCCGTCGAGAGCGGGTGCGGCGTCAACAGCGCCGCGTCCGAGAGCGATGACGCGATCGACCGGAACGGCCACGGCACCGGCATGGCGGGGATCGTCGCGGGCCGCGGCGTCGTGGCGCCGCGCGGGATCGCGCCCGGCGCCGGCATCGTGGCGGTGCGCGTTTTCAACGCCAAGGCCGAGTCGTTCATCAGCGACCAGGTCAAGGCGTTCGATTGGATCGTCCGCGAGCGGAGCCGGCTGAATGTCAAGATCGCCAACATGAGCCTCGGGTCGAGGGAAACGTTCACCGGCAACTGCGACCAGGCGGACCCGGCCCGCGCGACCGCCATCCAGACCGCGATCACGCGGGGCATCGCCGTCTTCGTCGCCACCGGCAACAGCGGAGCCCAGAATGCGCTCAGCGCGCCCGGCTGCCTGTCCAACGTCATCGCCGTCGCGGCCACATACGATGCCGATCTCGGCCGCGAGCCGGACCGCGGCGAGTTCGGCGGTCCCGACGGCTGCTTCGACGAGAACGCCTCACCGGACACGGTCACGTGCTTCTCGAACATCGGCCGCGGCGTGTCCGTCGTGGCGCCGGGCGCCTGGACGACGGCGCCCAAGATGGGCGGCGGGACGTCGTCGACGGTCGGGACGAGCAACGCCTCGCCGGTGGCCGCCGCGGTCGGTGCGCTCGTGGTGGCGGTGGACGGCAACATCCGCCCCGCGCAGCTCAAGAAGCTGCTCGAGGACACCGGCACGCTCGTCACGGCCAAGAACGGCCAGAAGTACCCGCGCGTCGATGCGCTGGCCGCCCTGATCAAGGCCGGCGCCAAGCCCGTCACGCCCGCCGGGCCGACGGCGTCGCCGACACCGACACGAGGGCCGACGGCCAGCGCGACGCCGACGGCCGCGCCGAGCGAAACGCCGGTGGCCGGATCACCGACGGCGGTGGCGTCCGCGACGATGCCCGCACCTTCGGCGACACCCTCGCCGCCGGATGAGACCCCCGTACCGACGCGGACCGAGGCGTCGGCAACGATCACGCCATTCCACGGGGACAACAATGGGCCGAGCATCTACCTACCGGTCGCCAGCAACGGACCATAGGAATCCGACGGCAACACAAACCCCGCCGGTAGGGGCACGGCGCGAAGGGCATGGGTCCGTATTGGCCGTTGGGGATTGGCCGTTGGGGATTGGCCGTTGCGGCCGTTACCCCACCCGCTCCACCACCACCGCCGTGCTCCCCCCCGTCCCGTGGCACAGCGTCGCCAGCCCGAGCGTCTTGCCGCGGTCGGCCAGCGCCGCCAGCAGCGTGACGATCAGCCGCGCGCCCGTCGCGCCGATCGGGTGGCCGAGGGCGATCGCGCCGCCGTTCACGTTCAGCTTGTCGTAGGGCACGCCCAGCTCGCGGTGGAAGAGGACGGAGTTCACCGCGAAGGCCTCGTTGTTCTCGAAGAGGTCGATGTCGTCGACCGTCATGCCGAGTTGGTCGAGGAGCTGCTTGACCGCCGGGATCGGCGCGGCGGCGAAGCGCCAGCCGGGGCCGGCGGCCCACGTGCTGCCCAACACCTTGGCGATCGGCTTGAGACCGTGGGCCGCCACGGCGTCCCCGCTGGCGACGACGAGCGCCGCGGCGCCGTCCGTCAGCTGGCTGGCGTTGCCGGCGGTGATCACGCCGTCCGGGTTGAACGCCGGCCGGAGCTTGGCAAGGCTCTCCAGCGTCGTGTCGGGCCGAATGCCCTCGTCGCGATCGACGACGGTCACGCCCTTGCGGCCCTGGATCTCGTACGGCGCGATCTCGCCCGCGAACTTGCCGCCGTCGGTCGCCGCCGCGGCGCGGCGGTGGGACTCGAACGCGACCTCGTCGAGGTCGGCGCGGCTGATCCCGAACTCGGCGGCCAGGCGCTCGGTCTGATCGCCCATCCGCTCGCCGGTCAGCGGGTCCGTCAGGCCGTCGTGGTCGAGGAGGTCGATCAGCGGCTCGGACTTGCCCGAGATGTACTTGTAGCCCCAGCGCGCCGCCGGCCGGAGCAGGAAGCCGCTCTGGGACATCGATTCCGTGCCGCCGGCGACCATGATGTCGCGCTCGCCCGCCTTGATGTGCGTCACGGCGTTCATCGTCGCCAGCATGGCCGAGCTGCACACCATGTTCACGTGGTAGCCGTCGATCGTGTCCGGGATGCCGGCTTTGATGGCGGCCTGGCGGGCGATCAACTGGCCATGCCCGGCGCTCACGACGTTGCCGAACACGTAGCCGTCGACGGCCTCGGGGGCGACGTTGCCGCGCGCCAGGGCCGCGCGCATCGCGTGCGCCCCGAGGTCGACCGGCGAGACGTCCATCAGCCCGCCGCCGAACTTGCCGAGGGGCGTCCGAGCGCCCGAGACGATGAATGCTTCCTTCATGGTCCGCAACTCCTTGTGCGCGAATTGTTCCGCGTGCGCGAATTGTGAGCGAACGGCATCACGACCGCGCGTCGAGCCATTCCACGAGCGCTGCCGGCAATGTCTTCTGGACCTTGCCGCTCACGTACATGCCGATGTGGCCGACCGGATAGGACAGTTCCTTGTAGTCCGCCGTGCCCACCCGCCCGGCCAGCGCCAGCGACGAGGCCGGCGGGACAAGGTGGTCCTGCTCGGCGAAGACGTTCAGCACCGGCATCGTCACGGCCTTCAGGTCCACGCGTCGGCCGCCGAGCTCGACCTCGCCGGCGATGAGCTTGTTGTCCTGGTAGAAGTCCTTCAGGAACTGGCGATAGGCCTCGCCGGCCTGATCCGGGCTGTCGAAGATCCACTTCTCCATCCGCAGGAAATTGCGGACCTTCGTCTCGTCTTCGGCGATGTCCAGCAGTCCGGCGTACTTGGCGACGTTCAGCTGGAAGGGCTTGAGCATCAGGAAGCCGAGGTTCATGAAGTCGCCGGGGATGTTGCCCAGCGCATCGACCATGAGGTCGATGTCCATCGGCCGCGCCCAGGCGTTCAGCAGGCCGCAGTCGGCGCCGCTCTCCGCGTGGAAGTCGACCGGGGCGACCATCGCGATGAGGCTCTTGACCTTGTCGGGGTGCAGCGCCGCGTAGCACAGGCTGAACGTGCCGCCCTGGCAGATCCCGAGGACGTGGATCGCCGGCTGGCCCGATCGCGCGCGGACCTCGTCCACGCAGCGGTCGATGTAGCCGTTGATGTAGTCGTCCAGCGTCCGCCAGCGGTCGGCCCGGGTGGGGTAGCCCCAGTCGATCAGGTAGACGTCGAGGCCAAGGTCCAGCAGGTTGCGGACGAGGGAGCGGTCCTCCTGGAGGTCGACCATGTACGGACGGTTGACGAGCGCGTACGAGATCAACAGCGGCACCGGCCGCGGCTCGGCCACGCGCGGAGTGAAGCGGTAGAGCGTGATCCCATCCTCGCTCCAGACCGCCTCCTTGGCCGAGCAGCCGACCGTCACGTCGTCGCTGTCGATGCGCGAGAGCGTCTCGACGCCGGCCACGGTCTGGCGGCTCATCTCGGCCAGCTCGCGGGCGAACGTCTCAGGCGTGATCGCGAACACGTTGGGCATCATCAGGACACCTCCTTGTCGGTCGCCTTGTCGGTCGCCTTGTCGGTCGCCGCTCGACCCGCAGCGCGCTTTGCCGGCCGTGCCGCCGCCATCGCCTGCCGGAGCTCGCGGACCTCGCGTTTGAGGGCGTGCACGCGCCGATTCGTCTCATCCAGCTCGCTGCGCGACGGGATGTCCGTCATCTTGAGCGCCGTCTCGACGATGTCGCGTTCGCGCAGGCGATAGCGCATGGCAGCGGCCAGCATCGCGGCCTGCGCCTCGGCGTAGCGCGGCGCGCGGAAGGCGTCCTCGAGCGAGGCGTCGGTGGCCTCGGACCAAACGTTCACGAACTCGCGAAGGCTGGTGATGGGCGTGTTCGCCTCGGCCCGGCGACGGAGCATGTCGACCCCCGCCTGCCCGGACGCCGCCCAGGCTTCGTTCAGGACGACGCTGAACTCGAACACTGCGCGTCGGTAGTCCACCCAGGCGTCGAAGCCGCGCTGCAACATCTCGGTCGTCTCGCGGGAATAGCCCATCGACGGCGTCTCGATGAGACGTCCGGCGCTGCGCTCCCACGCATCCCACAGGAGGCGTGTCTGACCCAACAGCTCGGAGCTGTCGCCGCCGAAGGCGCGCGTGGCCGACGTCGGCACCTCCTTCATCAAGTTCGCCCACGGGCCGGGCAGTCGCTCCAATGCGGCAAGGTAGCCGGCCCACAGGCTGTTGATGTCGCCGGGCGGCGTGCCCAGGTTGGACCACGGCGCGGCCATCGACTGCTGCATCAGCTGGCCGAACGCATCGAGCTTGGCCGTCGTCTCCTCGGGCGAGGTCGCCGGCGCCGAGAGCATCGACCATGCCTGCTGCATGAGCGCGCCGTAACGAAGCATCGTCTCCTGGGTGGCCGCCATGCCCTGAGCTGCGTCCCTGGCCACCGGGTCCGCCCCGGCCGTCCAAGCCGCCGTGGTCTGGTGCGCCAGTTGCCGCCACGAGGCCAGCCAGGCGTCCGTTGCACCGGACCATGGCGATGCACCCGGCCATTGCGCGGCGCCCGGCCATGGGGCCCCGGTCGGAGCCGTGCCGGCGTGGCCGCCCGTGGGGCGCGCAGCCTGGCCGGCCGCTGTGCCGGCGGCCTGGGCGCCGGCGGCCGCAAGGTCAGCCCACTGCGACCACATCTGACGCTGGGCATCGGCCATGCCCTGCCACATCGAACCCATCCCGTCCTGACCCTCGCTCATGGCGCCCATCCCCTCGACGGCAAGGAGCCGCTCGGTGCCCGGCGCGCACGCCGGCAGTTGAAACGACGATCGGCCAGGGCACGGTGAATACTGTGCCCTGGCCGATGACGATGGCGCCCAAAGGCAACCGCCTGTGGCGCGCTGCGCGAATGCGCTTAGTTCTTGCGGGCGGCCTTGGTCGTGTCCGCGACGCTCTCGGCCAACTCGCGGCCGGCGGTCGCGAACTCGGCGACCTGCGTCTGCGCGACGCGCGCCTGCGTCTGCACGGCCTTCACGGTCTCCTGGGCCATCGACTGGCCGGCCGTGCTCAGCGTCTCGGCAAGCTTGGTGGCCTGGTGCACGCCGGTCTGGACCTGACCCTGCCACGCCTCGGCGGCCTTCTGGATCTGGGCCTGCTCGCGCTGCGCCAGCTCCTGGATGCGGTTCGCCGTGTCGGTGAACACCACGTTCCACTGCTCGCGCAGCGAAACGAGGGCTTCCATCTGGGCCTTCGTGGCCTCGAGGTTGAAGTGGTTCCAGGCGGTGAGGGTCTCGTTCCACTGGCTCAGGTTCGTCTTGACGGTCTCGGGCATCATGGTGGTCTCTCCTAGGCTTATCGGCACCCCACCATCCGCGGGGTGGCTTTCGTGTTTCGCCGGCACCGCGTTCGTGCCGTACGATGGACAGTCTACCCACCCGAGTTACACACCAGTTACAAGATCCTCTTGTCGGTTCCCTTGTCGGTCCCTCTATTCGTTCCCTCTGTCGCGCAACGCCGCCTCCACCCGCCCCACCTTCTCGTCCAGCGCCTGCAGCCGCGCCGCCACCTCGCCCAGCGCGGCCAGCACCGCCGCCGCGTCCGGCGGGCGCTTGTCCTTCTCGGCGGCCGCACCGGTGCCCAGGAACGGCGACCACCACGTCAGCGAGCGCTCGATCTGCTCGCCCACCTGTTGGCGTACGGCCTCCGACTTCGCCATCGTCTGGCTGAAGGCGTCGAGCATGTACGTGGCGTAGCCGCTCGTCACGCGCTCCCACAACTGGAAGCTGTCGGCCAGCGCTTGCCGCTGGTCGTCCGGCGAGCGGTCGGCGACGGCGTTCATCGTCAGCGTTGCCAGTTGGTGCTGCATGAACGCCACCGCGTCGGCGAACTCGGTGAAGCGCGCCTCGGCATCGCTCTGGACGTGCCGGATATGGCCCCGCCAGCGGACGCGCGACTCACCGCCCTCATCCGCATAGAGGTCCTGTGTGAACCGCAGGACGAACGAGGCGATGTCCCCGCCCGCCTCCGTCGGTCGCCGCGAACCGCTCTCACGCTCAGCCATCTGCGCTTCCTCCGAATCACGTCCGTCCGTCGTTCTCGACGCCGGCTACGTCCCCACTCCGAGCCGGACGGAATCGTACACCGCCCGCGTCTGCGGCAGGGGGACGATGCCGAGCTCGCTCTCCAGCGCCGCCACGCACCGCTCCCAACTGCGGATCGCCAGCGCCCGGTTGCCGCGGGCGGCGTGAGCGCGCATCTCGATCCGCCAGGCGTCCTCCCAAACCGGGTCGGTCGCCAGGACGCGGCCTGTCAGCCGCAAGCTCTCGAGCGGGTTCGTCTCGACGAGCAGCTCCGCCAACGTCGTCATCGCCCCGAAGGCAAGCACCTGCAGCCGCTCATGCTCGCTGCTCGCCCAGTCGTCATAGCGCCGTTCGGGGAGATAGTCCCCGCCATACAGCTCCGCCGCCGCCGCATAGTGCGCCGCGGCCCCGTCGCGGTCGCCGCCGATCTGCCGGTTGCCGGCAGCCACGTGCCCTTCGAGCGCCTCGGCATCGACCCACGCCTCCGCCAGGTCGATGCCGTATGTCGCTCCCCAGCGCCGCACGAAGCGCGGTTCGGCCCGGGCCGCACGGTCCGGTTCGAGCGCCCGCTGTACGGCGTTCAGCGCCACCTTGAAGTCCCTGTCCCCGGCCGCCGCATCGAGATCCGGCCAGAGCGCGTCGACGATCTGCTCCTTGTCGAGCCGCTTGCGCCGGAGCGTCACGACGAACTGGAACAGCTGGACCGCCTTGTCCCGACCCCACGCAGCCGGCAGCACCGGCACCCCGTCCCGCCAGACGCGAAATGCGCCCAACGTCTGGACGACGAGCGGCACGGCCCGAATCGCCGCAGCCAGCGGGTCGACCCGCACGTCCGCCGGACCATCGGGGGGTTGCGGTTGGTCGGACGCCTGAACGCTCACACGGTCGATTGTCGTCGCCGATCCGACCATGCGTCAACCGCCGCGTCCCGCCCCGTTACGACTTCGCCCGCGGCCGCGTGATCTTCGGCCGCCCCGGCGATGCCGCGTCCACGATCACGGCGTGTGCCGCACCGACGTCCTCGAGGACAGCGGCGAGCGCGATGTCCCGCGGCCAGCCGTCACTGGCCAGCGTCCACGCTGCGTCGAGCGTCTCGGCCGTCCAGGCGTCGTCGCCGGCGTTCAGCTTGGCCAGCGCGGCGTAGGCGGTGCGGAAGGCGGTCAGGCGGTCGGGCGTGGCCGCGGCGGGCAGTGCGCGCTCGACGGCGCGGACGGCCAGCTTGAGGCGGGTCTCGGGCAGAGCCATGTCGATCTCTCCTTGGGCTGTGATCGGCGGGTTGCGATGGAGGGTTGCGATCGGCGACGTCCACTGGGCGATCCAAGCGAAGCGGCCGACCGGTCGACGCGGTCCATCCGGTCGACACGCCCGTCAGCGTACCCCGTTCGCAACCTCGCGGCGCGTCCGTTTCCCGCCGCGCGCCCGCCGCGCAGCCGACGCTCGTTGGCGTCGAACTGCGCCCGCCGACCGCATCCAGGACGCAACCAAGCCGCAACCACGCCCCACGCAGGCCTGACAGAGACGACTGGCGCGGCTTGCAACGAGCGTTATAATCCCGCCGGTTCCCGCCGGGCCGGAGCGTGGTGGCCATTGGCCGCCGGCCGATCCGGAACAGCGATGTCCGGTCGCCCATGCGCGCAGCATCGCTTCGAATCCCCTCCAGGAGGCTTGACTTGATGCGAAAGCGTCTACTCATCGCAGTGGTTGCCGCAGGCGCCATGATGTCGTTCAGCGGGCGTGCGAACGCCGCTCCGTTGACCGACACGACGTATACCGTCAAGGGCGGCGACACGCTCTCGGGCATCGGCTCGCGCTGCGGTGTCGATTGGAAGAAGATCCAGACGGCCAACCGCTTGGCCAACCCGAACCGAATCGCCCCGGGCACGACGTTGAAGATCCCGGGCTCCGCGGCGTGCACCAGCCCGAAGCCGGCCGCTCCGCGCCAGGCGCCGGCCCAGCCGCAGCCGTCCGACCCGAACGCACCCGCCGCGCCCGTCGCCGCCGCCCCGGTCGCCGCGGCGCCGGCCGGCTTCGGCTACGGCATCCAGATCCATGCGCCCGATGGCGACCAGCGCGCCGTCGACGCCGTCTCGGACATCGGCTTCAACTGGGTGAAGCAGCAAGTCGAGTGGTTCCGCTACGAGGGCTCGCCCGGCCAGGCGAACTTCGCCGGCCTGGACAACCTCGTGAACCAGGCGAACGCGAAGGGCATCAACGTGATGTTCAGCGTCGTCAAGGCGCCGGATTGGGCGCGGGCGGGCAACTCGGATCGCAGCGTCGCCGGCCCGCCGGCGGACCCGAACACGATGGCCAGCTTCCTCGGCCGCATGGCGGAGCACTTCCGCGGTCGCGTGAAGGCCTACGAGGTCTGGAACGAGCAGAACCTGCACTACGAGTGGGGCAACGAGCCGCTCTCGGCCGGCCGCTACGTCCAGATCCTGTGCGCCAGCTACCGCGCGATCAAGGCGTCCGACCCCGGCGCCGTCGTCGTCAGCGGCGCGCTCACGCCGACCGGTGTGAACAACAACTTGGCGATGGACGACGTGAACTACCTCAGCCAGATGTACGGCGCCGGCCTGCGCGGCTGCGCGAACGCGATCGGCGCGCACCCTTCCGGCTACAACAAGCCGGCCACGGCCGGTGTCGGCTGGTCGGCGCCCGGCAAGACGGACTTCAGCGGCCACCGCTCGTTCTACTTCCAGGGCACGATGCAGGCCTATCGCAACGTCATGGCCCGCAACGGCGACGGCGGCAAGAAGATCTGGGCCACCGAGTTCGGTTGGGCGTCCGTCGAGAACATGGGGGCCGGCCCAGCGCCCGGCTACGGCTACGCCGCCCAGAACAACGAGGGCGAGCAGGCGCAGTACCTCGTCGACGCGTTCAACATGGCGCGCAGCTGGGGCTACGTCGGTCCGATGTTCGTCTGGAACCTGAACTTCGCGCCCGTCGCCGGCAATGCCGACGAGAAGGCCGCCTTCAGCATCGTCCGCAACGACTGGGCGCCGCGCCCGGCGTATCACCGGCTGAAGGGCATGTCCAAGTAAGCACCCGGACCTGGATCGCTCGCCGCTGCCGGCCGGTTCTCAGCCTGCAACGCGACGACCGCCGATCATGATCGATCCGCAACGCCCCGGCCATGCGCACCCCGCACGGCCGGGGCGTTGTCTTTCGCCTGCGCCAGGCGCTGCGGCAGCGCGACCGCTGCCGCGCGTCGCGCTGCCGCGGCCGCTGCGATCCGCCGTCGCCGCGTCCGCGCTCGCCTTCGCGGCGATCGCGTGCCGCCAAGCCACCGACGTGCCCCCGCCGCCCAACGCCTCACCCCCCGCCCTCGCCCCGCTCCCCCCCGGCGTCGCCGAAGCCCTCGCGGCCGCGACGGCGATCCCGATCGTGCCGCCCGCATCGGCCGCCGTACCGTTCGTTCTGCGCCCAGCCGCCGCGCCGCCGTCCGGGGAGCCGGCGCTCGGCGCCGGCCCATGGTCGCCCGACGGCACGCACCTCGTCGCCTACACGCAGGAGTCGGGTGCGGCCGGAGAGGCAGCCATCGGGCGCGTCTGGATCGTCGATGCGGGCGCGGCCGTGTCGGCCGTTGATCCCGCGGTCGCCGGCGTCTCGCCCGCCCCACGCTGGACGGCCGACAGCGGCGACGTTGTGGGCGCTGTGGCGGAGCGGGCCCTGGCGACATGGCAGGCGGACGGCTCGCTGCTGCTGGCCCGTGACGCCGACCCGGTCATCGATGCTGCAGGCGATGTCGTTCCATCGGCGCCGCCGCCGCGCAACGGCGACCTGCCGGCGGATGCGCTGGCCGGCATCCCGGCCGATGCCTGGGCGTGGCGGAGTGATGGCGGGCCGGCCGCAGCGGTCACCGCCAGTGGCAGCGTTTGGCTCTTCGATCCCGCGGCGGACGGACCGGCCCGCGAGATCAGCCGGCTCGTGTTCGAGGCCGGCGATGCGGGCGCGGACGATGCGGGCGACGATGAAGGGGCTGCCGGTGCCGGTGCCGGTGCTGACGCCGCCGCCGCTGCCGCCGCCGCCGCCGTCCGCCCGATCTGGCTCGCCGACGGCCGCCTGTTCGTGCCGCGGCCGGCACGCTTCGGCGCCGGCGCCGGAGCGAACGTGGTCGACTACCCGCTGATCGACCCGCTCACGCTCGCCATCGTGCCTGTGACGACATGGGCGGGGTTGGCGGCCAACCCGGCGATGCCGCCCGACGGCCGGGCGCTCGTCGCGCCCGACGGCCGGACGGTGCTCGTCCCGCTCGTCGTCGACGAGCCAGGCGGCCCGGCGCTCGCCGGCACCCGGGTGGCGCGCATCGATGGTGCGCCACCGAAGGACATCCAGCCGATCGGATCGCCGCTGTGGGCGCCCGACAGCAGCGCGTTCGCCTACCCCGAGGCGGGTGCGCTGTTCGTGTACGACGTCGCATCCGGTCAGACGCGCCGGCTCTTCGACACCGGCACCCGGCAGGCATGGTGGTCGCCCGACAGCCGGCAGCTGGCCGTCGCCACCGCGGACGGCGGACTCGTCCTCGTCGAACGCGATGGCGCGCTCGCGCCGACCCGCGTCCTGAACGACCTCGACGGGGCGCTGCCGCCGAGTTGGGCGGCCGCCGGACGTCGCTTGGCTGCGGCGGCGCGCGACGTTGACGGGCAGCCGCAGCTCGTCATCATCGATCTCCCGAGCGCGCGCTCAATCGATCGCCCAATCGATCTCCCCGCCCCTTGAGTCGGGTCGGCCGGGCCAGGCGGTCACGCCTAGCGGTCATGTATACTGCCCCGCCGTGAACACGCCCGACGAACCATCGCACCGACGCCGCCAGCCCTTCGGCTGGCTTGGGCCCGTCCTGGCCGCAGGGATCATCGCCGGCATGACCGCCGGCTGCGACGGGCGATCCGGCGGCACCACCGACCGCGACGCGACATCGGACGAAGCGCCGGCGCTGGAGCAGCCCGCCGACGATTCGCGAGCCGACGTGATGCCCGGCGTGCGACTCGTGTTGGCGATCGAGCCACAGATCGGCGACGCGCCGTTGACGGTCGAGTTGCGCGCGACGCTCGAGGGCGACCTCGACGAACCGGACCGCTTCCGCTGTGCGACGGCCGCGTTCGCGCTCGGCGACGACAACGTCCAGTTGATCCCGCCGCCCGACGACTGTGCCGACGAAGTGCTGCGGACCTACGCCACGACGCACACCTACGCGGCTGCCGGCAGTTACCGCGCTTCCGTCCGCCTCATCGCCCGGCCCGTCGCGCCGAGCAAGCCGGTCCAGATCCTCGTCCGCGGCCCGACGCCGACGGCCGCGCCGCTGGCGGCGAATCCCGGCCCGACAATCGTCATCGCCACGCGCGTGCGCGAGCGGCCGAACGAGCCGACCGAGCGACCCGATGGGGCAGAGCCGACCGAACTGGCCGCCGCAACCGAACTGGCCGCCGCACCGGAGCGCACCGCCACCCCACGCGCCGACCGCCCGACGCGCACGCTCCCGGCGCCTGAGCCCGTGCCGTCCGAGATCAGCGCACCGGGAATGCTCGCCGTTTTGCCCGCCGATCTGTACTATCTGCACGGTGATCCGCCGCGGCTGTGGCGCCTGCCGGCATCGGGCGACGAGCCCGAAGTCCTCGACGGTCCGGACGACGTCACCGATCAGTACGCCGTCTCGTCGATCGGGTTCATCGCCCGCCAACGTCACGGCACGATCACGGTCCAATCGCCGACCGGTGGCGAGCGGACGTTGTTCGAGCCGGACGGCCCCGTGTGGGGCCCGGTATGGTCGCGGGACGGCCACCAGTTGGCGTACAACGTCGGCGGCCATCTCCGGCTCTTCGACGTCGTGACGTACAGCGAGCGCGATCTCGGCTCGGTCGGCGGCGCGTCGCCGATGTCCTTCTCACGCGACGGGAAGTGGCTGCTCGTCGGCCTGGACAACGGAGAGATTGGCCTCGTGGATATGGCGACGGGTGCGGGCAAGGACATTTCGCTCGACGAAGACGGTGGGTATCCGGCCGGCTGGCTCCCTGACCGCAACGTCCTCTGGTCGACGGGTATGGGATTGCGTTTCGTAACGGTGGACGACCCGCTGACGATCACGCCGGTGATCGAGCCGGACGTTCAAACGTCGACGGCGCTCGTCCGGTCCGATGAACAAGTGCTTGTCCTGGTCGGGCGAGCCCTTGGCTCGGTCCTCACCCGGATCGACCTGACATCGCCGTCGATCCGCGCCGAGATCGTCGGGGCGCACATCGCCGTGCCGGCGGACGCCGACCTCGCCTGGGCGCCGGACGGTCGAACGATCGCCGTCGCCGGAGAGAAAGGTCTGGCGCTCGTCGACCCGGCGACGGGTGCGCGTGTGCCGCTGATCGACGGGCCGACGCGCGACCCGGTCTGGGTTCTCGGCGGTCGGTAGGGCGGAGCTGGTTTCGAGCGGCAGCGCGGGATCGATGACGCGGGATCGATATCGAGCAGGAGGACGAACACATGCGCACCCGGATCGCCATCAACGGCTTCGGGCGGATCGGTCGACAGCTCGTGAAGGCGATTCACGAGCGCTACTGGGATGCCCTCGAGATCACGGTGGCGGGCATCACGGACCCGCACATCACCGAGCATCGGGCGATGCTGCTCAAGCACGACAGCGTGTACGGGGTTTTCGACGCCGACATCCAAGCGGTCGTCGAGGGCCGGACGAACGCGATCCGCGTCGACGACCAGACGTTCGACGTCGTCGGCCGCAACCCGTACGGCCCGGTGCCGGAGTGGAAGCGCTGGGACGTCGATCTCGTCATCGAGGCAACCGGCTACTTCAAGACGCGCGAGCAGAACCGCCTCCACCTCCTGGCCGGCGGCAAGCGGATCCTGATCACGCAGCCGGCCAAGAAGCCGGACATCACGATCGTCCGCGGCGTGAACGAGGCGGCGTTCGACCCCGAGGCCCACAAGATCATCTCCAACGCCAGCTGCACGACGAACGCCCTCGCCCCCGTGGCCAAGGTGATCTACGAGCGCTTCGGTATCCAGCACGCCCTCGTCTCGACGATCCACGCCTACACCTCGTCGCAGGTCCTCCTGGACCACGCCGGCAAGGACCCCCGCCGCAGCCGCGGCGCCGCGCTGAACATCGTTCCGACGACGACCGGCGCCGCCAAGGCCGTCGGCGAGGTGATCCCGGCGCTGGCCGGGCGCTTCCACGGCTCGGCGCTGCGCGTACCGACTCCGACTGTCAGCCTGGCCGACTTCACCGCCCTCGTGGACCGCCGGCCAAGCGGCATCGACGAAGTGAACGCCGCGCTCCGCGAGGCGGCGGCCGGCGAACAGCGCGACGTCATCGGCGTCGTCGACGTGCCGCTCGTCAGCATCGACTTCACCGGCGACCCGCGCTCGAGCATCGTCGACGCCCCGGCGACGCTCATCCAGGGCGATCTCGTCAAGACCGTCCTGTGGTACGACAACGAGTGGGGCTACAGCTGCCGCGTCGCCGACATGGCGTTCTACATCACGCAGCGCGCTCGTGGCCGCTCGCACGACGACGTCCGTGCCGACATGATCGCGCGCGCCCCGCGTGCGGCGCTGGCGATGACGACGGAGGTGGTCGCATGACCCGCAAGGCACGCGTTGCGATCTACGGCTTCGGCCGCACTGGCCGCCAGGCGTTCAAGGCGATCTGGGAGCGCCACCGCGATCGCATAGAGGTAGCGGCGATCGGCCTCGCCAACCCCGACGACGCCAGCGCGGCGGCGCACCTCCTGCAGTACGACTCGAACTACGGCCGCTTCGGCCCGCATGTCAGCGTCCACGACCACACGCTCCACGTCGACGACGTGCGCGTGCCGTTCGTCAGCGCCGAGCGGCTGGCCGACCTGCCGTGGCGGGCGCACGGGATCGACATCGTCATCGAGGCGACGGGTCAGTACGAGGCCGGCGCCGAGGCCCGCGGCCACGTCGAGGCCGGCGCGGCGCACGTCGTGATCACCGCCCCGAGCGATGACGCCGACTGCACCCTCATCTACGGCGTCAACGAAGACCACTTCGACCCGGCCGCCCATGCCACGGTCTCGTCGGGCTCCGACACGACGAACGCGCTCGCGCCGGTCCTCATGGTCCTCGACGCGTCGTTCCCCCTGAAGAACGCGATGCTGACCGCGGTCCGCGCTTACACGAACGCCCAGAAGCTCGTCGACTCGACGGACCAGGACCTCCGCCGCGCCCGCTCGGCCCCCACCAGCATTGTCCCGACGACGACGCGCGCCCCCAAGGCCATCGCGCACGTGCTGCCGGGCATGGCCGGCAAGATCAGCGGATATGCCGTTCGCGTCCCGGTGCCGACGGTGTCGTTCCTGGAGGTGACCGCGCAGTTCGAGGCGCCGGTGAGCGTCGATGCGTTGAACGACGCCTTCCGCGCCGCCGCCCGCGGCCCGCTCGGCCGCGTCCTGGCCGTCTCCGACGCCCCGCTCGTCTCGACGGACTTCCGCGGCAACCCGAACTCGGCCATCATCGACGCGCCGTTCACGATGGCGATCGGCCCACTGGCCAAGATCAGCGCCTGGTACGACAACGAGTACGGCTACTCGAACCGCGTCGCCGACGTCGTCGCCTACATCGCGGCGCGCACGATCGGCACGCCGCGCAACGGCTCGGGCGCGTGATGGCCGCCGGGTCCCCGCAACCGGGCGCCGGTCTCCCGGCCGCGACCTCCCGGCTGCCGACCCTCGACGACCTCGACCCGGCCGGCAAGCGCGTCCTCGTCCGCGTCGACTTCAACGTGCCGCTCACCAAGGACGGCGCCGTCGCCGACGACACGCGCATCCGCGCCAGCCTGCCCACGATCCGCGAGCTGCTCGACCGCGGCGCAGCCGTCATCCTCATGAGCCACCTCGGCCGGCCGAAGGGCCACGACCCGGCGCTCCGCATGGCCCCGGTCGGCGCCGCCCTTGCCGCTCTCCTCGGGCAGCCCGTGCGAACGATGGCCGCGGTCACCGGCCACGAGGTCGAGGAGACCGCGCGCCACCTCAGGCCCGGCGAGGTGATGCTCCTCGAGAACCTGCGCTTCGATCCGGGCGAGGAGTCGGACGATCCGCGCCTCGCCCAGGATCTGGCGGCGCTGGCGGACGCATACGTCAACGACGCCTTCGGCACTGCCCACCGCGCCGCCGCCTCGGTCGTCGGCGTCGCCCGCGACCTGCCGGCGTACGCCGGACGGCTGATGGCCCGCGAGCTCGTGGCGCTCGGCGCCGTCACGTCCGACCCGGCGCGACCGCTCGTCATCGTCACCGGCGGGGCCAAGATCTCGGACAAGGTCGCCGTCCTCGACCACCTCGTCCCGCTGGCCGATGCGATCCTCGTCGGCGGCGGGATGGCGAACACGTTCCTGGCAGCACGCGGCGTCCCGATGGGCGACTCGCTCGTCGAGACCGCGGCGTTGGCCGACGCCGCTCGCATCGCCGCCGCGGCCGGCGACAAGCTCGTCCTGCCGGTCGACTTGATCGTCGCGGACGCCTTCAGCGCGGAGGCGAACACCCGCGTCATCGCGGTCGCCGACGCCGCGCGCGACGACGTCGATCCCGACGAGACCGGCAGCGTCCCTGCCGCCGGCGTCGACCCCGGCTGGCGGGCGCTCGACATCGGCCCGGCGACCGTCGAGCGCTTCCGGGGTGCGCTCCTCGGAGCGCGCACCGTCGTCTGGAACGGGCCGATGGGTGTCTTCGAACTCGCCCCGTTCGCCGCAGGCACGTTCGCCGTCGCCCGCATCCTGGCCGACCTGCCCGACGCGCACACCGTCGTCGGCGGCGGCGACTCGGCGGCGGCGGTGCATGCTGCGGGGCTGACGGACCGGATCGGCTGGGTGAGCACGGGCGGCGGCGCGACGCTGGAGTTCCTCGAGGGGCGGACGCTGCCGGCGGTGGCGGCGTTGCTCGGGCAGTAGGTCCGAGGACGATGCGGGTTCTCAAGTCCGGCCATGGTGTCCCGCTCGGCGACAGCGATATCGTGCGCTGCGTGCGCGAGGCCGGGAACCCGTGACGACGGATGCGCCGCCACGCCCGGACCTGACCGGCGTCCGCATCGGCTTTGTCGGGCTCGGTGTCATGGGCGCGCCGATGGCCGGCCACCTCCTCGACGCCGGCGCCGACCTGACCGTCCACACCCGCACCCCGCAGCGGGCCAAACCGCTCCTCGACGCCGGCGCGCGGTGGGTGTCCTCACCCGCCGAGGCCGCGCGCGACGCCGCATTCGTCGTGACGATCGTCGGCTTTCCCGAGGACGTCGAGGCCGTCTACTTCGGCCAACGAGGGACCGCGGCTGCGCCAGTGGGCACCGGCATCCTATCTGCCGCTGCGCCCGGCACCGTGCTCATCGACATGACGACGAGCCGTCCGGCACTCGCCCGCGACATCCACGCGGCCGCCGCCGCGCGCAGCCTCGCGTCGCTCGATGCGCCGGTCAGCGGCGGCGACGTCGGCGCGCGCGCCGCCACGCTGTCCATCATGGTCGGCGGCGACGCCGGCGCGTTCGAGCGTGCCCGCCCGATCCTGGCGGTCATGGGTCGCCTGGTGGTCCATCAAGGGGCCGCCGGATCCGGCCAGCTGACCAAGCTCTGCAACCAGATCGCGATCGCCGGAACGATGTTCGGTGCGCTGGAGGCGCTCCTGTTCGCGCGACGGATGGGGCTCGACCCGACGACCGTGTTGACGTCGATCGGGGCCGGCGCGGCGGCCAGCTGGACGTTGCTCAACCTCTACCCGCGCGCCGAGCGGGGCGACTTTGCGCCGGGCTTCGCCGCCCGCCACTTCCTCAAGGACCTCCGCATCGCCCTCGACGAAGCGAACGACGCAGCGCTCGACCTGCCCGGCCTGGCGCTCGCCGAACGGCTGTACGGTCGCATGGTCGAGGACGAAGGCCGCGGCGACTTCGGGACGCACGGACTCCTGCTCACCCTCATGCGGTCGTGATCTCAGCGCGCCTTCCGACCCACCGCGTCCCACCCGCTCCCCCGTGCCTCGCGCCGCCCGCGTTGACCCGCGCTGGCCGCCACGCGCGCGTCGATCGCGAACAACGCCTGCCAGACGATGTCGATCGCCCGCAGCCGCGCCAGGCGACGCACCGCCCAAGCGATCTGTGCCCGCATCGACGCTCGGGACTTGCGCCGCAGACCGCCGCCCGACTGGCCATCCGACTGGCCATCCGACTGCGCGCCCGGCTGCAAATTTGAGGGCTCGCCCGCCCGCCGCCGCAATACGGCGAGGGCCGGTCGCTGGACGAAGGCATCATACAGCCGCCCGAACGGGAATCCCCACCCGGTGAGCCGCTCGACACCGAGCCCGGCATCGCCAAGCAGCCGCTCCAACGCCGCCGCGTCGTACCGCCGCCGGTGCCCGGCCGCCCGGTCTGCCGTCCCGAATCGCGCCGCGCCGGCCGGAACCGTGATGGCCAACGCGCCGCCGCCCGTCAACACCCGAGCGATCTCGCGCGCCGCCGCGACGTCGTCCGCCACGTGCTCGAGCACCTCGCCACTGACCGCGCCCTGCACGGAGTCAGCGGCCAGCGGGATCGCGGCGGCATCGGCGACGAAGACGTGGGTTGGCGCGGCCGTGCTCCTCCGGGCACGGCCGCGCGCCGCGCGCGCGCGCTCGAGATCTGCGTCGAAGGCAAGCACCGTCCCGCCGAACGCCGCTCCCCCGAACCCGCTGTCGCCGCGCTCGTGCTCCCGCGCGCCGCCCAGGGCCAATGCGAGCGCCCCGTCGCCGCAGCCGACATCCAGGACAGCCGGCGGGCCATCCCACGCGCCGGCGAATGGTGGCGCACCGTCGATCAGCCCGGCCAGGTGCGCCGCGCGCCACCGCTGCCGCGGCCCGATGCCTCGCCGTTCCGCCCGATGCACGGCGACGGTCTCGGCCAGCGCCGCGCGGAGCACGCTGCCGAGGCGGTCCGCGCTGAAGCGTTGCTCCCATGTGGCGCGCCCGGCAACCGCCAGGCGCAGACGCTCGTCCGGCGCGGCCGCCAGGCGAGTCAGCGCCTGCGCCAAGGCCGCGGGATCGCCGCACGGCACGGCAATGACGTCCTCACCCGGCACCAAGCCTTCGCGCAGCGCTGGAGTGTCGCCCGTGACCACCGCGCGGCCGGCTGCCAACGCCGCATACACCTTGTACGGCACGACGCGCGCCGTCTTCGGCCGATCGGCGAACACGCCGAGGCAGACGTCGGCGCCGCTGATGTGCGCGCGGATCAAATCGTCCGGCGGCAGCCAGGCCGGGACGAAGCGGACACGCGCGAGCGCGAGGTCGCCCGCCAACCGCTCGGCCACCGCCTGCGTCTGGCCGACGCCGACGAACGTGAAGTCGATCGCCTGGCCGCGCAGCCGGTCGGCGGCTTGCAGCATCACCTCGACACCGTGCAGCGGGATGAACTGGCCGAAGTAAACCACCGAGAGCGGCTCCCCCGGGCGCGGCGCATATGCCGGCGTCGCGTCGTGGAAGATGCGCGGCGCGCCGACCGGGATCGTCAGCGTGCGTGCCGCATCGAGCCCGAGGTCCGTCGCCCAGGCGGCGGCGTGCGCAGCGGTGTCGACCACGACCTGATCGGCCAGAGCGAACAGTCTGCGCTCGATGCGCTCGTAAACGGGCAGCCGCCAGCCGCCCTTGGCCAATCCGCGATCGCGCACCGTCTCGCCGAGCGAAACGAGCGGATCGAAGACCAGCGGCGCCTCCAGCCGATCGGCCAGCCGGCGCGCCAGCGGGAGATCGACCAGGCCTGTGGCGCCGATCCAGACGACGTCCACCGCGGGCAGGTCGGCCGTCACGGCCGCCAGCGACCGCCACGCTCCGAACACGCGTCGGCTCACGCGGCCGAGCTGCCATGGACTGCCGCGCGCCGCAGCCACCTTGTCGGCCGTCCCGTCCCAAAGCGGTACGTGCCGCTCGATCACCTCGACGCCGGCGGATCGCAGCGCCTCGATGACGATCGCGTTGCGACCGTGAGGTGCGCGGTCGTACGTGCCGACGAACGCGACGCGCAACGGCCGGCTCAAAGCGTGCGGACCAACGCCATGCGACTCACCGCGCGTGGCTCAAAGCGACGTGCGCCGCACGATCAGGTCGGCCAAGAGACCGATGACCATCACCTGCAAGCCGGTCACGATGAGCGCCAGCGTCGTACCGGGCATCGGCGGCAGGCCCCACTCCGGATTGAAGCGCCAGATGATGTCGTAGAAGACGTACTTGCCCGTACCGCCGAGCAGGAGCGCCAGCCCAAGGGGCAGGAAGATCTTCAGCGGGTTGAAGTACATCACGGTTCGCACGCACAGCATGAGGTAGTTGTATGTGTCGCGCAGCGGATGGAACGTCGATCGCCCGACGCGCGGAAAGTAGTCGATGGGCAGCCATTGCACGGTGTAGGAAGCGGAAAGGAAAGCGATCGTGATCGTGCTCACCCACGAGTGCGTCGTCGGCAGGATCGGCAGATAGCGCATCGTCAGGTCGCGGCGCTGCAAGCGCAGGCCCGAGTTGAGGTCGGGGATGCGCGTGCCCGTCATGAACTCGGCCAGCTTGCGGATGAACCACTTGGCCGGCGTCCGGAGCAGCTTCATCGTGCCCGCCTCGACCCGGCGCGCGCCGATGACCATGTCGGCGCCGGCGTCGATCATCGCCATCATGGTCGGAATCTGGTCGACAGGGTACGTCCGGTCGGCGTCCGAGAACGCGACGATCCGCCCGTGCGCCTGCCGCACCCCGGTCGTGCGCGCCGCGCCGTTGCCACGGTTGTACGGGTGCTGGATCAACGTCACCCACGGCCGCGCGCGCGCGATCTCGGCCGTGCGGTCCCGCGACCCGTCGTCGACGACGAAGATCTCGTAGGCGTAGCGCGTGGCCGACATCGCGCGCTGCGTGTCGTCGAGGTCGTCGCCGAGGGCCGCCTCCTCGTTGTAGGCGGGGAAGATGATCGTCAGATCCATCGCTGTGCCGTCGTCCGGCCGAACGTCCGTCATGAACGGTGCTCCTCCATGCTGTCGCGCCTGCACGCGCCGCGCGCCAGGCTTTCGGCCAGGGGTTTGACCGACTGGGACACCGCGACTATACCTTAGGGTTGCTGTTTTCGGTCAGGGAAGCGCGGTTCGGCCTCCCCGATTCCTCAAGATGGTCAGGTGGTCATGTTCTTCAACTACCCCGACATTCCGTCCGGCGCCATGGCCGAGGATCGCCACATCGAGGCGAACAAGATCGGTGAGGGTCTGCAGCGCTCGTCGATCGAGCGCATCGAGACCCGCTTCGTCACGCTCCGCCTGCCGGACGGTCAGACGATCAAGGGTGACGTGGCGCAGAGCGGCTTCACGGTCTACTTCGGCGGATTCGACTGGGTCACCTATCCGACCCCGCCGCACGTCCTGCAGAAGTTCCCGCAGTTCATGCCGTTGCCGCAGCAGATGTATCGCAGCTCCGAGGACGACGACAGCCTGCTCGGCTAGTACGCCGCCACTGCAGAGTGTCCGGCCTTCGTACGCTGCCGGGCACTCCGGGCCTGTCCGGCTGGCGGCGTACTAGTCGCGCGGGATGGCTCGGCGCGCTGCGTCACTCGGATACCGCCGGAGCGCTCCCGATGGCCCGCTTGGTCGTGGACGGTGCAGCACGACGTCGTTCGACAGCGCAACCACGTTCGTCACCGCCGTGAGGTCGGCCGCGCTGCGCGGCAGCACGCGGTAGCCACCCTCCCACGGCGCCCGCGCCGCGGACTGCGCCGCGACGCCGACGACCGTCAGCCAGCGGCCCCGCGCCCAGCGTCGGCGCTCGATGCCGGCCGAGCGCAACAGGACGACCCGCGCCGGTCCGCTCCCGTCGTCCAGCGTGACGCTCGTGGCGCCGTAGCCGATCTGCCGCCCGTGCAGCCGTACAAGCCGCCCCTCGACGGCCTCGCCGACGTTCCCGGTGGCGATGTCCGACGGCGGCACAGGGCCGCCCACGCCGTCCCACCATGCGTCTTCCGGCCGGGCCAGCACGACCTGCCGCTCTCCGCGGTAATCCGCCAGGCGGCCGATCGCCGACACCGGCTCGCCGACGCCGAACGGCTTTAGGGCGCGGTCCGTGGGCGCCAAGTAGATCCGTATGCCCCCGCTCTCGTCGCCGAGGTAGAACGTCCGACCGGCCAGCACGTTCGGCGCCGCCGTCACGCGGCCGTGCACGACGACGCGTGTCCCGCGGCGCATCGCACGCAGCGCGGCCATCGTCGCCGGCTGCGCAATCGGCACCGCCGGCGCCCGCGCCGAGCCGCGCGGCCCGCTCGATCCATGCGCGCCCCGGTCGCTGCGCCGGTCCGCCGCACGACGCTCCCGGGCGAGATCGCCGGCATGCCGCTCGCCCGGTTCCATCGCGCGGTTGGGCTGGCCGGGCGTCACCGCCAAGGCGGACGACCACCCGCCCGCGCCATCCGCCGTCCGGCCCCATGACCGGTCATAGCCAGGTGTCGACGACCAGCTGAAGCTGTCCGCGACGGTGTCGTCCGGCCGGACGAGCTGCACGGTGTCGCCACCGTTGTCGAAGGCGATGCCGGAAGCCGCCCGGTGGACGACGAGGAACCCGTGCGGTTCGACGGCGTCGTTGCCGCCGAACCGGTACGCCCAGCCGCGGCTGCTCGCTCGGGCGTCCTGCAACCGCCAACCGGCGAGTCGGGCGCGGTACGGGGAGGCGTTGAACAGCTCGACCCATTCGTCGGTGTGCGCCGCCGTCCCGTCCGCGTCCCAGTCGACTTCGGACGGCGCGGGGAGAAGCTCGTTGAGGGTCAGTGCGGGCGGCCCGTCGTGCACGTTGCCGGCCCGGCCGGGGGACGGATCGGGCTGGGCGCGCCAATCCGTCGCGCTGTCCGAGTCGATGCCGCTCGGCAAGCGCTCGATCGTCAGGCCGGCACCGACGAGCGGCACGGACGGGTCGAACGCGTCGAGGTTGTCGCCGTAGCTGACGGCGTCCGCGACCCCGATCGTCGGTGACCTCAGCCGGACGACGTCGCCCATGTTGCCGAGCCCGCCGCCAATCCGCCCGTCGCCGACGAGGATGCGGGGTCCGGTGAAGTCCGGCGGCAGCTGCGCGACGGCCCCGGGACCGCCGATGATCGCGAAACCGCCGGGCGCGACCGTGACGGCCGGCAGCGGGTCCCAAGCGCCGCGATCGCCGATCGCCCATCCTCCGAGGCCGGCTGCGGCCGTGGAGCGGTTGTGGATCTCGACCCACTCTTCGGCAGCATCATTGCCGATGGTCTCGGGGTCGAACATCACCTCGCTGATGAGGAACGGGAGGTAGAGCGTCGCGGTGGCGGTCGCGGCGGGCGACGGTACGGCCGGCCCGCCCGGCACGGCGGTGCCGACGGGCGGAGCCACGGTCGCAGAGCCGTTGGCGGTCGCGCTCGGGCCGGGCACGCTCGTCGACGCGCCGGCCGTCGGTGAGACGGGGGTGGCCCGGACGCCGGTGTCGCCGTTGGTCTGGCCAGGCGATGGGTTGAGCCGATCCGTCCAACCGCCCGTTCCGTCCGGGTCGCGCGCCCAGCCGGCATCCGGAGCGCTGGCGCCGAAGTCGATGACGTCGGCCGGTGCACCATCGGGCTGGACGAGGCGGGCGCTGTCGCCGCCGTTGTTCAGCGACAAGCCGGTTTCGCGCTTGAAGAAGACACGGTGCCCGCGGGCCGGCACGACGGTGTCCTCGAGGATGCGGTGGGCGGCGGAGCCGCCGTCGGCGATGTCATCGAGCAGCCACCCACGCAGGTTTAGATCGTTGGTGCCGACGTTGACCACCTCCACCCACTCATCCTCTCCGTTCGCCGTCCCGTCGCCGTCCCAGTCAATGCCGTGCGGCGCGGCCAGCACCTCGTTCAGGCGCACGTCCGCATCCGCCGGCACCCCCGGCGCACCGGCCACCGTCGCCGTCGCTTGCGGCGACGCGTCGGTGGCCGGCGCTCCCGGCGAGGGTGTGGCCTGCACGACCCAGTCGGCGGCCACGTTGGAGTCCCTGCCCGCGGGCACCCGCTCCAGGCTGCTGCCTCCCGGCGCCGCCGGGGCCGGTGGATCGAACGCGCTGGTGTTGTCTCCCCAGCTGAGTGCGTCAATCACCGACCCGGCGCCGTCGGCCAGCTGCAGCCCGTCGCCGCTGTTGCCCAGACCATTGCCGATACGGGGCACGGTGACCCGCTCCCCCGGCGCGTCCGGATAGCGCTCGGCGAAGCGCGCGCCGGCGACGACAGCGTAGCCGCCGGGCGCGATCGTGATCTCAGGCAGCACGGTCATGGCACGGGCGTCCGACAGGCGCCAGCCCCCCAGCGCGACCCCTACCGGCCCCGGGTTGAAGAGCTCGACCCACTCGAAGTCGGTCTCGATCCCCGACGCCACCGGGTTCGCCTGCACCTCGTTGATAACGATCGACCCTTGCGCCGACCGCATCGAACGTGCCGCCAAACCCTGTGGTGTCGAAACGAGCCAAATCGAAAGGCCGATCCCAAGCCCGAGCGTGCGCAACCGTTCCATCGCCTTGCCTCCTGATCTTCGTCGAGGCGCCGCCGGCTGCGAGAGGGAGGATGCCTTCGATTCCCATCGCAACAGCCAGACAACCGCGTGGACAGCAGCGTACGGCGCGCGGCGCCCCGCCGGAAGGGCGGCACGGACAGCATCGCGACAAGGTGCGCGACAAGGTGCGCGACAAGGTGCGCGACAAGGTGCGCGACACCCACGACACCCACCGCGACAGCGTCCTGACAGGCCGGCGACAGCGCGGTCAGCGTGGCGTCAGCACGGCGGCGGGTGGCGGCGAGCTTGCGGGCCGGCCTGCGACCGCCGGGCGTCAAGCGGTCACCGACAGGGGCGGGTATCCTTACAACCAGATGTGCGGGCTACGGACTGTTCCGCACCAACCTGAGGAGAACGAACGATGCGCCGCATGTGGATGACCGCCTTCCTGACCGCCGCCGCCTTCGCCGCCCACACGACCGCCGCCCATGCAGACGCCAGCCTGCGCGAGTACAAGGAAGCCATGCGGCCGTTCACACCGGTCATCGCCGCTTGGACCGCCGAGGCCCAGTCGTTCGGCGATGCCGCGCTGACGAAGCCCGAGCTCGTGTGCAAGCCCGAAATCGCTGAGATGGCCCGCCGTGGCGGCTCGATCGCCGACGACGTTGCCGGCACCGCCGCCCCCGATGCGCTCGCGATGGCGCACGTCGATCTCGCCAACGCGTTCGTCGAGATGTCCTATGCGCTCGACCATGCCTGCGGCGCCGCCGACCCGCTCGCCCGCACGCTCGCTCCGTCCGTCGTAAAGGCGCAGCGCGCGCTCGGCGCCATCCGCCGCTTCGTGGACGAGGGCATCGCGCCGATCGAGTTGCCCTCCCCGGGGCCCGCGCACGAGTCCAACTGATCTGCTGAATGACCCCTCGCGCCGCTGACGATCGGCGCGAAGGAACCGACAGTCCGGACCCAACGAAGGGGGCGTGCACCACGCCCCCTTCGTCGCGTGTCCCACCGGCATGACGGTTGCTGTAGGATTCATCTCGTTCGCAACCCGTTGCGAGCGGTCCGCTACCCCTGGAAGCCCAATGCCCTCCAACACGTGGAAAGCCGCCCTCATCGCAGGCTCGGTGCTGGCGACCCTTGGCCGTCCGGCCCTCGCTCAGCCCATCGCACCGCCCGTCGGCACGCCGCTCGCCGGCGACGGCACACCCACGGCTCTGCCCGGCGAGCCGATCGCGATCGGCGCCGCCGTGCCGCTCGGCCTGGTCGTGCCGGACAGCGAGGTGGTGTACGGCCCGACGCTCTACGGCTTCGACACCGCGGAGGTCGTGGCCGAGGCGGGTGGCTACCTGGCCGGTTACAGCGAGCAGGTGGGCGGCGAGATCCTCACCGGTGCCGCCATCGTCGAGCGCGTGGCCAACGCCTACAGCGTCGGGCCGCGGGTGTTGCTGACGCTCATCGAACAGCGCAGCGGCTGGCTGCGCGCGCCGAGCCCGGCGGAGCGCACATATCCCCTCGGCGGCGCCGTGCCCGGGCTCTACAACGGGCTGCTCGAGGCCGCCGATGCGCTGAACGCCGGCTACTACGGCCGGCGCTTCGAGAGCCGCGACACGCTGCTGCTCAAGGATGGCCAGACGGTGCGCGTCGGGTCCGAAGTGAACGCGGGCAGCTTCGCCGTCCTCGGCGTGCTGTCGTCCGACGTCGCCGCCGCCGACTGGCCGGGGCTGGCCGCGCCGAGCCGGTTCTGGACGACATGGACGATGCTGTTCGGTGACGAGCCGCTCTACTTCAACAACACCCCGGTCCAAGCGGACGAGATGCCGCTGTTCCCGCTCCGCCTGCCGTTTGCCGACGGCTCGGTGTGGTACTTCGTCCAGGGCCCGGCCAGCCCGCGCGGCCGGGGCGGTCCGCGGGCCGCCGTGGCGTTCGCGCCGCCGCCGAGCGGCCCGGCCGGCTGCACGCCGTCCGCGGAGTGGGTCGTGGCGGCCGCCGACGGCACGGTGACGCACAGCGACGGCATGAGCGTCGTCATCGCCGGCGCCGTCGGCGGCTTCGCCGGCGTCGGTTGGAGCGTGACGTACCACCACTTGGCGCCGCAGGAGCGCGTCGTCGCCGGCACGAACGTCGATGCCGGCGAACCGATCGGCCACCCATCGTGCGACGATGGGGCGGACTCGATGACGCGCGTGTCGCTGGCGCGGCGATTCAACGGTGAATGGGTGCCGTCCGACCTGCCCGCCGCCCCGCTGCAGTTGGACGGCTGGGCTGCGTTGCCCGGCGAGCAGCCCGGTGACGGCACGCTCATCCGCTCCGACGCCGCCGCACGGCAGGCCGTCATGCAGAAGGTCGACGCCCAGAACGGGATCGTCGCCGGACTGGGCGGCCGGCCGTGATCCTGCAGTACTGGCAGCGTTTCCGCCGCGTCTGGCTGGGCATCTTCGCCCTGTTGGCGATGCTCGGGGTCGGGATCAGCCTGCTCAACCAAGGTGCGTTCGAGGTCTTCAACCCGACGTGCGACGCGCGCCCGAGCTACGATCCGGGCGTCGACCCGACGGTGCAGGCCAAGCTGAACTACCTGTATGACAACGGCCTGCTCTACTGCGCCGAACCGAAAGTGCCGTTCCGTGGGCTGCGCGGTCCGATCTATTGGGGCAGCGACGGGATGTCGGCGCTGCTGTTCTTCCAGGCGGACAGCTTGGCCGGCGTCGGCATCGTCACCTACCTCTACAACAATACGTACCGCGTCGGGCCGCCCGGCGACAGCCCGCCCTATTCCTACGGCGAGCTGCGCGCCGGCCGGCCCGCCCTCGTCAACCAGGGGCCGGACGACGCGACAACCTACTTCTACCGCCGCGACGGTGCGCCGCTGGACAGTGATGCCGTCGTGAACATCTCGATCGACGGGCCGGCGCAGCCGCGCACGTCGGCCCCGGTCGGCGGCCGAAGCGTCTGGCGCGACGTCGACCGGATCATCGCCACGCTCCGCGGCACGAGCCCGACGACACTGAACACCGGCACGGCGCGCGCGACCGTGGCGCTCACCTTCCTGAGCGAGCGTTGGCGCAGCGGCGTCCGGCGCGCCGGAGCCGAGCCGTTCATCGACGAGGACAGCACGCCGGACCTCCTCCGGCTGCGCGATGCCCAGCTGGAAGGGACGCTGCCCGCAGAGCCTTTCGTGTTCCAGCGCTCCAGCGGCGCCTTCGGCCAGAGCCTCTGGGCGGCCAACGTCGTCACGGCGACGGTTCCGGCGCTCGTCCTCGTGCCACTCGACGCGCCAAGCGGAGCGGCCGACACGCCAAGCGGAGCGGCCGGCGCCGGCAACGCCGCAGGCACCGTCCGCCCGATCAGCACGAGCGTCTGGCAATCCGCCGCGATGCTCGTGCCGCTGGCGGTCTTCGCGTTCGACCCGCTGCCCGTCCCGGCCGGCACGCCGCTCGAGGCCCGCTACTGGGCCGACGGCACGCGCCTCGGCGACGGCACGCCGCCCGACCACGTCTGGTCGGTCACGTTCCCGTGAGCGCAACACCCTCTGAGTTGCGCCTGGCGGCCGAGGCGATCGCCCGGCAGGCGGGCGCGATCGTCCGGACGTTCTACGAGCAGGGCTTCGCGATCGACCACAAGGGCGATGTCGGCAACGTCGTGACGGACGCGGATCGGGCCAGCGAAGTGCACATCGTGGCGGCGCTTCGGGCGCGCTTTCCGGCGCACGCGATCGTGGCCGAGGAAGGCGGCGGCGTCCAGGGCGGGAATGGTCGGGACGGCGGCGACGGTGGGGGGGAGGACGGACCGACGATCACGTGGCTCGTCGACCCGTTGGACGGCACGAACAACTTTGCCCATGGCTTCCCGGTCTTCGCCGTGACGCTCGCGGCGGTCGTCGCCGGCCAAGTGCTGGCCGGCGCGACGTACGATCCGCTGCGCGACGAGATGTACAGTGCCCACCGCGGCGGCGGCGCCACGCTGAACGGGCGCCCGCTGGCGGTGTCCGGCACGCGCCAACTTGCCGCGGCGCTCGTCGGTACGGGCTTCGCGTACGACAAGTCGACGACCGTCGACAACAACCTGGCCGAGGTCGTCACGCTGGTGCCGCTCGTACGCGGCTTGCGTCGCGCCGGCGCGTGCGCGCTCGACTTGGCGTGGGTGGCGGCCGGGCGGCTGGACGCGTTCTGGGAGCGCGGCCCGCAGGCCTGGGACATGGCGGCCGGGGTACTGCTCGTGACCGAGGCCGGTGGGCGCGTGACCGGCCACCACGGGGAGCCGCTCGACCTCGACGGCGGCCGCATCGTGGCCACGAACGCGCACCTCCATCCGGTCGTCCTCGAGCGACTGGCCGAGGCGCGCACCCTGATCGGACGCCTGCCGCAGCCGGCAACGGCCGTGGCCGTATGACCGCCGCCGCCGGCTTCCTGTCCGTCCTGACGCACGCCGGCATCGCGCACGATCATCGGGCGGGCGGCGCCGAGTCGCCGCACCCTGCGACGCTCCCGCCCCATCGTCTGATCGTCGCCGACGACCCGGCGGCGTTCGCGCACGTCACCGGCGCCACGAGCGTCGTCGTCCCGCTCGGGGCGGCCGCCGGCGCGCCGCGGTTCGCGGTGGCGATGGCGGGCGAGGTGCCGAGCGCGGTGTTGGCCGAAGTGGCGGCGATCGAGGCGCGGAGCGCGCGCGATCGGCCGCTGGCGCCGGTCAGCGCCGATGTCGGGCGGCTGCTCCACCTCATGTGCCGCGCCCGCCGCGCCCGCAGCGTCCTCGATATCGGTGCCGGCGCCGGCACCGCCACCCTCTGGATGGCGGCCGGCGTTCGCCAGCCGGGCGGACGCGTCGTGGCGATCGAAAAGGACTCGGCGCGGCGCTCGCTGGCAGTGGCCGCCGTGGCGCGGGCCGGCATGAAGGACTTCGTCGACATCCGGATGGGCGACGCGGACCGGCTGCTCGATCGTCTCCCCGGCAAGTTCGACATCGTCCTGCTGGACGAGACCGCCGAAGCGCGCGAGGGGCATCTGCTGGCGCTGTTCGAAGGCGCGTTCCTGTCGCCCCGGTCGCTCCTCTTCTCGCACGGCGGCCTGGCCGAGCCCGTCGCCCTGGCGCGAACGCACGCCCACCTGCAGGTGCTGCCCGAGATCGTCGCCACGACGTCGCTCGGCATCGGCGCCGGGCTGTTCGTGGCGGTCACCGCCCCCGCCTGATCCTGCCGCGAGGCCGGCCCCCGTTGTCCCGCGCGCGCGCCGTCGTCGAGTCGATCGCCTTGTCCGCCGTGCTCGTGCTGCCGTGGTACGTGGCGGTCTTCACCGAGCGCGTGTTCGAAGCTGAGAAGATGGCGGCGCTGCGGGCGCTCGCCCTGCCGGCGGCCGCTGTTTGTGTCGCTTACGGCGCGTCGCCCGACCGGCGGGCGCGGCTCGCTGCGCTCTGGCGCACGATGCCCGCGGCGGCGCGGTGCCTGGCGGCGGCCGCGGCCCTGTTCTGGCTGGCGGAGGGGGTGACGACGCTCACGTCGCGCGCACCGCACGTCAGCGTGCTCGGGAGCTACGACCGCGGCTTCGGCTGGCTGTCGACGACGGCGCTCGCCGTGGTGGCCGCCGGTGCGGCCGGCATCGCGGCGCGGCCGGGCGGCGCGGAGCGGCTGGCTGCGTTCATCGGCGCCTCGATCCTGCCGCCGGCTCTGTACGGCATCGGCCAGCGCTTCGGCGCCGACCCGCTGCCGTGGTTCGGCGACGTCGTGACGCGCGTTTCGGGCTCCGCCGGCGCCAGCGTCATGCTTGGGGCGCATATCGCCCTGGCGCTGCCGTTCGCGGTTTGGGCGACGGCGACGGCGTACCGGGCGGCGGCCGTCGACCAGGCGCGGCGAACGGTTCGCACCGCGGATCGCCCCTCGATTCGCACCGCGGCCCAGCGCCGGCTGGCCGCTTGGCTGCTCGTCGACGCGGCGGCCGTCGTCGCGCTCGTCCTCTCGGGCAGCCGCGGTCCTGCCCTGGCGGTCGCGGGCGCCGTCGGCATCACGGTCCTCGTCGCGGCGGCCCGCGCCGGGCGCAGTCGCCTGGCCGTTGGCGTCGTCGCGCTCGCGATCGTCGCCCTTGCCGCCATCGGCGCGCTGAACCGCTGGCCGGCCGCGTTCGGCCCGATCGCCCAGCTGCCGCTCGTCGACCGGCTGGCGTTCGCCCTCGACCCGGACAGGAGCACGACGCGCGTTCGGCTCCGGCTGTGGGAGGGCTCGGTTGCGGCGATCGGCGATCTGGAAGCGCGAGCGCTCGTCGGCACCGGCCCGGAGACGATGCCGCTCATGTGGGCGGCCCACTACCCGAGCATCCTGGCGTACGACGAGCCGCGCGGCTGGGTTCCCGACCGCGCCCACAACCTCTGGCTGGACCGCATCCTCACGACAGGCGCCCTCGGCGCGCTGGCGCTGCTGGCGCTGATCGTCGCCGCCCTCGTCGCCGCCCTCGACGGCCTCGGCCTCATCGCCGGCCGGCGCGGCGCGGCGGCGGCGGTCGCGACGTGGCTCGCGGCGGCGGTGGGCGCCACGGTCGTCGCGCGCGTCGCTGACGATGGCTGGCGGCTCGCCGCGCCGGCGTTCGGGCTCGGGCTCGTCGCCGGGCTGGCGATTTGGCTCGCGTTTGCGGCGATCCGACGCCCGCACTTGATCGACCCGTCACACACCCTCCCCACCTCTCCCACCTCCCCCACCTCCCCCAGAGTTGGGGGCGGGGCCCCCCTCGGCCTACCCATCGCCGCCCTCGCGACGCTGACCGCTTTCGTCATCGAGACGCAGGTTGGGTTCGTCGTGACGCCGACCGCGATCGTGCTCTGGCTGACGCTGGGGGCGCTGATTGGCGCGGCGTTGGGTGGGGGGCAGGCGGAACGGGAGGAAGACGCGCCAACGTTCGGCGACGGTATGTTTGCCGCGGCGCTGGTCGCCGTCACCGGCCTGTTCGACTTCGGCCGCAGCGGCCTCGTCGGGTCGGGCGCGTTGGGCGCGCTCGTGCTCGTCGTCGGGGCCAGCGCCGGCGTCGGCGTGGCGATCGGCGGTGGGCAGCCGGTGGATCGTCGATTCGTGCGCGGGGACGCGGTGCGCGTCGGCGTCGTGATCGGCGCCGCGGCGGTCGCGCACTGGCTGGCGCTGCGGCTCGGCACGAACGGGCCGTCCGATGCGGTGCCGGCCGCGGCGGCGACGGTGGGCGTCTGGGCGGCGGCGATCGGCGTGCTGATCGCGCTGCGGGCGGGCGCACGCGTCGACGTTCGGCGGCACATGGCGCGCGCGGCCGCCGTCGTCCTTGCCGTCGCGGCGACGACCGCCCTCGTCCTGTCGACGACGGTGGCGGATGCGGCGTACAAGGAAGGGCGTGCGGCGTGGGAGGCGGGCGTGCCGGCGTGGCGCGCGCGAGGGGACGTCGGGCGGGCGGAGGCGCTGCTGGATGGGGCCGTGGAACGCTACCGGCTGGCGGCACGGCTGTCGCCCTTCGAGCCGCGCTATCGGCTGGCGCTCGGGATGGCGGAGGACGTGCGGGGGGATCTGCTGACCGAGGTGTTGACGGGCGAGCTCGAGCGGACGGGTCGGGCGGATGCGACGGACGAATACGCCGATGTGAATGGAGGCGGTGCCGGCGACAAGGTCGCGGACCTCGCCGACCTCGCGGAGCGCCGCGATGCGGCGTTCGACCGCGCCATGGCCGCCTTCGCGACGGCCCAACGGCTGTCGCCCGGCGACCCGGTCGCCGTGCTCGCGAAGGCCCGCGGCCTGCGCGTGTGGGGCGACCTGACGCGCGAACGGACGCGCCGCGCCGTACGACTGGCGTCGGCGCGGGCGGCGTACGCGGCGGTGCGGTCGCTGGCTCCGAACTGGCCGGAGGTGCTGAGCGAAGCGGCGGCGGTCGAGCTCCTGGACGGCGACGTCAAGGCGGCCCGCACGCTGGCCGAGCGGGCGCTGGCGCTGGACGGCTTCTACTACCAGGGCTGGAAGACGGTCGCCCAGGCCCGGTTGGCCGACGCGGACCCGGCCGGTGCGGCCGACGCATGGGCGCGCTACTTCGACGACCCGCGCAACGCCGGCGACGTGGCCGCGCTGCGCGCGCGCGCGGCGGCGCAGCTGCAGGCGGGCGACGCGGCCGGCGCGCTCGACACCGCGCAGGCCGTCGTGCGGCTGGCGCCCGACGACGCGCGGGCGTGGGCCGACCTGGCCGTGCTGCGCGACCGCACGGGCGACCGGCGCGGGGCGGTCGAGGCGGCGGAGCGAGCGGCGGGGCTCAGCCCGGCGGATGCCGGGATTCGGCGGTTGTTGGACGGCCTCAGCGCGCCGGAACGCCCCTGAACGACGACGGCAGGTAGATCTTGCCGCCCACCGGCGGCGGCGCGTCCGTCGGGGTCACAAGGATTGCGAGGGCGAAGTCCCGGACGGGCTGTGCGGCCAGCTGGGCGGCGGTCACGGCGAACGATTGCGGCGAGTAGCCGACGGCCGAGACCGAGATCCGATCGATCATCGGCACGTACTGCGCCGGCACGAGGAGGCTGTAGCGCCCGTCGGCGCCGGTGACGGCCGAGAACGGCTGGCGCGGCACGGACAGGCCGACGGCCACCGTCGCACCCGGCACCGGGCTGCCGTCGGCGGCGATCGTGACGCGGCCCGTGACGGTCAGGTCGGCGGGCACGGGTGTCCCGTCGGGTGTATTCGTCGCCCCCGGCTCAGGCGTGTCCGTCTGCGCCGGTTCGGGCGTGCCCGTCAAGGTCGCCGTGCGGGTCGGGGCGGCGGTCGCACCGGTCGTCGGGGTGGCCGTCGCGACGGGCGCGCCGCCCGTGCAGAGCAGCCCCCAAGCCTCGCGCTTGGACGAGCCGTTGGACTCGCCGCCGTAGAACACGGCCATGTCGCCGGCCTCGGTGTCGCTCGCGGCGCCGGCCAGGTAGGCGAGGCCGAGCGGTGCCGTGCCGGTCGGGGTGACCGGCTTCCACGCCGGCGGATCGACGGAGAGATCGAGCACGGCCATGTCGTCGAGGGCGTCGCTGCCGTTGCGCGAACCGCCGTAGATCACCATCCAGCGCAGGGCGGGCAGGTAGACGGCGGCGTGGTCGAAGCGGCGGCCCGGCACGCGGCCGGTGGGCGTGACGGACTGCCACTTGGCGCCGTTCCAGTCGGACGAGAGGTCGAGCGACCAGACGTCGTTGCGGCCGGTCTTGTAGTCCGTCGTGCCGCCGAAGACGATCATCCGCTTGCCGGCCGCGTCGTAGACGGCCGAGTGCCCGAAGCGAGCGATCGGCGAGCCGGGCAGGTCGGTGCTCGTCCATGTCATGGGCGACGCGCCGAGGTGCAGCACGTTCAGCATCTTGATGGAAGTGCGCGTCTCGGTGCCGGTCCGGCCGCCGAACAGGACCATCGCATCGCCTTCCGGCCAGTAGACCGCCGAAGCGTCCGTCAGCGGACCGACGTCCGTTGGCAGCGCGACCCACGTGCCCATGCTCCCGTTGAGCGTGAGCACCGCGCCGTTCTTCACGACGCCCTGCGGCGCGAGCGTCTCCAGCCGCCCGTCCGGGCGGCCGCCGGCGGTGAGCGGTGAGCGCCACGTGAACGTGCCGCCGCCCGAGAGGCTGTCGATCCCGCCGTACGTGACGACCTGGGCCCCGCTCTCCGCGCGGCGGGTGACGGCCATGTGCTCGCCCCGCTTGCCCGGCGATGCGCCCGAAGCCGTCACGGTCTCCCACAAGCCGTCGGGGCTGGTGATCGAGAGGTCGAGCAGCGCGACGTCGTCCTTGACCTCGCCGTTGCCGCGGTCGTTGCGGATCCCGCCGTAGGTGAGGACGCCGCGGCCGGGCACCGGGACGAGGACGTGGTTGCTGATCTCGTCGCCCCGCGAGAGGCGCTGCCATTCGCACGTGGCGCCCTGCGCCAGTGGTGCGGCCGTCGTCCGAAGGGCGCCCTGCGCCGCGGCGACGACGCCGAGGAGCGCTGCCAACACGACCAGTCCGACGCCCGATGCGCGACGATCGTCGGTGCGGAACATGGCACGCTCCCTTGCTGGGCCCGGCTCGCGGATCGGCGAGAAGGATCGACGAGATAGTATATCCTCCGCGTCATGGGCTGTAAACCGCTTCTTGGACGCCTTCCCGCTCTTCTTCGGCTTCGGCGCGTGCCGCTTCGGCGCGTTCCATGGCCCGCCCTCATCGCCAGCGCTGCCGTCCTCGCCGCTGCCGCCGTCGCGCTGCGCGCCTTCGCCGCCCACGATCCGCTGCGGCGCAGCTGGCGGGCGATCGAGGGGCAGCCCTACACCGTGCGGGGCGAGTCGCGCGTCGAGCACGGCGCGGTCACGACGCGCTTCCGCGTCGCCGGCACGGGGGACGGGACCGGGCGGCTTGCGCTCGACATCGCGCCGTTGGGCGGTGAGACCGCCGCGGATCGCACGACAGGAGCTGCCGGGGCGACGGCCCTCGCCGCGATGACCGCGACGTACACGGTCGACGGCCCCTCCGTCGTCGCCTCCGACGGCGTCACGATCCCGCTCCGGGCGCTCGGCGCGCGCCTGCCCGTCGGCGATCCGCTCGTCCTGCTGGCCACCGCCCACGCCCCGCGCGGCGGCGCGCTCGAGCCGATCGGCGACGGGCTCTGCCGGCGGGTCGACTTCGTCGTGGGCGCGCGGGCGTACGGGACGTGGTGGGAGGCGCACCCGGCCTACCTGCCGGTGAACGCGAACGCGGGCGGGCTCTGGACGTTCGAGGGCGAGGGGACGGCCTGGATCGACCCCGACACGGAGCGGCCGTGCCGGATCGAAGCGCGGGTGCGGCTGCCGCGGCTCGTCGATGATTCGGCGGGGCGGGGGTGGGTGGCGTGGACGTACGATTGGGGCTGAAAGGGGCTCTTCGGCCGGCGCCGGCTGCGGCACCGGTTGCCGCCCCCCCCTCGGTCTGACTATCATCCCACCTGAGCGACGTACCCCTGCCCGGGCCCGTCCAGGAATCCGCTGGCCGAGGCGTATCGAATCGAGGAGGGGAGCCGACCATGAACACGCACCCGCACGACCTGCCGGTGATGACCGAGCGCAATCCACGCGATCCACATTCTCGCCGCCGCCGCACATGGCTTGCCGCCGCCGCTGCGACAGCGCTTGCCGCCGGCATTGTCGGTGGCTGGACGACGCGGGACGTCGCGGCCCATGCGCCGCTGCAGCGCTACTACCCGCCCTATCCGCGCAACCCTTATCCACCCTCGTACCCCCCTTATCCGTGCTACCAGTGCCCGCCGGGCTACATCTACTACCCCAGCGGCTGCGCGACGCCCTTTGCGCCGCCGCCGCCCGAAATGACGTCGCTGCCGATCCCGCCCGGCGTGACGATGCCGCCGCCGATCGGCACGGCGCCCGCCACGGCGACCGCCCCGCTGCCGCCGGCACCCCCGCCCGGAGCGGGGATCCCGACGCCGACGCCCGGCGGCGCAGCGGCCGGGATCGAGTACAAGGTCTGCCCACAGAAGCAGTACGACGTTCCGAAGGTCATCCAGGACCAGGCGATGGCCGAGCCGTGGACGATCTACGGCTACGGGATGAAGCGCAACCCGAACGTGCCGTACCACCCGCTCTACAACAGCTATCGGCACTGGCTCTCGACGCAGAACATGAACATGCCCTACAGCGTCTGCAACCCTGCGATCTGGAAGGCGGGCTGCCCGTAACCGGATCGTCCGCTGCGCCGATGACGACCGCGCTCGAGGCTCCCTCCCTGGGCGCCGGGAGCGCGGTCGTCGCGATCGGCGGCAACGCGCTCGAGCGGGCGGCGGGCGACGACGCATGGCAGCTGGCGCGCGCCACCGCCGATCGTTTGGCGGACCTCGTGGCCGAGGGCGCTCGGCTGGTCATCACGCACGGCAACGGTCCGCAGGTCGGCCGGGCGCTCCGGCGGGCGAGCATGGCGGAGGCCGAGATCGAGCCGCTGCCGATGGCGACCGCGGTGGCGCAGACGCAGGGCGAGATCGGCTTCCAGCTCGTGCGCAGCATGGCGGACGCCCTCGCGGCGCGCGGGATCGATCGTCCGGTCGCGGCGATCATCACCCAGGTGCTCGTCGATGCGGACGATCCGGCGTTTGCGGCCCCCGACAAGCCGATCGGCGAGTGGATGAGCGAGGAACGGTCGCGGCGGATGGCGCGGCGGCGGGGCTGGCAGTTCATCCACGACCCGGCGCGCGGCTGGCGGCGCATCGTCGCCTCGCCCGAACCGCGGGCGATCCTCGAGCTGCCGTTGATCCGCGCGCTCGTCGACGGCGGCGCGGTCGTCGTGGCGGCCGGCGGCGGCGGCGTGCCGGTGGTCCGCGGGGCGGACGGGCGGCTCGACGGCGTGCCGGCGGTGATCGACAAGGACCTGACGTCGGCGCTGTTGGCGACAGGGCTCGGCGCGGCGCGGCTGTTCATCGTGACGGGCGTGGCCAAGGTGGCGCTGGACTACGGCACGCCGGGCGAGCGGACGCTCGATCGGCTCACGGCGGGCGAGGCGGCGGCGTATCTGGCGGCGGGCCAGTTCCCGCCGGGGTCGATGGGGCCGAAGATCGAGGCGGCCGTCGCGTTCGTCGGCCGCGGCGGGGGGGCGACGGCGACGATCACGGACATCGAGCATATCGCGGGGGCGTGGCGGGGGCAGGACGGGACGCATGTGGTGGGGTGAGGGCCGAATTGACCGCCCAACGCGGCTCCGACATCATCGCCATCTCATGACCCCCATGTCTGCTCGCCTACGTCGTCGCGCCGACGCACGCCGCGCTTCGGCGCGCGCCGCGGCGGCCCTGTTCCTCTGCGCGCCGCTGGCCGCTTGCACGCCCCCCGCCGACGACGACCTGCGCGCCGAGCGCCCCGCCGTCGAGGTGGAGGGCGCGGCCGATGTGGGCAGCGCGCCGTCCGCCGTCGATGATCGCCCGACGGACCCCGCCGCGATGCCGGACGCCGGCTCGGCAGCGGCCGAGCGGGACGACACGGGCTGGCGGGAGGTGGAGAGCGGCATCGTCACGCGCGTGATGGCGGCGCGGGATGGGGCCGGCACGATCGTCGACCGGCCGTTCATCGTCCGCGTCGATCCGGCGTCCCAGCCGTTCGGGGTCGCCTACCGGCCGGGGTCGCCGCAGTCGCTGTCCGGCTGGCAGGCCGAGACCGGGGCGGTGGTCGTCGTGAACGGCGGCTACTTCACCGAGGAGAACGTGGCCACGGGCCTGATCGTCGCGGGCGGTACCCCGAGCGGGGCGAGCTACGGCGACTTCGCCGGCATGTTGGCCGTGACGGACGCCGGGCCGGAGGTTCGCTGGCTGGCCGAACGGCCGTTCGATCCGGCCGAGGCGCTGACCGCCGCGGTCCAGTCGTTCCCGATCCTCGTCCGGCCCGACGGAACGCCGGCCTACCCCGAGGACAACGGCGCGGCGGCCCGGCGGACGGTCATCGGTCAGGACCGCGCGGGGCGCATCGTGCTGATCGTCATGCCGCTGGGCGGGTTCTCGCTGCATGGACTCTCGGAGTGGCTGGCGGCGGCGCACGAACTGGACCTTCGAATCGCGTTCAACTTGGACGGCGGGGCGTCGAGCGGAATGGTGCTGGCCGACGGGTCGGGCGAGCCGGCGCTGGTCGGCGTGCCGGCGGTGATCCTGGTGGGAGGTCGATGATGCGGTGGCGGTTGCGGACGAGGATGATGCGGACGAGAACGATGCGGACGCGGACGATGCGGACGCGGATGACGCGGACGGGGCGGGCGATCACGAACTTCGTTCACGCCGGGCTCTTGATCGCGGCGGCGCTCGTCGTCGCCGCGTGGACGGGGGTCCACGCGGACGCGGCGCCGGCGGCCGGCATCGAGCATGCCCTACAGGGCGGGGACGTCTTGCCGCAGGCCTGGCTGCCGATCGGCCTGCTCAGCGGCGGCTTCGGCCCGCCGCCGCGGCCGATCACCGTGACACCGACGCCGACCGACACCGACTTCCCGTATCCCACCGGAACCGCGCACGACGTCCATACGCCGACCCCTGCAACGACCGCGACGCCCACCGCCACGCAACGCTCCGGCTACAGCGAGCCGTTGACGGCGCGGCCGTCGCTCGACGATCTGAGGACCGGCTATAGCGCCGCGCGCTGGTACGAGACGATGCTCGAGATCCTCCGGCGGCGCTACCCGACCGGGCACCACATCGTCACGCAGCTCGACGACAGCAAGGGCAAGGCGACGCTCTGGACGAGCGGCCGGACCGGGACGTTCGACGACCTCGTGCGCAGCATGGAGCTGGCGGTGCACGAGATGAACCACCAGCTGGGCTTCCAGGAAGGGTTCATCCCGACGATCGGCAAGAAGTACTTCTACGAGGTCCGCGCCGACCTCACGGTGACGGTCGACGTCGTGCCGACGTATGCCCGCAGCGAGATCGCCCAGTTCATCACCGGGCCGCTCGAGAACCAGTACAAGAGCACGTACCTGACCGGCCAGTCCGGCACGCAGGGCTTCTTCAACCTGCTGGACGAGTTCAACGCCTACACGCACTCGATGTTCACCGGCTACGGCCTGCACGACCTCTTCCCGCCGAACCAGCGGGTGAGCCACCGCGACGGCCTGGTGACGATGATGCTCTACGTCGAGCTCTACCTCCGCCAGGCCCGCACGAAGCACCCGGCGGACTACGCCGCGCTGCGCGCCGACCCGGCGGTGCGCGATTTCGTCAAGCTGCTCTGGGACCGCGCGAACTTCATCCTCGACGAGACCGAGGACATCCGCGGGCTGGCGCTGAACGCGACGGCGGTGGAGGCGGAGATGCGGAAGGCGGAGCTGTGGGGGGAGATCGAGCGGTACGTGGTGCCGTAGTCGAGGCGCCATCGTCGAAGCGGCGTAGTCGAGTCGGCGTAGTCCAAGCGCGCGACGACCAAGGAGACCCGAGCATGGCGACCGCGTTCCCGGCAACGGGACCAACCGACCGAGCCGATCGTTCGCCCTACCTCTGGTTCGCCGTTGCCCTCGTCCTGTCGATCTTCGCCAGCGGCCGGATCACCGTGCCGGTGCTGGCGTGGCTGGCGCCCATCGTCGCGCTGCGCTTCACGCGCACGGTGCGGCCGGCATGGCTGGGCTACGTGCTCATCGCCGCGATCGCCGTGGCGTCGCTGGTGGTGGGGTGGCGCGGGATGATCCCGTTGGGGTCGCCGGCGCGGGAGGTGCTGATCGCCGGCAACGCCCTGGTCGCATGCGTGCCGTACGTGGCGGACCGGCTGCTGCGGCGCCGGCTGGCCGGCTGGTGGGCGACGCTGCCGTTCCCGCTGGCGACGACGGCGCTCGAGTTCGCGAACATGGGCAGCGGCAGCCCGATGGGCAGCTTTGGGGCGACGGCGTACTCGCAAGCCGGGCAGATCGTCCTGCTGCAGATCCTGTCCGTGACCGGCTTGTGGGGTCTGACGTTCCTCATGGCGTGGTGCGCCTCGGCGATCAACTGGGCGTGGGAGGACGGGTTCGCGCCAGCGACGGTGCGGCGCGTCGGATGGACGTACGGGGGCGTGCTGGCCGCTGTGCTCCTCTTCGGCGGCGCGCGTCTTGCCCTCGCCCCGGCGGCAGCGGGCACCGTCCGTGTCGCGTCGATGACGGCCGAGTCGATCGACTTCAACGCGCTCATGCCGATGCGCGACTCGGACCAGGCGGCGTTCGCGGCGGCGACGCGGGCGATCCATGACCGCTACTTCGAGCGGACGGCGGCGGAGGCCGCGGCCGGCGCCAAGATCGTCCTCTGGCCCGAGGGCGCCGGCGTCGGCGTCGAGGAGGACGAGGCGGACCTGATCGCCCGCGGCACGGCGGCGGCCAGAGACGGGGCGGTCTACCTCGGGATCCCCTTCCTCACGCTCTACCGGGACGCGGCGCGCCCGTCCGAGAACAAGCTGCTCGTGTTCGACCCGGCGGGCAACGTCGTGCTGGAGCACGTGAAGTTCGGCGGCAACATCTTCGAGGGGTCCAAGAAGGGCGACGGCGTGCTGAAGACGGTCGAGACACCGCACGGGACGCTGTCCGGCGTGATCTGCTGGGACACGGACTTCATCCGCAACATCGCCCAGGCCGGCCGCAACGGCACGGACATCCTCCTCTCCCCGGCGCACGACTGGCAGGCGATCGACCCACTGCACGGTCAGATGACGACGTTCCGCGCGATCGAGAACGGGATGAGCGTCATCCGCCACGCCGACCTTGGGTGGTCCGTGATCACGGACCCGTACGGCCGGACGCTGGCGTCCATGGACCACTTCACCGCCGGCGACCGGACGATGGTCGCGCAGGTGCCGACGGCCGGGGTGCGGACGATCTACTCGGTGATCGGGGACGTTTTCGGGTGGGGCGCGGTCGTGGGGTTGTTCGTGGTGGCGGCTATGGCGTGGCGTCGTCGCCGCGCAGCGTCCGGTAGTCCGCCAGCGATGCCGTGATGACCTCCGCCGCCCGGTCCCGCCCGTACGTCTCCTGGATGACGATCACGGGCAGCTCGCCCGGCACGAGCTTGTACGTGCTGAAGTAGTGCCGCAGCCGCTCGACGAGGATCGGCGGCAGGTCGGCGATGTCCTGTGCGGCGCCCCACACCAGATCGTTCTCGAGGACGGCGATGATCTTGTCGTCCGCCTCGCCGTGGTCCAACAGCTGCAAACCGCCGACGACCCGCGCCGGGACAATGATCTCGGAGCGGGCGATCGGTCGCTCGCTGAGCACGCAGATGTCCAGCGGGTCGCCGTCGCCGCGCTGCGCGCCCGGGCAGAGGGCGCGGACCGCCTCGCCGCAGTACGTCTGCGGCACGAAGCCGTACAGCGCCGGCGCGTACGATGCGCCGCGCTGCGGCCGGTCCACCCGCAGGTAGCCCGACGCCTTGTCGACCTCGTACTTGATCTGATCGAACGGCGTGATCTCGATGTAGGCGTTCACGTGGAGCGGCAGGTCGCGGCCGGGGGGGAGGCCGTGCCAGGGGTGGGGGCGGTGGGGGGAGAAGGGGAGGGGCGTGGGCATGGGTGTTGGCATGGGATGACCTGTCGTGGATCGGCGTCGGACGATGGTATGGCGGGGCCGAGGTCGACGCCAAGGTTTGGCCGTCGATGACCGGCCGGCCGACCGGCCGGCCGACTCGCTTGCCGACGCGCACGAGGCCGCCTATCGTCCCGCCATGACCACCGTGCATCGACACGTTCTCGCTGCCGCGGCCCTCGGGGCGATGGGCGCGCTCGCCGTCCTGACCGAATCGCACGCGCCGACGCGCGCACCGGAGGCGGTCGTCGGCGGGGCCCGCGAGGCGGTCCTGCGACCGCCCTCCGCCGGTGTGGCGGACGCCGACAGCGCGACGGCCGGCGCGTGGTCGACCGGCGCGCCGATCCCGGTGCGGATCGCCGAGATCGCGGGCACCAGGTTGGGCCGGTCGATCTACGTCGGCGGCGGGTTCACGCCGCCGGGCGCGTCGATCGGGCGCTGGTTCGGGCGCTACGACACGACGGATGACGCCTGGGAAGTGCTGGCCGAGCTGCCAACGGCCGTCCACCATCCGATGATGACCGCATCCGTCGGGCGCGTCTGGTCCGCCGGCGGCTATACGGGCGGCCTCAACCATGCCTCGGCCACGCGCAGACTGGACGCGTACGACCCGGCAACGGGAACGTGGACGGCGATGGCGGACATGCCGGGGCGGCGGGCGGCGGGGTTCATGGTCGTGCTCGCCGCCGACCGAGAAGGGGCCAACGCAGGTGCGTCCGACGATGCCGTCGATGGCGCGCACCAAGGTGCGATCAGCGCCGCGCTCTACGTCGTCGGCGGGATCGGCGATGCCGAGGACCGGATGTGGCGTTATGACGTCGTCGCCGGGACGTGGGCCGACCTGCCCGGCCCGACGCCGCGCGAGCACCTCGGGGCGGCGGCTGCCGGCGGCAAGATCTACGTCGTGGCCGGGCGGGGCTTCGGCCGCGGGATCGTCGGCACGCTCGAGGCGTATGATCCCGCGACGGGCGCCTGGACACGCCTCCCCGACATGCCCGGCGCGTGCGGCGGCTGCACGGCGGCGGCAACGGCCGACGGGCGGATCCACGTGACGGGCGGCGAGGGCGGCGGGCGGACATACAACGACCACTTCGTCTACGACCCGGCCGCCGGCACGTGGTCCGTCGAGGCGCCGATGCCGACGGCGCGGCACGGGCTGGCATCGGCGGGGGTGGGGGAGCGGTTCTACGCGATCGGGGGCGGGTTGAAGGAGGGGTTGGATTACTCCACGGTGGTGGAGTGGTGGGGGCCGGGGGGTGGCGGGATGGCGACGGCGACGGCGGGGGGCGGGGGGGACGGCCACGGCGGAGGCGGGAGCAACGGCCACGGCGGGGGCAGCAAGGGTGGCGCTTCCATTCGTGCTCGCGCTCGACAACTGATCGTGTGATCGTGGCTGACGCCGGTCCGCTGCGAGGCGACGAGACGCGGCGCGACCGCCGGTCGATCCGGCTGCCGCGGTACGACTACGGGCGGGCGGGGGCGTACTTCGTGACGGTGGTGACGGCGGGGCGGGAGTGGGTGTTTGGGGAAGTGGTGGGTGGGGTGATGAGGTTGAACCCCATTGGCGAGATCGTGCAGACCTGCTGGACTTCGATCCCGGACCATTGTCCAGGCGCCACCCTCGACACCTACATCATCATGCCCAACCACATCCACGGGATCCTGATCCTAGGTGGTGTAGGGGCACGGCATGCCGTGCCCATCGTTGACCACGCGACCAACCCCCGCCACCACGCAACCGCGTCGGGACCGGACGCCGCGGGCGATGATGTGCCCGATGCGTGGGCACGGCATGCCGTGCCCCTACACGACGTGGATGGCGACATCGGACGGAAATGGACGTCGGACGACGGGGCGGTGGATGGCGACATCGGACGGAAATGGACGTCGGACGACGGGGCGGTAGATGGCGACATCGGACGAAGATGGACGTCGGACGACGGGGCGGTGGGTGGCGACGGCGGGCGGAAATGGACGTCGGTCGATGGGGCGGTGGGTGGCGACGGCGGGCGGAAATGGACGTCGGTCGATGGGGCGGTGGGTGGCACCGAACGGTTTGGGCGGCCGGCGGTGGGGACGATTCCGACGGTCGTTCGATCGTTCAAGGCTGCTTCGACGCGGCAGGTCAACGCGCAGCGTATGGCCCCTGGCAGCCCCGTCTGGCAGCGCAACTTCTACGAACACGTCATCCGCACCGATGAATCCCTCCACCGCATCCGCCAGTACATCGCCGACAATCCGTTGAAGTGGGATCTCGACCGGCTGAACGGTCTGGCGAGGGGCTCGCGCTGATGCCGCATGCGACATCGTCGGCGGTTCGCATCACAGACGCCGCCGCCGCCGACCTGCCGGCGATCCTCGCCCTCAACGCGTCCAACGTCCCCCACGTCGGCCCGATCGACGCGCCGAAGCTCGCGCGCCTGCACGGCGAGGCGTTCGTGCTGCGGGTGGCCCGGGTCGTTGGGGACGCTCGCGACGATCGCGATGATCGTGTCGATCGCAACGATCGTGTCGATCGCAACGATCGTGTCGATCGCGTCGTTCGTGCCGGCGGCGCGGGCGGGCCGATCGCCGGCTTCGTTCTGGCGATGGTGGAGACGGCCGAGTACGAGAGCCTGAACTTCCGCTGGTTTGTGGCGCGCTACCCGCGGTTCGTCTATGTCGACCGGATCGCCGTGGCCGAGGGGTATCGCGGGCTCGGGATCGGACGGCGGTTGTACGCGGACGTCGAGGCGCTGGCGGTGCACGCGGGGCGCGGGGCGGGGGGGCCGGTGACGTGTGAGGTGAACATCGCGCCGCCGAACCCGGGGTCGATGGCGTTTCACGAGCGGCTGGGGTTCGTGGGCGTCGGGGAGCGGTGGGACGAGGGTGGGGGGACGGGGGTGCGGATGATGGTGAAGGCGGTGCGGTAGGTAGGCGCAGTACCGTCGCGGGTCAGTCGTGATGGGCGAGCACCCAGCCCAGCGCGGCGAACAGCAGCATCCACCCCGTGATCGCCAGCCGGGCGGCGACGAACGGCCCGAACATCGCCGGGAACATCGGGACGAAGACGTAGATGCCCAGCGCGAGCGGCAGGTAGCGGGCCCAGCCCTGCCATCGTCCCGACCGCACGGCGGCGATGCCGGCGGCGACGAGCCCGACGCCGGCCATCGTCGACGCGATCCCGTAGGCCGTGTCGAGCGGCGCCAACTGGGCGCTGCCCATCGCGGCATCGGCGGCGGTGATCGCCCAGAGCTCGGCGCCGGTGAGGACGACGAGTCCGGCGACGGCGACGTACAACCCGAGGCGCCCGTAGCGGGCCGCGCCGATCGCGCCGCTGGCCGGGAGCGCCAAAAGGCCGAGGATCAGACCGATGTGCTGGACGGCGAACCAGGCCTGGATCACCTGGTGGCCGGTGGTGTCCAGCGGGTAGCTGAAGCGTTCCGGCCCGACGACCGGGGGGACGACGGCCAAGTAGATCCCGGAGGCCGCGCCCAGGATCCCGGCCCAGAGGCAGATCCGGCCGTACAATCGGATGCGCGACACGGACGGCGAACCTGTGGCAAGCTCAGTGACCATGAAGACCTCCTGCTGGCGCGACGCCCACGGCAAATGCCGTAGCGGTACACTAGAGTTGTGCTCTAGCGAACAGCGAGGAGTATGAGCCGCGTGATCCGCGAGGTCAAGGGGGCGTCGCGCCGGGACAAAGCAGCGGCGACGCGCCTGAAGATCCTGCGCGCCGCCCACGACGAGTTCGTCGCGAACGGCTACCACGGCGCGACGATCGCCGCCGTCGCCCGGCGGGCCGGGGTCGCGCCGCAGACGGTGTACTTCACGTTCCACACGAAACCGGCGCTGATCAGCGCCGTGATCGACATGGCGGTCATGGGCGAGGACGACCCTACGATCCCGCAGGCGACCGACTGGTGGGCCGCGATGGCGGCCGCGCCGACGGCGGACGAGGCGCTGCGGATCTTCGTCCGCGGCGCCGGCCCGCTCTTCGCCCGCGCCAGCCGGATCTCCGAGATCCTCCGCGCCGCCGCCCTCACCGACGACGAGGTCCGGCGCACGCACGAACACCACGACGCGCTGCAACGGGCCGGCTACCGCGAGGTCATCGACCTTCTGGCCGCCAAGGGCCGGCTGCGGTCCGGGCTGGATGCGGAGGGCGCCACGGACGTGCTCCTCACGCTGCTGGGCGACACGACGTACTACGGCTTGACGGTGGATCGCGGGTGGAGCCACGAGCGGGTGATGGGGTGGTGGGAGGGGGTGTTGCCGGGGGTGTTGTTGGCGGGGAGTGCTCGACGATAGGGGGATGATCCGGACGATACATCCTGTCGCCACCTTATTCAGCATTGCTTGACTGTAGAAGGTGTTGTTCAGCGATCTAGGGTCAAAACTGAATAAGGGATGACGCACGAGGAGTAGGATGCACGAGAAGGATGGCGCACGAGGAGCGCCTTGGCAGGTCACCGCGTCAGCGACAGCACCGCAAACGCCAGGAACATCCCCGCCCCCGCCCCAAGGCAACCGTACACCGCCGTCCTAAGCTGGCGGCTGGGTCGCCTGGTGCTGGCCGAACAGTGCGGCGTTGCGAGGGCGCGGGCGGGGGCGGGGCGGGCGGGTCGGGTTGTTGGTGGCGTGGGGTGGGGGGGCGGCGGGTGGGGGCGGCGGGGGGCGGTTCGGGCTGTTCGTCGCGGGTGGGGCGGGTGGGATGCTGTTCTCTCGGGCAAAAGTGGTCGTGTGCTGTCGGCGGGGCGGCGCGCTTGGCGCTCGATCACCGTCCGGTCCGCTCCAGCCGCTCCCGAACCAGCGGCACCACCTGCGTGGCATAGAGCTCGATGGACCGGAGCATCGCCTCGTGCGGCAGCGTGCCGGCACTGTACTTCATGTCGAAGCGCGAGAGGCCGAGCGCCGTGGCGGTCCGAACGATCTTCGCCGCCACGGTCTCCGGCGCGCCGACGCACAGCGCCCCCTGCGGCCCGGCCATCTGCTCGAAGGCGCCGCGCGTCAGCGGGGGCCAGCCGCGCTCCCGGCCGATCCGGGTGTACATCGGCCCGAAGTGCGGCCAGAGTTCGTCGCGGGCCTGCTGATCCGTCTCGGCCACGTGGCCCGGCGAGTGCGCGCCGATCGGCAGGGGCGCGCGGCCGAGCTCGGCCAGGGCGTCGCGGTAATACTGGGCGTAGGGGGCGAAGGCCAGCGGGTCGCCGCCGATGATCGCCAGCATGAGCGGCATGCCGTACCGCGCGGCGCGCAGCACGGACGCCGGCGTGCCGCCGACGCCCATCCACGTCCGCAGCCGGCCGCTCTCGGTGGGCGGGAAGACGCGCTGGTCCGACAGCGGGGCGCGGGTGGTGCCGCGCCACGTGACCGGGCCCTCCTTCAGGAGCTCCGCGAAGAGCGCGAGGCGGTCCTCGAACAGCTCCTCGTAGCGGTCCAACTCGAACCCGAAGAGTGGGAACGACTCCGTGAACGAGCCTCGGCCGATGATCACCTCCGCCCGGCCACTCGATACCGCGTCCAGCGTGCTGAAGCGCTGGAAGACCCTCACCGGATCGTCCGAGCTGAGCACCGTCACGGCCGAGCCCAGCCGGATGCGGCTCGTGCGGCCGGCGATCGCCGCGAGGACGACCTCGGGCGCCGACACGGCGAAGTCCGCGCGGTGGTGTTCGCCGACGCCGAAGAAGTCGAGCCCGAGGCGGTCGGCGAGCTCGGCTTCGGCGACGATGTTGCGGAGAACGGCGGCGTGGGGGAGGGGGTGGCCGGTGGGGGTGACGGTGATGTCGCCGAAGGTGCTGAGGCCTAGTTCGATGGGGGGTGGGGG